>CAYPIG010000004.1:0-38964 GCA_964410705.1 uncultured Gallionella sp.
CGTCTTCCATGATCTTCTGGGTTTCCCAGACCATCTTCATCTCTTCCTTGGTGTAGCCGTTCTCCATGAACACGTCGATCTGCGGCAACACGTTGAAAGCGATGCGCTTAGGGTACACCTCGACTTCCACATCCTGGGAATTGAACAGCGCGCGGGTCTGTGTGGCCAGCTCGTCTATCGCTTCCTTGCCGGTGCCGGAGACAGCCTGATAGGTCGCCACGTTGATGCGAGAAATCCCCACCGCATCGCGGATGGGTTTTAAGGCAACCAGCATCTGTATGGTCGAGCAGTTCGGATTGGCGATGATGCCGCGATTGGTGTATTGCGCGATGGCATGAGGATTGACTTCAGGCACCACCAGCGGGATATCGCGGTCATAGCGAAAATGCGCAGTGTTGTCGATCACCACACAACCGGCGGCGGCTGCGATCGGTGCATATTTTTCGGAAACGCTGCCACCGGCCGAAAACAGACCGATTTGCGCCTTGGAAAAATCAAAACCCTCTACATCCAGCACCGTCAGATCCTGTCCACGGAAGGAAATCTCGGTGCCCGCTGAACGGCTGGAAGCCAGCAGATACAGATTGCGCACCGGAAACTTGCGCTCTTCCAATATCGCCAGCATCGCCTCACCCACCGCGCCGGTCGCGCCCAATATACATACGTCGTATTGCTTGCTCATGGTTCTACTCTCTAATCTTTAAAATAAAAATTTGTTTTAGCTTGTAGCGCGAAGTAGCCAATAGCCAAACCCGCTACAAGCTACGCGCTACCAGCTTACAGCGCCGCCACCACCGCATCACCCATCGCCGTACAGCCGACTTTCTGCATGCCGGGCTCGAAAATATCGCCGGTGCGCAAACCCTGCTGCAATACACTGCGCACTGCATTTTCTATGCGCAGCGCAACATCTTCGCGCGAAAAAGTGTAACGCATCATCATCGCAACCGACAAAATAGTCGCCAGCGGGTTGGCGATGTCTTGCCCTGCGATGTCCGGAGCCGAACCGTGACAGGGTTCATACAGACCCTTGTTGTTTTCATCCAGCGAGGCGGAGGGCAGCATGCCGATGGAGCCGGTCAGCATGGATGCTTCATCGGAGAGTATGTCGCCGAAGATATTGCCAGTCAGTATCACATCGAACTGCTTGGGCGCACGCACCAGCTGCATCGCCGCATTGTCCACATACATGTGCGACAAAACGACTTCCGGGTACTCTTGAGCCACATCGGTGACGATCTCGCGCCAGAACATGCTGGTGTCTAACACATTGGCCTTATCGACAGAACAAAGTTTGAAGCTGCGTTTCATCGCGCTCTTGAAGCCCACATGCGCGACGCGGCGGATTTCCGATTCCGTGTAATGCATGGTATCAAAACCCTGACGCTCGCCAGACTCCAGCGTGCGTATGCCGCGCGGCTGGCCGAAATAAATGTCTCCGGTCAGCTCGCGCAAAATCAGAATATCCAAGCCGGACACCAGTTCCGGCTTCAAACTGGACGCATTCACAAGCTCAGGGTAGACCATAGCGGGACGCAAGTTTGCAAACAGATTCAAAGACTTGCGAATTCTCAACAAACCCTGCTCGGGGCGCATAGGACGGGGCAAAGTATCATACTGATAGCCGCCCACCGCACCCAGCAGTACCGCGTCCGATTCTTTGACCAGAGATTCAGTCGCAGCCGGAAACGGATCGCCCGCCGCATCGTATCCTGCGCCACCCAGATGCGCGTATTCGGTCTCGATGTGCAGACCGTCGCTGCGCAACGCATCCAAAACTTTGGCGGCCTGAGCCACAATCTCCGTTCCTATGCCGTCACCCGGCAAGACTGCTATTTTCATATTGATTTATTCCCGTTGTTGATTGGATAAGTTCTAGCCACAAAACGGGCCAAACTTTCCTCTGTTTCATAAAGATAATTCGTATATTGCAGCAAACTCTCAAAGTGTTGCGCCTTAGCCGTTTCCGACTCCGAATAGTCATGCGTTGCGGTATTTCTCAATCCGCGCACCGCCTGCCATTCATTCATGTCTGAGATAATCTCCAATTGCACCATGTAATTCAACACATAGGTAAACAGGCGCGTATCTTCACCTTCTATATTGGCAATCAACTTCATCGATGATGCCAGATGATCCTGAAACTCGGCAAAACGCCCCTTGAATGCGGCCAGCGATTCGAGCTGATCCTCGCTCCAGCCGTCAAAATCCGCATCCACTTGCCACCAGGCCGTCACTTTATTGTAAGAATACGCCAAGTGGCGTTTCATTTTCTGTAACTGATTCAGCTTGTCGCGCAACGCTGCTATCCCATTCACAACCTGACCCCTTGCGCCGCAATGCGGTAAATCGGCAAATCGCGTCCGGCTTCATGTACCACCAGATCCACCGGGTAAGGCAACACCGCTTCGAGTCTGCCAAGACAACGGATGCGTTTCATAAACAAATCATCCTGCGCCACCGGCACGACGTACAAATCTACATCCCCGCCGCGTTTGCTGTCATCTACGCGCGAACCGAACAACCACAAAGTCGCATCCTCGCCAAAAAATTCGGCCACGATGCGCTTGATCAGGAACTGCTCGTCTTGCGTCAGACGCATGGTCTTCTCAAGCCTCGCGTAGCGATTCGTTCGCCCCCTCACCCGCAAAGCGGGGGAGGGTTGGGGAGAGGGAACGGGCGAACTTCATTATCATCAGAAGTACGCCCGTTACAGCCAGGGTTGCGCCGCGCGGTGTTTCGCCTCGAACGCGGCGATTTCATCCACGTGCTGCAAGGTCAAGCCGATGTCGTCCAGCCCGTTGAGCAGGCAGTGCTTGCGGAACGGGTCAACCTCGAACGCATACACCGTACCGTCCGGCTGAGTGATGGTCTGCGCCTCCAGATCAACAGCAAGCTTAAAGCCCGGCGTTGCCGCCTCGGCACGGAACAGAGCATCAACCGTAGCAGCATCCAGCCTGATCGGCAGCATGCCGTTCTTGAAACAGTTGTTGTAGAAAATATCGGCAAAACTTACCGCAATGATGACGCGGAATCCGTAATCCTCCAGCGCCCAGGGCGCATGTTCGCGGGATGAACCGCAGCCGAAGTTCTCGCGGGTGAGCAACACCTGCGCGCCTTGATAGCGCGGCTGATTCAACACGAACTCAGGGTTGAGCGGACGGTTGCTGCAATCCATCCCCGGCTCGCCGTGATCCAGATAGCGCCATTCATCGAAGGCATTCGGGCCGAAACCGGAGCGCCTGATCGATTTTAAAAACTGTTTCGGGATGATCGCATCCGTGTCTACATTGGCGCGATCCAGAGGGACGACCAACCCGTTGAGCTTTGTGAACTTATCCATTTATTTCGCTGCCTTTTCGATTTTTTCGCCGCCTTTTTTGAGGTCTTTACCGATACCTTCGATGGTATTGCAGCCTGCCAGAACGAACATCGCCAACAACAATGCAATCGCTTTCATCGTCTTCTCCTACAACTTGCTGACATCGACAAAATGACCGGCGATTGCCGCAGCCGCAGCCATCTCTGGACTCACCAGATGCGTGCGTCCGCCCTGCCCCTGACGCCCTTCAAAATTTCGATTGGAGGTTGAGGCGCAGCGCTCGCCAGCCGAGAGCTTATCGTCGTTCATCGCCAGACACATCGAACAGCCCGGATCGCGCCATTCGAAACCCGCCTCGGTAAATATCCTGTCCAGCCCTTCCTGTTCCGCCTGCAGTTTCACCAGCCCCGAACCTGGCACCACCATGGCCAGCTTTACATTCGCCGCGACTTTTTTACCCCGTGCGATGGCCGCAGCCGCACGCATGTCTTCGATGCGCCCGTTGGTACATGAACCGATAAAGACTTTATCGATGCTAATCTCGGTGATCGGCGTGTTGGCCTTCAAGCCCATATAGACCAGCGCGCGCTCCGCGCCTTCGCGCTTGTCCGCACTCATGGTCGCAGGATCGGGCACACAGCCGTCGATGCAAACCACCATTTCAGGCGAAGTCCCCCAGGTGACTTGCGGACGAATGCTCGCCGCATCCAGCACCAGCGCAGCATCGTAGAGGGCACCGTCATCGCTGTGCAAATCGCGCCACTGCTCAACCGCCTTATCCCACTGTTCGCCTTGAGGCGCAAACGGACGCCCCTTGAGATATTCAAAAGTCGTCTCATCCGCCGCAATCATGCCCGCTCTGGCTCCCGCTTCAATCGCCATGTTGCACAAGGTCATGCGGCCTTCCATGCTCAGGGCGCGCACCGCGCTGCCGGTAAATTCGATCGCATAACCTGTGCCGCCCGCCGTACCGATTTCGCCGATCACCGCCAGTGCGATGTCTTTGGCCGTCACGCCGCTGCCCAGCACGCCTTCGATGCGCACCTCCATGGCCTTTGATTTCTTAGCCACCAGACACTGCGTTGCCATCACATGTTCGACTTCGGAGGTGCCGATGCCGTGCGCCAGCGCTGCAAACGCGCCGTGGGTGCTGGTGTGAGAGTCCCCGCACACCACCGTCATGCCGGGCAGGGTTGCGCCTTGCTCCGGCCCCATCACGTGAACCACCCCCTGACGGATGTCGCCCATTTTGAATTCGGTAATACCAAATTCGGCACAATTGGCATCCAGCGTCTCCACCTGTATGCGTGAAATCGGATCGGAAATGCCCGCGGCGCGATTGGCGGTCGGTACGTTATGGTCGGGAACGGCCAACAGGGAGGCGGTACGCCAGGGTTTGCGCTTTGCCATTCTCAGACCTTCAAATGCCTGCGGACTGGTCACTTCGTGGACCAATTGGCGGTCGATGTAAATCAGTGCGGTACCGTCCGTATCCTGGCGAACCACGTGCGAATTCCAGAGTTTGTCGTAGAGAGTTTGTGCGCTCATAGTGATTTATAGTCTGCTACACGGATTTTAGAGCGCGCGATTATGACACAACCGGTGCAACTTGGCAGCTTATGGTCAAAGGAACGAACGCAATCGGGGGTAAAACGCCCCTGAATCAGCCGAAAAACAGTACCAGCCCCCATACCGTGACCGCGTTGACGATGCTGACAAACACGGCCGCGCTGGCGATGTCTTTGGCGCGCTTGGCCAGCGGATGGCGCTCGAGCGAGGTGTGATCGACCGCAGCTTCCAGCGCGGAGTTGAGCAGCTCAACGATCAACACCAGAAATATGCTGCCCGCCATCAGCACCTTACCCAGCGGAGGGGCGGGAGAAAAAAACGCAACCGGTATCGCAATCGCCGCGATCACCGCCTCCTGACGAAAGGCGTCTTCATGTACCCAGGCGGCGCGTAAACCCTGCATCGCAACGCCCATCGCCCGAAATCCATGCGTGAGGCCCGGCTTATGTTTATGAGGATGGTTCATGTCGGCTCATTGCAATTTTGATTGGTTGAATTCGCTGTACTCATCCCAGCTCTCCTGCCCCCGGTTGAGGTAAAAAAGATGTTCGTATTCGAGCACGGTATTTTTTTCGCTTTGCGCCACATAGGGCGTCACCGGCAAGTCCCGAATATAACCGGCGGTGGAAAAACTCTCACCGTCAAAAGGGGATTTTTGCAGCATGCGCTCTATGATATGCGCAACCGCCAGAAAACTGCTGGACTGCTCGATCTGGGCCGGGCCGCCGGCACGGCTCGCACCGATCACCTTGATCCCGACCGGAATCAGGGTGATGGACGGGGTTGGTATCTCCCGCAAACCAGCGATCTGCCGCTTGTCACCACGCAGAGCAGCGCCGTGTTCGGGCACCATCACCACCACGGCGCGCCGGTGAGATGCCTCCAGCTTCTTGATGAAATCCTCGGTCTGATCGAGAAATTTGACCAGACGCAGCTTATAGGTATCCAGCGTATTAGGCTCCGATCGCGTTCCTGCCAGATGATTTCCGTCATGCATGCTGACCGTATTGTAATACAGCGCAACGCGCTCGCTGTCGGATCTTTGTCGCCTCTCCATCCAGCGATTCAACACGGCGGCATCGTCGTAAACCGGCGACTTATCGAAGGCGTATTGCGCAACGCTCACGCCATCGAGAGACATTTGCGGCGCATTGAAACGTCCGTATTTCCTGACCTGCCCCAGAAAGTCATCAAATTTCCCGTCGTGATTCAAAACCAGATTGAGCTCAAATCCGCTTTTATGCAGACTGTCCATCAAATAACAGTTTTCCGGAGCGCCCCCGTACATGTTTGCATGCTTTTGCTGCCCGCAAGGCGCGCGCAATAAATGTATGGCCGCTGGCCCGCTGTAGGAGGTCACCGAGTTAAAGCGTTTAAAAATAAAATCGAAACGCTGCCAGAGCGGGTGTTCTTCCAGGCCGACCGCCTGCACATCGTCCCAGGACAGTGAACAGACATGGATAAAGATCACATCGAACGGCATCGCCTCGGGCGATGGTTTGCTAAATACGACCGAGCGCGATCTCTCGCGATCGAAGAACGACTGCAGCACAGAATCCATACTGGGCGGCGTTTTGCTAATCTCGATCCCGTTATTTTCAACGGTGCGCATGAATTCAAGCCAGAACGGACTCTGCACCAGCATCACGCCCAGCATGGCGATGACCACCAGCACGCCAACACGATATCTCTGCCACGCCATCCGGTAACAAAAAGCGGTTATGATCAATCCAGCGATGACGTAGACGTTGATGAAGCGCAATATCAGTTCAGACAGATAATCCCAGCCAAAATCGGTGAGCGCACCCATCGCTTCGATGAGACGTCCGATAGGAGGAAACCAGGAGTCGTAATAAAGCAGCGTCAAGGCCAGCCCCACCGCCAGCACACTTTGGGCAATGCGCCAGAATCGCGTGGGTGCGGGCAGCATGACAAAGGCCGCAAATCCCAGATTTTCCAGCGGGTGAAAAGCGATCAGTCCCTGCCAGAACAGCGCCAGTTTCGCGACCAGCAAATACCCCCAGTTACCCAAAGAGAGTGCCGCATAATATCCCCGGTCGACAAATCTCGAAGTCGAATTCTCTGCAGAGCGTGAAATAAAGCCTGTGACTCCACCGAACAGGCTTCCCATCCTTGTCCGCAGCGACTTATCGACCCGCACCGCGCGCCTGTCGCCGATGGGATGGCTGTTGTGCTGGCGTTTTTCTTCGGCGGCAAATTCGTCATGATGCTCGGCTTCATCGGAATGCAAAGCCCCGGCAATGCGTTTGGCCGCCTGCGGCATCCCCGGATAGGTCGAAGAACCGTAAGCATCCAGATTGAGCGCAGGCGTGACTTGAACCTCCTCCTGCGCACTATGTTGTTCGCCCGACTGCGGTGTAAATTTGGCACGCGTTTCAACATAGGATGAAAGACTCGGCACTTCGGCACTTAACAGCGGATGACGCCGCTTGATCAGGGTATCGCGCAGCGTTTTTTCACCACGCGTTCCCTCATTTTTCGGCATATCAACCGCGCGCTGTTCTTTTTGCGCCTGCCTGGCGCGCGTTTCAACAAAAGACGCAAGACTCGGAACACCGGAACTCAACAGCGGGTGACGCCGCTTGACGAGGGTCTCCCGCAGCGATTTTTCCACGCGCCGATCTCCGATGGGCGCATGGGGACGCTGGGCACTCTCGGCCTGCAATCCTTCTGCGTTATATGCGCGCCTTTTCCCTGTCTGCTCAGCCAGTTCTTCCAGATAGGCCGCAAACTTGGGCATATCGTCAATAGGCCTGCGCTCGGGCGCATCACGATAAGGCTGATCGTCCTTATCTGCCGTCATGACAACTGATTACATACTTGCATAGACTAAAATCGCCTGTCGCTATTGGGTCAATATGGCGCCATCTGGCAAAACTCGGCATGAACCTGCCCGCAGCAAAAATGAGCTCGGAAAAACAGTGCAAGGATAGCAGATTTCCCCTGATTTTCTTAAGTCTATTCTGATCGAAAACACGATTTTTCCTGCGGCCTCTTCTACTGACGAGCCGGTAGTTTGTTGAATTCAGTATAACTGTCCCAGCTTCCCGTTCCCCGGCTGATATAGTACTGATCCCCGAATTTCGCCACCGTGGTCGATTGATTCTGCGAAACCAGGTCGGTCACCGGCAACCCCGCCACATAGTCTGAAGCAAGAAAGTGCCCCCCGACAAAAGGGGAGTGCTCCAGCATGCGCGCCACGACATGGGCAACGGCAAGATAACTGGTGGACTGATCGTTCAGTGCCGCACCCCCCTGGCGCGTGGCGCCGATCACCTTGATGCCAACGGGAACCTGCGTAATCGAAGGGGTGGGAATTTCCCGCAACCCGACTATCTGCCGCTTATCCCCTTTCACCGCTGCGCCGTGTTCGGGCACCATAACCAGCACCGTAGGACGCCCCGACTCCGAGAGCTTCTGCATAAAGGCATCCATCTCATCCAGAAACAGGCTCAGGCGCTGCCGGTAAGTCCTGAGCGTATCCGGCAGAGCTTCACCGCCCGGATAATAGTTTCCGTCATGCAAAGTCGCCGTATTGTAAAAAAACACCACCCGCGAACTGACTGACTCCTTGCGTTTTTTCAGCCAGCGATCCAGCACCGACTGATCGCTGTAAATCGGGGATGGATGACGTGAATCGCTGTAAAAGGCATGCAGCGCGACATCAAGGCCGTCCTGCGACATCAGCGGCGAACTCACATGTCCATGCTGATATATCTGGCTCAACAGATCATCGTAACTGCCGCGGTGATTGAGCGCGAAATCCGTCTCATAACCGATGTCCTTGAGATTATCGAGCAAATAGCAGCCGGCAGGCGCGGGGATGTACATTTTCCGGTGTTCCTGCTGCCCGCAGTTGGCACGCAACATGTGTATGATGGAAGGACCGCTGTACGACGCCGCCGAGTTAAACTTCTTGAACAGAATATCAAATTGCTGCCAAAGCGGATGATCTTCCAGGCCGACCGCCTGAATATCGTCCCACGACAGAGAGCAGACATGAATAAAAACCAGATCGAAGGGAACATCACCAGGTTTAGGCGAGGGAAATACCACGATGCGCTGCGACTCCCGATCGAAAAATGACTGCAGCATGCTGTCCATATCACGGGGAGACTGGGCAACTTCAACCCCCTTGACCTCATGCTTCACCTCCATCCAGATCGGACTTTGCAAAAAAGCTTCGCCCAGCATGACAAGCACAACCAGCACCCCGATACGGCACTTTCTCCATATCATCCGGTACACGATCGCGGCAGCCATCATTCCGGCGACCAGCGTGACATTGATGGAACGGATCAAAAGCTGGAACAGATAATCCCAGCCAAAACCGGAAATGCTCGGCATCGCCTCTATCAGGCGGCTTACCGAGGGCAGCCAGGAATCGTAGTAGAGCAGAACGATCGCCAGCAGCAAAGACACAAAGTTGTACGCATAGCGCCAGAATCTCGAAGACACAGAAAAAATGACGAAGGCAGCGAAACAGAGATTTTCAAACGGATGAAAAGCAATCAGTCCGCTCCAGAACAACGCGAGTTTTGCGAGCAGGAAAAAGCCCCATTTTCCCAGCGAGAGCGTCTCAAAATAACCGCGTTCAACGACGTGATGCTCCGCAGCAGAGCGGTTCAGAAATCGGCCGATCAAGCGCTTCAGCAACTCTTTACCCAGAGTCAGCCAGGATGTCAGAGTGCCTGAGAGGGACGTAACTAAGATTTCCTGTTGCGGCTCGTTCAGCTCACCAGGAGGCCGGGAAATTTTTTCGACGAAATAACGCCTTTCGGCTTTCTGCCGCTGACTGTCTGTGGGGGGCCTGTCTTCATTCATAACCGGTATTAAAGTCTGCGCGGATTTATTTCTCTTCCCCGCGAAAGGGAACGCCAGCAAATCACTGGGCCACTTTCCGCAGGATCCAACTTTTTCATTCTACCGGCTTGGCGCTTGCGCGGGAACGACAAAACCGGATAAATCGGCATTTTCTTAAACTATTTCAGATATTGCCTGTAAAACGCTACGGCATAAAACGATCCATCCTAGCGCGCCGGAGTAGCCTGATCAAATTCGGCATAACGCTCCCATTTTCCGTCATCCCGGCCAAGATAATACTTGCCGTCCGATTCGATCACCGTCATCGACTCGCTCTGCGATACAAAATCGGTCACAGGCAGACCTTCGACGTAATCGGAAGGCACGAAACGATTGTATGGAGATCTTTCAAGCATGCGTTCGACTATATGCGAAATTGCCAGATAACTGGAAGGCTGTTCGACCATCAATGCCTCTCCCTCGCGATTGCTGCCGATCACCTTGATACCCACAGGAACAAGCGTAATCAAGGGAGTGGGAATTTCGCGCAGCCCGGAAATTTGTCGTTTATCGCCGCGCAGCGCAGCGCCGTGCTCCGGCACCATAACCACGACCGCACGCCTGCCGGAGGTCTCCAGTTTTTTCAGGAAGACTTCCGTCTCGTCGAGAAACTTCAACAGCCTGGCGCGGTACGCCTCCGGCGTATTGGGCTCGGACGGAAGATCGGGGCGATGGTTGCCGTCGTGCATGCTGACCGTGTTGTAGTAAAGCGCAACGCGCATGCTGTCCGAAGTTTTTCGCTCATGCAGCCAGCGGGTCAGCACGGCCAGGTCGTCATAGACAGGGGAACCGTCAAACGCGCGCTGAGCGATATCCACCCCTTCCAGATTCAGGGGAGTTGCAGTCAGACGCCCGTGCTTTTCCAGCTGACCGAGAAAATCATCAAATTTTCCATCGTGATTCATGGCAAGCTCTGGCGTAAAACCGCTCAATTGCAGGCTGCCCATCAGATAGCACTTGTCTGCCACAGGGCCGTACATCTGCCCGTGCCTGGGTTGTCCGCATTTGGCGCGCATCAGATGCAGCGCTGCCGGTCCGCTGTAGGAGGAGACCGAATTGAATTTCTTGAACAGGATATCGAAACGCTGCCACAGCGGGTGATTTTCCAGACCGACCGCCTGAATATCGTCCCACGACAATGAGCAGACATGAATGAAGATCACATCGAAAGGCGGCGCATCGGCTTGCGGTGAGACAAACAACACCGAGCGCTGCGCCTCTTTGGAGAAAAATTCCTGGTAGACATGCTCCAGTTCTGCCTGGTTAAAGTCTGATGCCCGCTCACCCGATGGAAAATATTGAACCACCAGCAGAACCAGCATGCCGAGCACGACCAACACCCCGACACGCATCAGGCGCTGCGCAACCCAGTAACACAGCATGGCCGCCAGCAGCAAACCTGTCATTTTCCAGCTGATAAACCGCCCTGACAGCTCCAGAAGATAGGGCAGACTAAAAGTGGACAGCAAAGATGCCTGGGTCAGCAACCGTCCGACCGGCGGCAACCAGGAATCGTAATAGAGCAGACTGATCGCCAGCACGGCACCGACTATCATTTTAAGCCGGGTAAAAAGCCGCGAGGAAGTCCGTAAAAGCACGAAGGCCACAAAAACGAGATTTTCAAATGAATGAAAAGCGATCGCCCCCATACCGTACAAGGCCAGTTTCGCGACGAAATAATAACCCCACACCCCAAGCGAAATCTTGCCCGGCGAGACCGCACCAACCTCTTCTTGCGGGAACAGGGACCTCAACTTTTCCCGAACACGCGGAAACCACTTCCCGCGCACAGGTTCTTCGCGGTTGCGCCGCTGACCGGTCCGCCGGTCGCCAATAGGGCGAACCGCAGGCTCAGTGCGTTCCTGCTTTGACGCGCCGAGCTGCGCCAGATAGCGGTTAAAGAAGGGCAGATCGGGCCTGGGAGTTGCAAACGCGGCAGGCTTGCCAGCCAGCAACTGGCGTCGCTGATCGACAGTCATGCGCCTGTCGCCGCTTGAGTGCCGCGCCCGGCGCTGCGGCATTTGCGACTCATTTGCAGGCCTGACAGGCTCACCCGACCAGATCGTCGTATTGGCCGTCTTCTTCACCTGACGGCCCAGCCTGTCAAAATAGGCCGACCAGCCGCTCCGCCCGGCATCGCGGGCGGCATCTGAGTCTTGCTGTTTAATCACGCGATTCACTTAAATTATCCCGAACTAGCCTGACCACACTGCGGCCTAGCATACCTCAAAGCGAGACTTCATGCGCGCCTGCCATTTCATCAACAGCCATCCGAACAGCGCCATCAGCGCGCTGCAGGAATACAGCATGCTCGCGCCGTAATATTGCCATATCGGACCGCTAACCATCCCGCCCAGCATGCCGCCCGCACCGTAAGTGAGGCTGCCGAACATAGCCTGACCGCGCGACTGATGGCGCCCCTGAAACAGCTCATGTATCAAACCGACCGAAGCTGCGTGATAGGAACCGAAAGTTGCGGCATGCAGCAGCTGGGCGATGAGCAGCAGCGTCAACCAGTCGATGCACCAGCCTATCAGCATGAAGCGCAGCACGGCCAGCGCAAAGCTTGTGATCAGAATGCGGGTGTATCCGTAACGGCGGGCCAACTTGGGCATCAGAAAAAACACCGCGATTTCGCAGATCACCCCGAGCGCCCACAGTCCGCCCACCGCACTCTTGGAATAGCCATGCTCGACCAGATAGATGGAGAAAAAAGTGTAATAGGGGCCGTGTGCGGCGGACATCAGAAAACATGCGGCGAACAAGATCAGCACCTGAGGTTTCAGTAGTATCCGCCCGATGGGCTGATGGTCGGCAGGATGCGGCTCGACCTTCGTTACCGGCAACTGCCTGGAAAAGATCAGAATACCCATCTCACAGATCAGACCCGCCCACAATAGCCAGGCGATGGCGATATGATCGAAAGCATAGCCCAAACCCACCACCGAGGCGATAAAACCTATAGACCCCCATGAGCGCAGCCTTCCGTATCGCGCAGTCTGCGTCCCAAGATAAGTCAAGGTTGTCGCTTCAACCAGCGGCATCGAGGCACTCCAGAAGAAACTCATCAGCGCAAGCACCAGCAGCATGCCCCAGAAGCTGGTGGTTGCAAAGACTCCGAGATAAAACACCGCGCTCAAGGCCGCTGCAATCTGGATCACCCGCAATCGCTGCCCGGTGTGATCGGCCAGCCAGCCCCACAGGTTGGGAGCCAGCATGCGCATCACCGGCTGGACCGACATCAGCATACCGATCTCAACCGCATTAAAGCGTATCGATTGCAGATACAGGCTCCAATAAGGCGCGAACATCCCGATGAAGGCGTAATAAAAGAAATAGAAACCGGCAATGCGCCAGTAGTAGTTTTTGCCAGAGTTCACAAAAAGTCGGTATATATCGGTCAGGCTCGTATTCTAACTTGGACGCAGCTAAACATCTAAGCGTACGGGAAAAAATACCTTTCAGGAACTCGAGCAAAGATAGCCTGAAGTTGAGATAATACAAAAAGCCCCCCGCGAATCAACTTTGGAGTTTATTCATGAAAAAATTTCTGCTAGGGATTGCACTGCTGCTGAGCCAAAACGCCATGGCGGAAGGGGCTATGCCGCTGGAAAAACTGACCTTGCTGGTACTGGGTGAAAGCCATATGGTCTCCATGGGGCAGAGCAGACAGTTAATCGGCGCACTGCCTGATGAGCTGGCCAGACTAGGCGCCAGGGTCTACACCTACGGAGCGTGCAGCGGATCGGCTGACGGCTGGATGAAAACCAGAGCCGTACAGTGCAGCGCGTTCCGCATCAACGGCGGCCCGATCCGCTACCGGCCGTCGGACATCGCCAGCACCCAGCCTGTCGCTGAGCTGATCAAGAAACATCAGCCTAACGCCATTGTGCTGGTGATAGGCGATACCATGGCAAGTTATGACACAAAAACCATACCTAAACAGTGGGTACAGCAAGGCGTTTCATCACTGACAAAAGAGATTAAAGCGCACAATATACGCTGCATATGGGTAGGTCCCACCTGGGGAGACAATGGCGGAACGAACCGGTATCAAAAAAACAACCGGCGCGTACAGGACTTTTCCGAATATCTGTCCACTCTGGTAGAACCTTGCACTTATATCGACTCTCGGAATTTCTCAAAAATCGGCGAATGGAAAACCATAGATGGGCAACATTTTGATGATGAAGGCTATCGGGCCTGGGCAAAAAACATCAGCCACGCCATTATCAGCCCGGAAATCCTTAAGACTATAAAGCCATAACCCTGATACTGCATGTGCACAGTAGTATCATACGAACCGGTATTTACATTACAATCGACCTAAACTGCGAGTCAGAATATCACTTTGATCAATTTATGCCGAGGTTATCGTTGAATGGGGTTTAACCTAAAACTTGTTCAGGGCACTCTCAAAATACTGGCTTGCATGCTGATGCTGTGCTTGAGTTCACCGGCACTGCCATGCGAAAGCCCCTGGCCCGCCTGGGAGTCGTTCAAGAAATCCTCCATCACCGATGAAGGAAGAGTTGAAGATCAGGGCGAGGATGGAACGAGAACCACCTCCGAAGGGCAATCCTACGCGCTGTTTTTCGCTCTGGTAGCGGGAGATCGCACAACTTTTGAAAAGCTGCTGAGCTGGACCGAAAAAAACCTGTCTGAAAACGATCTGATCGCTCACCTGCCGTCCTGGGAGCTCGGAAAAAGGGAAGACGACAGCATAGGTGTCAGGGATACCAACTCCGCATCCGACTCCGACCTGTGGATCGCCTATACCCTGGGAGAAGCAGGAAGACTGTGGCAGGATAGACGTTATGTCGCACTCTCTTCGCTGCTGGCCAACCGCATCCTGACCTCCGAGACGCTCGAAGTTCCCGGTCTGGGACTGGTACTGCTTCCGGGCGCGGCTGGTTTCAAACTCAGCCCGAGCCGCGTGCGGCTAAACCCCAGCTATACCCCAATGCAGCTGATGCGCTGGTTTTCCAACCGCAGCAAAGATGCGCGCTGGGCGGCACTGCTAAACTCTTCACGTCAGGTGATCCTAAGATCCGCCCCCAAGGGTTATGCACCCGACTGGACGATCTACGATTATGACGGAAAATTTTTACCGGATACCGATCCGCAAAAGGGAAGAGTCGGCTCCTACGATGCCATCCGGGTCTATTTATGGGCCGGCATGATGAGCCGGGACGATGCCGACCGCAGCCTGATCATAGATGCACTAAAGCCGATGGCCAGACAGGTTGAAAAGCTGGGTTATCCCCCCGAATCGGTCGACATTCAGACCGGCGAGAGCAAAAATCAGGGCCCGGGCGGTTTTTCTGCGGCCATGGTGCCGTTTTTGCGGGCCGCCGGATTTGAAAAAGCGGCCAAAGAGCAGTTGCGCCTGCTCGACCTGCAACCCATTTCGGATGATCGCTATTACGATCAGGTGCTGAGCCTGTTTGCACTCGGCTGGCAGAATGAATTATACCGGTTTGATTCCAAAGGGAATCTAATACCGAGCTGGAAATCAAAATGCAAATAAACCTACGCACCCTGACCATTTCGCTCGTCCTGACCGGCCTGATCTGCGCACCCGCTAGCGGAGCAACGGATGCGGCGACGGACACCTTGCTGCGCGGAGCCAAGAAATGGGTAGACAGAGACCGCTCCGATCTTGCCAAAGACTTGCTCAAGAAACTGATACTGATAGAACCGAACTCCCCCGAGGCGCTGCTGATGCTGGGCAGGATTGCAATCAAAAACGGAAAACCCGAGGAGGCCCGCGGCTACTTGCGCACACTGGAACAAACCGCTCCGGAAGGAAGACACACCCGTGAGCTGAAGGAGGCGATAGAAGGCCCCCCCCTTCAGATCGCTACCCCCGCTGCGGAACCAAAGCGTGTCGAAAAACCGATTATCGCGGCGGGTAAGCCTGCAATCACTAAACCAGCTATCGCGGCAGTAAAACCGGGAACCACCAAACCGAAAATCGCTGCAATCCGGACGGAGAAACGCAGAACTGCGACCACTGCAAACAAACCAGAAAAATCAAAGCAGGACGAGGCAGCCAGCCTTGCCAGCGATCCCGACATCATCGCGCGCACCGATGCACTTGATGCACTCGAAGACGGAAATCTGGAACTTGCACAGAGCAGCCTCATGGATATCGTGACGCGCAGACCTCACGATCCCGAAGTACTGGGCGGACTGGGTCTGATCAAACAGCGGCAGGGCAAGTTTGCCGATGCGGAAGAATGGTTCAGGAAGGCAATGGCCGCCTCCAAGGGAGAAAATCCGAAGTGGATCAGCCTGGCATCGCTCGCCGAGTTCTGGAAGACGCTGCGCATATCGAGCAAACTATTCGAAGAAAACAAACTCGATGAAGCCGAAATAGCCATACAAAAGGCGCTCGCCTTGCAGGCGGACGAACCGAACGCACTCACCCTGCTGGGCGACATCAAGGCGGCGCAGAATGACCTGGTCGGCGCCGAACGGATATACCGGGAAGTGCTGGCCAAGCAAAACGACAATGTCTCTGCGACCCGCGCGCTGAGCAATCTGTTATCCCGCACGCAACGCAGCGAAGAAGCCCTGACACTCGTAGAAAGCGTTCTGCAACAGCTCCCGCCGGGCACGAATCCTGAGAACAAAGCCGGACTGCTGCGTGAAGCTGCCGGTTTATACAGTGCGGCACATCAAAGCAGCCGTGCCATGCAGGCTCTGGAAACCGCGGTACAGCTCGCACCCAAAGAAGCATGGAGCCGTTTTTCACTGGCCAAGCTGTATATCAGTCTGGATCTTGCCCCGCTGGGTCGCAAGGTCGTCGAGGAAGGAGTCAACCTAAGCCCCGCAGATCCTTCCATGCGCTATGTACACGGCCTGATACTGTTAAGCCTGGATGACTACTCAGCAGCCATCAGCACGATGGATCAAATCCCCGATGGCGAACTCACCGATGCGATGCTGGAGACGCGCAACCGTGCGCTGATGCAGTACTACTTCCAGCAGGCACAAGCCAGCCTAAAAGAGGGCAATCGCAGGGAAGCCATCCGCATCATGTCGGTTGCAGAAACCGCCGCACGGGGAAACTATGCGGCAACAGAACAGGTCGCCGAAGGATGGTTTAAACTGGGATTGCAAAAGGCCGGCATCAGCGCCATGCGCAAGCTGCCCCAACCCGCCCCGCTCGATACGCAGATATACTGGGCCTCCTTGCTCAATCGCGCCAAAATGGACCAGGAGCTAACCGATTTCTTGCCCTCATTGCGTCTGCCCGAAGGTCAGGATGAGGCTGCTGTCAAACGACGTGAACGCGTTTTGGAAATCGAATTTGCCATGGCAGGCAGGCATTACGACAAGCTTTTGAAGGCGAAAAAAACCGAGCAGGCACAGCAGTTTGCAGACTCGATTTTTGATGCGCACCCGCTCTCCACCAGCGAGTATTTCAGGCTGCACCGCAGTTACTTCTCAGGAGCCGCATTGACCGAGAATGCCACGGAGTTGCTCACTCAGGAAAAGGATCAATTTCCAAATGACCTTAGCCTGCGCTACGATCTGGCCTATGCTTACTATCAGAACAAACAGACGAGCAACGCGAAAAGAGAAATCGATGCTCTGCTTGCCATCACCCCTGCTGACGATATCGATATGCGGCTGCGCATTGCCAGCCTGCAACAAAATGTGGGAGACGACAGCGGAGCCCGGCAGACCGTACACGATCTGACCACACGCTTCCCCAACAACACAGAGGCCCTGTTTCAGGCTGGAAATATTGCAAGGTCACATGGAAATTATGACCAGGCCATGCGTTATTACCAGCAGATAAAGGATATGGCCCCGCAAACTGCCGAGTCTGGGCAAAAAGAAGCACCTGAGACCCCACAATCGAACGTTCTGCTCAACCTGCTACCTGATGAAGCGGCTAAACCTGCGAAAAAACCCAGGATACATCTGGTCGGGAACAGTGAGAGCGAGGCCGTTTTCCGCGCCTCTCTTGCATCCGATATCGGCAACAAGGAAAAACCCGCAGCCAGCGGTATCGCCTCCTCTGTCGATCAGGCGATGGAGAGCATTTCATCTCGGCGCACCGGAGAAATTGAGACCGGCATCGACATCCAGAGCAAGACCGCCAGCAACGGGACATCGACCTATCAGGCCACTGAAATTCCGCTGGTGGCAAGCTTCCCGATCGGTTACGAAGCTCAGGGAAAATTGCAAATAGACAAGGTTGATGTCGATGCAGGCGTCCTTGCTTCCGCGTTCGCCGATGCGGCTCTGTTCGGAAAGATACAGGCAGTCCAGGCCGTCCCTCCCCAGCCCCTGACCCCCCGGGCCTCCGGCACTTCGCTGGGACTGGGTTATGAGCGCTCATCCCTGAAGGCCGATATCGGCATTTCCGGGCAGGGCTTTCCTGTCAGCAATGTCGTAGGCGGCGTGCGCACCGGAGGAGACATCGGCCGCCTGAGTTATTCGCTGACCTTATCCCGCAGGGCTTACACCGGCTCTCTGCTCTCCTATGCCGGTGCAATAGACCCAGTGTCAGGAACGACTTGGGGCGGCGTGACCAATACCGGTCTTATGCTGTATGTTTCCAGCACGCTAGGAGACTACAATCTTTCCGGACTGAGCAACTACGGGCTGCTGCGCGGACAAAATGTTCAGAACAACGACCGCCTGTACCTGAGAGCGGCGGTAGACCGGGACGTATACAGCAGCGATGACACGCTGCTGAATGTGGGTCTGGGGGTCAATTACACCAGCTTCTCAAAAAACCAGGCCTTTTATACCTTCGGCCACGGCGGCTACTACAGCCCTCAAAGCAGTCTGAGCTTCAATCTGCCTATAGAATTAAGCGGGCGCGCAGATTTGCTCAATTATCAGCTGAGGGCCAACGTATCCTATGCTAGATCAAAAGAAGACAACGCCCCGTTCTACCCGACCGATGCAGCCTTGCAGGCTCGCGCAGCGGCGGGCCCTAACTTCCCGCCCGGAAACAATCTGGCCATCTACAAAGGCGGTGTAGGCAGCGGTTTCGGCTATGGACTTCGCGGCTCGACAGAGTACCGGGTAACGCCTGAATTCGTACTGGGTGGGCGCTTCAGCATGGAGCGCTCGGCATACTATGCACCAAACTCGGTGCTGATGTATCTGAAATATATGTTCAATCCGGAAACCGGACCCGTCAAGCTGAAACCGGATCCGGTGACTCCTTATTCACAGTATTAAACCGTGAAATCACTTTTTGATTTTTTTCAGAATATCTGAAGAAACGATGACGTTGGATATGGCGTCTCCCCACGCCTTATATCCTTCCTTCTGAAAATGCTGTCCGTCAAAATGACCGGGGTGATTTACAATCTGTATCGGCGCCCATTCACCCGGACGGGACATTTTCAACGAGTCTATGTAAGTGCAGGGCGACACGTTATCGGACAAAAATTCCGACATTTCCTTGACCCTTGCATAATTTTTGCCGTTGTCGCCGCCCTCCGTTCCCCAGGCCGGGCCCACCCAGACACACTTGAGCCCGCTGGATTTGATCCCGTCGGTCAGAGTCTTGACTTCTTCACGTATCCAGGATTTTGCAAGCGCAGGGCTTTTGTAGCCTGCCATCGTATCGCCGTTGACCACCACCAGCAGATCGGGGTGATGCAATGAGATCAGGTCAGGCAAAGGTTTCATGACCGCGACTTCCGCACGTCTTTCCCGCACCGGCCCGTTATCCAGACGGAAGGCCGTCCCGCATTCGGCGGTGGTCGTTTTCATCCAGGAACCCGCTGGCGTGCCGCAGGAACCATAGGAGTACACTTTGGCGCCGTGCTGCATCAGATCGTCATGCAATGTAGTGATCAGATAATCCCGGGTCGCCATGTGGCTGTCGCCTATAACCAGAACCGTCAGACCCGCCAGAAGTAAGCTGCTCATCGTTCTATCCTTTATGAGGTTGATTTAAAATTTCGCCAAGTTTAAGTCCGGCATACCCGCTTGTCCAGAGCCCTGAAGAACATCAGCGGCTGTGCAGCCTCAGCATCGCCGCATCGGCCTTGCCCTGAACGATCAGCGGCGCGACATGCAACGACTGCTGCATCGCATCCTGTATCAGTTCCCGCTCATCACGACGAGGATCGTTCAGCACGTAATTCGACACCTGAGCGCGATCGCCCGGATGACCGATCCCCAGTCGCAGCCGCCAGAAGTCTTTGGTACCCAGTTGCGCGATGATATCTTTCAGTCCGTTGTGACCGCCGTGACCGCCGCCCATTTTCAGGCGCGCAACACCGGGCAGCAAGTCGAGTTCATCGTGCACCACCAGTATCTCGGAAGGCAGTATCTTATAAAATTGCGCCATCGCGGCCACCGCCCGCCCGGACAGATTCATGAAAGTCTGCGGCTTCAACATCAGCAGTTCCTGTCCGTGCATGTGAGCCTTTGCGGCCAGGCCATGAAACTTGGCCTCAGTCCTGAAATCCAGCCTCTCAGCCCTCGCCAGCTCATCCACCCACCAGAAACCGACGTTGTGGCGGGTGGTTTCGTATTCCCGCCCGGGGTTCCCCAGACCTGCAATCAAGCGTATAGCACTCATGCGAACCTCCTTTTCAAGCCGTAAAAAAACCCGCCATGCCTGCGCAATGGCGGGTTTTTTAATACATAAATTACTGTTTCTTGGATGCTTCTGCAGCTTCAGCAGCCGCTTCAACCGCGCCGCGCGGTACGTGTACGGTTGCAACAACCGCTTCAGCCGTGTGCTCACCGTGCGAACACAGCTCAACACCTGCTGGCAGCTTCACATCGCCCAGATGCACGGAATGACCCAGCTGCATACCGCCCAGATCGACTTCGATGAAAGCTGGCAGATCCGCTGGCAGACAGGAGATTTCAGCTTCTATCATTACGTGGCTGATCTTGCCGCCGCCGGTCTTGACTGCAGGTGCGATGTCCTGATTGGTGAAGTGGAAAGGCACTTTGATGTGTATCTTCTTGGACAGATCAACGCGCTGGAAATCCAGATGCTGAACCTGCTGACGGAAAGGGTGATTCACGAAAGCGCGCAGTTGTACGGCTTCTTCCTTGCCATCCAGATTCATGGTCAGCACGGATGCGTGGAAAGATTCAGCACGCAGCTTGTAGTACAGTTCGTTGTGATCCATTTCGATCATCACGGCATCGCCCGAACCGTAGACTACGCCGGGTACCAGACCGGCTTTACGCAGACGGCGGCTCGCACCCGTACCTTGCGTTTTGCGTGTTGTTGCGTTGAATGTTGTTGTCATTTTTTTACTTCTCCAAATAGAGAATCGACCGCGACCAGTCGATTCAAACAAACGGCAACCAACATGGCTGCCGCTAAAACCTTAAACTTTAAATTCGCTCAAGCATCGTTGCCCGTTATTCTGTAAACAGCGAACTGACCGACTCTTCGTTGTTGATGCGGCGTATGGTTTCCGCCATCAACTCCGCGGTGCTCAACTGACGAATGCGGCTGCAGTTACTTGCAGCTTCCGACAACGGGATGGTATCGGTGACCACCAGTTCGTCGATCGCCGAATTTTCGATGCGCTCAATCGCAGGACCGGAAAGCACCGCGTGAGTACAATAGGCCAGCACCCGCGTCGCACCCTTATCCTTGAGCGCCTTGGCAGCTTCACACAAAGTGTTTGCGGTATCGACCAGATCGTCCATGATCAAACAGGTACGACCCTGAACTTCACCGATGATATTCATCACCTTGGCCACGTTGTGACGCGGACGGCGCTTGTCTATGATGGCCAGATCCGCATCCAGCTGTTTGGCCAGCGCACGGGCGCGCACCACGCCTCCCACGTCGGGCGACACCACGATCAAGTTGGGGTAATTCTGGCGCCATACATCGGCCAGCAGGATCGGGCTGGCATAGATATTGTCGACCGGAATATCGAAGAACCCCTGTATCTGATCGGCATGCAGATCCATGGTCAGCACGCGGTCGATACCGGCGCTGGTCAGCATGTCGGCGACCAGCTTGGCGGTGATCGCCACACGGGCTGAACGCGGACGCCTGTCCTGACGCGCGTAGCCGAAATACGGCATCGCTGCGGTGATGCGACCGGCCGAAGCGCGCTTCAACGCATCGGCCATCACCATGATTTCCATCAGATTGTCATTGGTCGGTGCGCAGGAAGACTGGAGGATGAACACATCCTTGCCGCGCACATTTTCAAGGAGTTCGACCATCACTTCGCCGTCGGAGAAGCGATCGACTGTCGCACGGCCCAGCGTGATCCCCAGTTGCTGCACCACCGCTTCGGCAAGCTTAGGATTGGCATTGCCTGTGAACACCATCAAGCTATCGTAGGACACGTGAACCCCTTAAAAATTAAAAACGAAAAGGGCACCAAAGTGCCCTGATTGTGGCTGAGGAGGTAGGGATCGAACCTACGAATGACGGGATCAAAACCCGTTGCCTTACCACTTGGCGACTCCCCAATTACCTAGTCAAGCACCCAATCTTGCAACGGATGCTTCATTAAACCTTGTACCGCGACTCCCCGCATCTGCTGCGGCAATTTCTGCAGGACCGCTTCGGCTTCTGCCTTGCTGTCGAACTCTGCAAAGACACAGGCACCTGAACCTGTCATCAGCGCTTTGCCGTATTTACCCAGCTCGTCAATATACTCTGCGACGACCGGATACATGCTGCAAACCACCTGCTGAAGATCATTTTTCAGCGCTTGTGTTCTGAGGGCGCGAATTATTATCGAAACTGAGTCGCGTGTCAATTGCGGATGTGAAAATATTTTTGCAGTGGGCACATGAACCGGTGGAAAAAGCACCACATACCAGGCTGCAGGCAGCTCATAGGCCTGCAATTTCTCGCCCACGCCCTCGGCAAAGGCATTCTGCCCGAACACAAATACCGGCACATCCGCCCCCAGCTGCAGGCCCAGCCCCATCAGCCTCTCTCGCGACAAGCCCAGCTGCCACAGGCGATTTAAGGCGATCAGCGCAGTTGCCGCGTCGGAGCTGCCGCCGCCTAAGCCCCCGCCCATCGGGATGCGCTTTTCAAGTTCAATATCGACACCCAGCGTGCAGCCCGTCTCTTTTTGTAAAAGATGCGCGGCTCGGACACATAAATCCTGTTCTTCAGACACGCCTTCGATGGCATTGCTGCGATGCACCTCCCCGTCCTCGCGCAGCGAAAAATGCAGCGTGTCATTCAGATCGATGAAACGAAACAGCGTCTGCAACAGGTGCATCCCGTCCGGGCGGCGGCCCGTGACATGCAAAAACAGATTCAGCTTGGCAGGCGCAGGACACGACATCCTGACTCCTGACTCCTGACTCCCGCATCCTGACTCCTTCATTTGATATTCCATTCCCATTCGTCTATCACTATCGTCAATTTCAAATTCGCGCGGATAAGCTCCATGCGGGAGGGCAGGCTGTCCGGCTTGTCATCCGCATAGGCAAGATAGCGCACTTCCCAGCCATCCTGATGCAACACAGACAGACGCCCCGCTGCATCGCGCTCGATTCGCTCCTCATCCCCTCTTTTCATCGCCAGCACCCAGTGATGCAGACCGTCGAGCTGTAAACGCCAGCCCAACACCTGCATCATCAGCGCCTCGACATCGCCCTCCTCATAATGCATGTCACCGTCATCCAGCACGGCGTGACGCTCATCGCGAAAGATTCGGGCGGCAGTCTGTCCAAGCGGGTTGAGCAACAAGATCTCGTCGGTGTCGGTCTTGTGCACCCAGCGCAACCCTGCCGTATCCCGCTTGCCGTTGTGCCTGACCGAAATGCGCCCGTTCATCGCAAAAGGTGCGACTTCCGGCTGAGCGGGGGGCCGCGCGATGGGCTGATGCGCGCAGCCTGTCAGCAGCAATAGAGCCATCCAGCGCATCAGCTTTACGGCTATCGACATGAAAAACCTGATTTTTTAATCATTTGAGTTTAAAGAAGCGCTGATTTATTCGTCATCTCAGCGGCTTGAACAATGCGGCCGCTTAACCGAACTTTATCATTTTCCAGACTTTAAGCCTGCCTGATTTTTCAGGGTAAGAGAAGGACTTATCCGACGCGAAGGAAATATTCCGAAAATCAGCCTCGATTTTATGGATTTTTCACGGTTCAATCCGCATCTGCCTGATCTATAATGAACTGACCCCAGAAGTGATGTTCCCGTATAACTTTTCAATCGGAGATCAACATGTTCAAAAAAACCACTTTATCCATATTAGCCTGCACGTTACTCGTCGCATCCGCAGCCGCGCTGTCAGCTGACGCCGCAGATCAGACCAAAGCCCAGCAGCAGACGACCGGCAGGCAATTGATGACACCCGAAGAGCAAAACGAGCAGCGCGCAAAAATGCGCAACGCGACTACTGCACAAGAACGCAAACAAATACGCAACGAGCATCATGAAAAGATGAAGGAAAAAGCCAAGGAGCAGGGCCTGACCCTCCCGGATAATCCGCCCGAACGCGGGCAAGGCGGCGGAATGGGTGGCATGGGTGGAGGTGGCATGGGCGGACGCGGAGGTCGCTGAGCCTTGCAGAGGGCCTGCATTGGAAAGCAGATTCAATCTCCCGCAGGCCTCTCCTTAAAGATGCAGTTTCACAAAACCTGCATTAAGCCCCGAAGTACCGGGACTTATCTTGGCACAAGCTTATTGAGCAACTTCAACAAACCGGTAAGTCGCATGGCAGGCGATGCAGTTGTTCATCGCCTCGCTCAATTTGGCGACGGTGCGATTGCCGTCCTTGAACGCTTCGGCATCGGCGGCGATCTCGTCGAATTTCTTGCGTGTTCCAAAACCGAGCGCCTTCATTTCGACAGGAATCTTTCTGAATAACGAGCCTGGCGTATCGGCTTCTGCCGCCATACCCGATGCTCTGGCCGATTTGATGACGGCCTCAAAATCCTTTGCCGAGGCTGCGGCCAAAATCCCCTGGGAACTTTGCAGCCAGTTGCGCATTTCCAGAAGCAAGGCATTGCGCTCATCCTTGGTCAGCATCACCGCCTGACGACCGTCGTCGGACGGCTTGACTTCGCCTGCGGTGAACTTGTAGCCCAGCAGGGCGACGATGACGGACAAAACGACGACCAGAACCCAGCTCAATTTGCAGTTTTTCATGATGTATCCTTTATGGTGATATTCGCAATGCGATGGTTTATTTAGATTTTCCGTAGAAGTGCTCCACGAAGGCAGGACGGAAGCTCTGATGACAGGCAAGGCAACCGGTCTGCAGCTTTCCGAAGGCCGCGATCACACCCTGCCCGTTTTTCGCCTCGGCCGCTTCCGCCATCTCATGCGCCGCATGATGAGTCTGCCCGTCCAGGGATTTGAACTTGCTCATATTGCTTCCCAGATAAGCCATGATGCGGATCTTTTCATCCAGCGGCGCCTCCGGATGCTCGCCTATCAGATGAGCGGTGTGTTCAACCAGAGGCCAGTCTTCTCGGGATATCCCGTCGGTTACGATTTGCATGTTGCGGCCCAGTTCTTTCATCACCTGTTGCAAGGCGAGCGGCTCTGCGGCATGTGACGGCAACGCGGCAAAAATCAGGGATGCGGTCAATAAGGCGATCGTTTTTTTCATTGTGCTTTCCTTCATGGGTTGGGGTAAGAGTTAAATGTCATCGCTGCGCTTTCTGATACCGTGCAGATAGATAGGGAAGGTTTTTCTGGCCTCTTCGAGCAAGGTGCGCTTGCCGCCGAAAATCGAAACCTGCAGGAACAATCCCTGAATCATGCCGATATAGAGCACTGCGGCATTCTTGCTGTCGAGCTCGCAAGACACCTGAGACTGCGCCTTGGCCTCTTCGAGCAGGGCGGCAATTTTCCCTTCGTAACCCGAGATGATTTCCTGTATCAGCTCGCGTAGCTTGCTGTTCCTTTTATGCAGCATCTCCGAGAACAACAGGCGAGGAATGGAAGGATGCTTGCCGATAAAACTGATGTGCGCGAAAAACATCCTTTCGATCGCATCGACGGGGTCCATCGCTTCTGAGGCGGCCTTTTCCACCACCTTCATCAGTTTGCCGCGTATCCAGTGCATCACGGCCAGCCAGATGTCATCCTTGGTCGGGAAATGCTTGAAAATCGCGCCTTGCGTGACCTTCATCGCATCGGCCATATCCTGCGTGGTGACGCTGTCTATGCCCTTTTCTGCGGCCAGGTGTATGGCCACGCGCACAATTTCGCTTTGCCGCTCTTCGGTGGTCATGCGGCGCTTGATGAGTTCCTGATTCACAATAATTCTCCAATAAAATTACGGTTTCCTCCCCGGCTACCTCACAGGGCAACAATGGCTGGCTTCGACCATGTCTATGCCGAACACCTCGGGGATGAGTGTGCCCGTATGTATTTTTTCTGTGGTGACCTTGCCGTAAGCCAGCACCAGGCCGCCAATCAACAATGCGGCAGTATTTTAAATTTCGGCATGAACACGAAGAAAGGATAGTAATTGATCACTATCTTAATGGCGGGTTGCAAACACTGTCAAGCGCAAGGGGGAATCTTCATTCAAGCCTTAGCGGGCAAGCAGGGGCTCAAAGTCATCGGTCGGCACCGGCAGCAAGATGAAAAAATCTATCATAATCACGGCAGATAGCGTTTCATCACGGCGGGCAGTTGCACACTGTCGGGGTGGGATTTCAAGCTTTCCTGCCAGATTTTTTCAGCCTGTTCCTTATCGCCGTGCGCCCACAATGCTTCTCCCAGATGCGCCGCGATTTCAGGATCGGGATTGCCCTTGAAGGCGCGCTGCAGCATCGTCACGCTCTCATCCAGACGCCCCGCACGGAAATATCCCCAGCCTACGCTGTCCATGATGGCGTAATCATCCGGGGTCAGCTGCAGCGCCTTCTCGACCAGCACCAGCGCCTCAGCCACGCGCACGTTGCGCTCCAGCATGCTGTAACCCAGCGCGTTATAAGCGTGGGCGTGATCCGGCTTGAGTGCAATCAGTCTGCGCAGCAGTTTTTCAGATGCCTCGTATTTTCCGAGCTTGTCCGCCTGCATGGCGGCCTCATACAACAGCTCGTGATGATCGGGAAACTTCAGCAGCCCCTGTTCCAGCACCCGATAGGCTTCCTTGTATTGTTTAGCCCCGCCCAGCATCTGCGCCTCTATCATCACGACCTGCACGCGCTGCACCGGGGTAGTTGCAGCGGCATGCTGCAACACATGGCGCGCCTGATCCAGGCGCCCCTGTTTTTCCAGCAAATAAACGACCCTCAACTGAGCCGAAAACAGGTACTCGCCTTCTTTGACCATCTGATAATGAGCCAGCGCCTCGGCCTCGTTTTCCTTGGCTTCCTTGAGCTGGCCTAAAAAATATTCAACGGTATCCTGCCCCTTGCCGCCTATCGCCAGCGCGGCCCTCAACTCGGCCTCAGCACCGGATAAATCGTTGAGCTGCAACGAGATCAGCGCCACGGCAAAAGCCAGGTCTATACTTCCCGGATTTTCCCGAGCCAGAATCTGAAATTCGGCGCGCGATTCGCTGTACTGTTTTTGCTCCAGCAACGCACGGGCATATTGCAACCGGACTTCACGCGCGGCGGGGTTGGCCGACAGATAGCGCTGCATCACGGACAATCCCTGCTTGGGATCGGACTTGCGCAGCAGCGAAGCCTCGAGCAAGACCGGCATATCCCATTCGGGACGCAAATGCGCAGCCTTACCAACTTCCAGCAAAGCGGCAGATTCATCGCCCGCCAGCATCATAAGTTGCGCGACCAGCCAGTGCGCCTCGGCAACGGCAGGATAGGGATTAGCCAATTCGCGCACCATCTTCAAGATGGCGGATTTGTCAGGATAAGCGGCCGTCAGCGGATAAAGCTGCATGAAGACCAGAGCGGGGGATTCAGACTTGAGCACTTTGGCAAATTCTGTCCGCGCCTCATCCAGCCTTCCGCTACGCAGCAGCAATTGCGAGAGCAGACGCGCAGCCAGCGGCGCTTCGGGCTCCAGCTCCTGCCAGAAACGGCAGGCATCGACCGCACGCCTTAAGTCTCCCGATTCGAGCGCCAGCTGGGCGGCGCGCTTAGCCAGCCTCGGGTCCTTCGTCTTTTGCGCCAGCTCGCGGCTGCCCTCGACGGCCAGCGCCGCATGTCCTCGCTGACTGGCAATCTCAGTGAGCAGATATTCGTAGAGCAACTCGCTGCTCAATTCAACCTCCGGCAGTGCGACGACCGGCGCATCGGGCACCTGGGGCGCCTGAACAAGCGACTCCGCAACGGGTTGCGCGGGCGGCCGGGCTTGAACACATCCGGCCAGCAGTAAAACGGCGGCGAGTAAATAAGGGCTCATGACGATACATCTTTTGATACGGGTGCACATATTAGGTTATATTCATCCCTGTCTACAACTATTGCCGCCACTTACCTTGTCAAACGCGACGCCTCAAATCACGCTCAGCGCACAGAATCTCACCCGCAGCTTCGGCAAAAAGCAGATCATCCACGATGTCTCGCTGCAGTTAAATCGCGGTGAAGTTCTGGGACTGTTAGGCCCCAACGGCGCTGGCAAGAGCACCACACTGCAGATGCTGACCGGCTGTTTGCTGCCCGGCAGCGGAGAAATCAGCCTGTGCGGGATCAGCCTGCGGCAAAAACCTGCCGAGGCCAAAAAGCATGTCGGCTACCTGCCCGAGAATCCGCCGCTGTACCGGGAGCTGTCCGTGGACAGCTATCTGAGCTTCGCAGCACAATTGCGCGGCATGAAAGCCGACAGCCTGCCCGCCGCCCTGACAGAGGTAAAACGGCGCTGCGGGCTCGATGAAGTCGGCAAAAAAACAATAGCCACGCTCTCCAAAGGCTACCAGCAGCGCGTGGGCATCGCTCAGGCCATCATCCACAACCCGGCAGTCATCGTGCTGGACGAACCCACGGTCGGTCTGGATCCGTCGCAAATCCGCGATATCCGCAATCTGATCCGCGAACTGGGAGATGCAAGCAGCGTGATTTTGTCCACGCATCTGCTAAGCGAGGTGGAGAGCGTCTGCGACCGGGTGGAGATCATGCAGCAAGGCCGCCTGATCTACAGCGATTCCAGCCTGCGCATGGCCAATTACGGGGCTCACGCGGGCCTGCTGATCAGCCTGCGCAATCCGCCCGCCTTGCAGGCGCTGCAGACTATCCCCGGCGTGACCTCGGCCGAGCAACGCTCTAGCACGGAATTCTGCCTGTACCATGACGCGGATAACAACCCCGGCAGCCGTCTGCTGGAACTTGCCGCACAGAACGGATGGCAACTGGAGCAGCTCACCCCGCTGCGCACCACACTGGAGGAGGTATTCGTGAAAATTACCGGTGATCACAACGGAGGCACAGCATGATAACCCTGATCGCCAGACGCGAGTTGCGCAGCCTGTTTGCCATGCCTTCGACCTGGTTCGTGCTGGCCTCGCTGCAGTTTATTCTGGCCTGGTTCTTTCTGGCCAGACTGGAAGCCTTTCTGGAAATCCAGCCGCAATTGGCCCAGCTGGCCAACCCGCCCGGCGCCACCTTGACCGTCGCCGCCCCGCTGTTCAACACGGCGGCCCTGCTGCTGATGATGCTCACCCCGATGTTCACGATGCGGCTGATCGCCGAAGAACGGCGCAACCAGACGCTCGCCCTGCTGCTCTCCTCGCCGCTGTCAGGGCGTCACATCGTGCTGGGCAAATTTTTCGGCCTGCTGGGATTTTTACTGCTGCTGATCCTCTCCCTGCCGCTGATGATCTATACCCTGTCCGCAGGCACGCAGCTGGATCACGGCCTGCTGCTTGCCAACTGTATCGGGCTGACACTGCTCACCGCCAGCTACATCGCCGTGGGACTTTATCTCTCGGCGCTCACCTCGCAACCCGTCATCGCAGCGATCGGCGCACTGGCCGTGCTGACAGGACTCTGGCTGGCCGACATAGGCGCTTCGGCCATCGACTCCCCCTGGCATCAGTTCTCCCCGCTTTATCACTTCCAGAACTTCAATGCCGGCCTGCTGGACAGCACGGATGCGATATTCTTCATGGTGTTCACCGGCAGCTTCCTGCTGCTGACCATGAAGCGGCTGCACAACAACCGGGTATACGGATAATCATGCTATTGAATTCGACTACGCTGCGCAATCTGCTCTTCGTGCTGCTGCTCACCGCCCTGGCGGGGGGAGTCGGCTATTTTTCCTACCGCCATCCGGTGCAGCGCGATCTCACCTTCAACGCCAGCAACAGCCTGGAGCCTGCCAGCCTCGCAGTTTTAAAACAGCTCACCGCCCCTGTCACCGTCACGGCCTACGCCACCATGCAGGACGCACGCTTAGGCGACATACGCAAGATCATTGCGGACATCCTGTCTCTGTATCAGCGCTACAAACCCGATCTGCGCCTGGTGTTTATCGACCCTGAAAAAGAGCCCGAAAAGGCCCGCGCCGCGCGCATCCAGCTCAACGGCGAGCTGGTCATCGAATATGGCGGGCGCAGCGAACATCTGACCCTGATCAACGAGCAGACCATCACCAGCGCCCTGCTGCGTCTTGCGCACACCAGCGATCAGACCGTGATGTATCTGGACGGCCACGGCGAGCGCAAACTGGACGGCCGGGCCAATCACGATCTGGGATTGCTGTTTGGCGCCAGACTCAGGCAGAACGGTTTTAAGATCAACAGTCTTAATCTGTCTATTGCCCAGGATGTGCCAGTCAACGCCCGGGTGCTGGTGATCACCCAGCCACAGATCGATTTAATGCCGGGCGAAGTGGACAAACTGCTGCGCTATGTCGAGCGCGGCGGCAATCTGCTCTGGCTGCTCGATACCGGCCCCTTGCACGGACTGGAAAAACTGGCCGAAAAACTGGACCTGCTGCTTCCCCCCGGCATCGTCATCGATCCGGCAGCCGCTGCGATGAATGCGCCTGTCACCTGGTCGCTGGGTGCCAGTTACGCCCCTCATGCGATCACCCGGGACTTCAACCTGATCACCGCCTACCCTGCCGCTCGCCCGCTGGCCTGGAATGAGAATCCGAACTGGCAGCATCAGATACTGCTGGAAGTGGCAGGCTGGGTCAGCCACAACCCGGGAAGCCATCCGGTCTATGACAAAAAGCTGGACAGCAAAGGGCCATCCATCATCGCCGCAACCTTGCAGCGCAACATCAACGATATCGACCAGCGCGTCGTCATCGTCGGCAGCGGCGCCTTTTTGTCGAACACCTTTGCCGGGAACGGCGGCAACGTGGATATGGGGGTCAACATGATCAACTGGCTGTCAGGCGAGGACAAGCTCATCAGTTTGCAGCCGCGCGCCGTGCGCGACAGCAACATCACGCTGTCCAAAACACAGCTAACCGCCATCAGCGTGGTGTTTCTGCTCGCTCTGCCGCTGCTGCTGGCACTGAGCGGCGCATACATCTGGTGGCGTCGCCGTGCCTGAGTTGCCCGAGGTTGAGACCACAAGGCGGGGGCTATCACCACATATCGAAGGGGCTAGCGTCGCCGCAGCGGTGATACGCAACGCGCGGCTGCGCTGGCCGGTTCCGGAAAACCTGCCGGAACTTCTGACCGGAAAACGAGTGCGCTTTCTGAATCGTCGCGCCAAATATTTACTGATGAATTTTGAAACCGGCACGCTGATCCTGCATCTGGGCATGTCGGGAAGCCTGCGCATCCTGCCCATCGATACCCCGGCAGAGCGCCACGATCATTTCGATCTCGTATTCGACAACGGTAAGCTGATGCGGCTGCGCGACCCGCGCCGCTTCGGTGCCGTGCTGTGGCAAGAAGGCGACACTCACCCGCTGCTGGCGCATCTTGGCCCCGAACCTTTGGACGTACACTTTACCGCGCATCACCTGTATCATATCTCGCGCGCGCGCCGCGTCGCCGTCAAACAATTCATCATGGACAACACGGTGGTGGTCGGCGTAGGCAACATCTACGCCAGCGAAGCGCTGTTCCGATGCGGGATCAGTCCGCAACTCGAATCGAGTAAAATCAGCCTTGAACGATTCGCGTTGCTGGTGGACGCAATCCGCGAAACATTACAGGAAGCCATTGAAGCGGGCGGCAGCACCTTGCGAGATTTCGTCAACACTTCGGGAAATCCGGGCTATTTTCAGCAGCAGCACTGGGTATACGGCAGAGCCGGCGACCCCTGCCGTAGCTGTGGCTCACCCATCCGGCTGATCAAACAGGGACAGCGCTCAACTTTCTATTGCGAGCACTGCCAAAACTAAGGCGCGCGCTTATAATAAGGCGGCATGACCGTCAGCTTCAAACGGGAGAAGCGTTAATGAACAAAGAAGAAGGTATGCTGGCCATCAGCAAGCTGGTTTTCGAGCTGACCATCACCAGCAGCGCTACCGCCGATCTGGATGTGCTGCTGGAGAGGCTGTTCTCGATACTGGAAAATTACTACGATCTGCAACTCGAATCTCGCGGGGCGATTCTGCTGCTCAATCCGCGCGGACGCTACTTTCAGGTCGCGCAGTTCGGCATGGAACCGGCCTGGACGAGCCCACTGCGCTGGGATAGCGGCGCTTTTTCCAGCCCTGTCGTCAACCCGGACTGCCAGATACAAAACACCGCAAACGGATGCATACTGCTTTTGCCGCTGCACATCGAAGGCCACGGCATAGGCTATACCGTGCTGTTCGCCCCGCAGGGCTATCTGATCAGCGCCACCCACCGGGAGTTCATGAATGATCTGGCCCGTGCGCTTTCAGGCCTCATCAATCGCGCCCTGACCAACGAAACGTTGCGCATCCGCAAACTCGAGCTCGAAGAATCCCGCGCCGATGTGATCCGCAGCCTGGGACTCGCTTCGGAATATCGCGACAACGAAACCGGCCTGCACATCATGCGCATGACCAATTTCGCCCAGACCATCGCCAAATCCCTGGGCATCTCCGAACGGCAGCGCGAACTCTTGTACATCGCAGCCCCCATGCACGATGTAGGAAAAATCGGCATTGCAGATGCCGTGCTGCTCAAACCGGGAAAACTCACGGCGGATGAGTTCGACATCATGAAGACGCATACCGACATCGGCATGACGATACTCGAAGGCAAGGACGAGCTGATTTCGGCGGCACGCGATATCGCAGGCTCGCATCACGAACGCTGGGATGGCAATGGTTACCCCAGAGGCTTGAAAGCGGAGCAGATCCCGCTGCTTGCCCGCATCTGTGCAGTCGCGGATGTGTTCGATGCGCTGACCTCGACACGCCCTTATAAGGCGGCCTGGAGCATTGAAGATGCGAGCAACTGGATCATTTCAGAGTCTGGCAGGCATTTCGATCCGGCCGTCGTCGAAGCCTTCAGACAGGCCATGCCGGAGATTTTGCGCATCAAGGAACTGTACCGGGACGACATCATCGACCCCAAACAGGTGCTCAGCCTGCCACCCATCCCGCACCGCGAGAACGCCTGGATACCCTGGGACGAAAACCTGAGCGTGGGGATAGATGTCATCGACGAACATCACCGCTATCTGTTCGATCTGATCAACGATCTATACGACGTCGTCAGCCAGAAACTCGGCTCGCGTGAAGTCGCCCGCCTGATCAAGGCTCTGGATGCCTATGCCCGCATCCATTTCCGCGCGGAAGAGCAGATGATGAATCACTACGGCTATAGCGACATCGATCACCAGCTGAGCCAGCACCACGCTTTCGAAGAAAAAATCGCCGAGTTTTACGAGGAGCTGCACGACAACCCCTTTGTCGCACAGTTCGATGTGCTGTCCTATCTGCGCGAGTGGCTGATCCACCACATACACGTCGAAGACATCAAACTGATCGCACTGGCCGGAAAATAAGCCATGCGCCGCCTGCTTCCTGTCTTTTTGCTGCTCAGCTCGAGCGCGCTGGCTGACAAACTGCCGCGCCCCGACCATGTCGTGGTGGTGATAGAGGAAAATCGCAGCTTCAACCAGATCATGGATACGGCCAAAAGCGGCTCTTACATCCATCAACTGGCAAAACGCGGCATGCTGATGACCCAATCCTACGGCATAACTCACCCCAGTCAGCCCAACTATCTGGCGCTATTTTCAGGTTCCACGCAAGGCAGCATCAGCAACTACTGCCCTTTAAATTATTCGGGCAGCAATCTGGCCTCGTCACTGATGGCCAAAAATCTGAGTTTTGCCAGTTATTCCGAATCCATGGCAGGCGCTGCAGATTGCTCGGCAGGGCCCTATCAGCGCAAACACAATCCGGTTGCAAACTGGCCAGAGCTGTCTTCCGTCAACCTGCGTTTTAAAGATTTTCCGGCTGACTTCACTCAACTGCCCACGATTTCCTTCGTGATCCCGGACCAGCAAAACAACATGCACGATGGCAGTTTTTATGCAGCAGACGAATGGCTGAAAACCCGCATCGATCCTTACCTGCAATGGGCTTACCGGCACAACAGCCTGCTCATTCTGACCTGGGACGAAGACAACGGCACGGAAAACAACCGTATCGTCACCCTGCTGGCAGGCCCCATGGTCAAACAGGGCGTCAGTTCCCAGCGCATCGACCATTATTCGCTGTTGCGCACCCTGCTCGACTTTTATGATCTGCCTGCCATCAACGACACCCTGACCGCCGAGCCCATACGAGGCATCTGGAAGACGCGCTAACGCCCGGCCTTCGGAGAACTCCGCTGGCAATATGAAAAAAAACTACAGAGAGTATTCAGGGTAGTTCAGCCAGATAACCGCTTCATCAATCGCTATCTGATTTTTGCGGGACATCCTGGATCGCCTCTTTATCTTACCTGACCGTAACTAAAATGACTCAGGAGAAGTAAAATTTCTCACCGCACAACAAGATTATGGATAGATTCGATTTTGCGACCAATATTTATTGCAATCCCGCTCTTCCTGGCTAGCGCGCCGTGTTTTGCTGGTGTGACGGACAAGAGCAAAGCTTTGCCGCATTTAGACAGCAGCGGACAGCAGAGTTACCGGTCATTCCTGACTGCCGACAAACATCGAGCATTCGCTATCGCCCCGGGGGGTAGGTGGGGATGGAAAGGCGGGGAGCCCACTGCCGAGGCAGCCGCCGAGGAAGCTCTGCTAGCCTGCCAGAGTGAGACGGAACAAAGGTGTGTGCTGTATGCAAGCAATGACCAGATAGTATTGGATGACAAAACCTGGGCAACATTATGGGGCCCCTACCTGAATCGAGTCTCAGCAAAACACGCCCCTGTCGGTACTGCTCGGGGAGCTAAATTCTACAATCTGACTTACAAAGATTCAGCAGGAAAATCTGAGCGACTCTCCAATTTGCTCGGCAAAGTAGTCGTACTCCATTTTTGGGGTTCATGGTGTTCATCGTGTCAGAAAGAGTTGCCAAATTTGCAGAGACTGCAACAATCCTTGCGTAAGTCACCCGGCATTAAGTTGGTGCTGCTCCAGGTTCGAGAAGACTTCGCAAGTTCACTCGGCGCAATCAAACGCCAGCAGCTTCGATTGGAATTACACGACTCCGAAGCAAAGAGCCTTTCAGATGACAGGTTGAGACTCGCAGATGGGACTACGCTGCACGACCGCGATATTGCCACCGTTTTTCCCACCACTTATATTTTGGATAAGCACGGAATTGTGTTGTTTTCTCATACAGGCCCGGTGAACAACTGGATGGAGTATCTGCCGCTATTGCAAGACGCGGCAGCCAAATCAGGGAAGTGATTAAAAAAGCCGCTCAAAAGAGCGGCTTTTTAAAATTTCAGATCCTGCTCAGTCTACTTCTTCCCAACCCGTGACCATCGCCTTGATATGTGCCGTCGGTGTGTGTCCTGTGGTGGTGAGATAGAGATGCGCGATAAGAAAGAGCAGCATCATGAATGCGCCCAGCGTATGGAAGAACGCGACCCATTCCAATGACAAAAATCCGCTTACCCCCCATGCCGCCCAGTCCCCATAGAACAGGTAGAACCACCCACTCGTCCAGATCAGCGGGGCGATGAATAGCAGCACTCCGAGGTAGGCCAAGCGTTGCAGCGGATTGTGCTTCTTCAGACTAGTGGGGCGATAGGGATGCGGTTCTCCCTTGAAAATGCCTACCGAGTAAAAGCGCATCATGGCGAGCACTTTGTCGGCAGTCGGGATGTATTGTCTCCACTCGCCCGTAGTGAGATGCCAGAATATGGCGAATATCCACAACGTGACCAAAGACCACGCGAACACGGTGTGATAACTCACAGCATCCGCAAAGCCTATCAACTTGTAACTGCCATGCACCTCGAATCCGGTGATGAGCATGGAGATGATGAGCAATGCCTGTGACCAATGCCAAAAACGTTCGAAGCGTTTAAAAACGTAGATTTTTTCAGCTGCCATTATTTAGCCCTCCTTCTTGCTGAAATAGATACGGATGGCACCGTGTGCCAACACACCAATCAGAGTGAGCAAGGCCAGAGTCCAACCCGCGACATCCAACCAGTGCTTGCCGTCACGCGCAGGCATATAGATTCCTTGAATATCTTTCAGACGACCATTCTTGCTGTGACACTGTTCACATTTGAGTGCATCTTCCTTCGGGGCGACCATGTGCGTGATCGGCCAGGTAAGCTCGGTTTTGACGAAATCGAATTTCCCGCTATAGGGCAAGTTCGCTGCCTTCATGCCCGTACCGATTGCCTTTTGCCAATCGTAGTTGTGCCACAACGCGGTCGCGTCCTCGCCGCCGGTATGTTGCACAGTCAGATAACTGTTCTCCACATCGTAGGGCTGTTTGCCGCGATGCACCTTGGTCGGCCAGATGCGCGATTCCGGATCGTCCGGACCTCCGCCGACCACATTCAACTGCACCGTCTTGGAAGGGTCGATCTTGTCGCCAATCACCTTATAGGTCGAGGTGCCGTTGAACCAGCGATATTCCGGAATAACATATGAATCCCATTTCCACTCGCCCTTTTGGGAGTCAAAGGCGCGACGTCCGGCACTATCCTTGCGCACCATGCGCTTGCCGTCTTCGCCCATGATAGTGGCTCGGGACCAGTCCCAACTCAACTCGGTACCGATATCGTTGCGCGCGTACTCCGGGATGTGGCAAGTTTGGCAGGCAATCTTCTCCGTGTGCTGATTGAGGCGACTCATCTTCTCCGAATGCGGCTTATTCCCATGGCATGACTGGCATGCGGCGGGCGATGCGTCTGCTTTGCCACGAATATGAGCAGGACCTGTCATTGCAGCCGAAGTGTTGTAGCGACTACCCGAAACTTCATGGCTGGAAGTGGCATGGCAAGTCGTGCAACTGAAATTGAGCCCCTTCTCGTTCATGTGCACATCCAGATATTTGCCTGGATGCTGCAACGAACTATCCATATCGCCGTGTTTCGCTCCGTTTGCTCCCCCACCAAAGAAGTGGCATGCCCCGCAGTTGGTGCGGCTCGGCAATGCGATGCTCTGCGCCACCTTGGTCAGATCGACTGCCTCGACGAACTTGCCGGAGCCACGCGGGAACTCGACACGCTCGTACACGGGATGGCCTGAAAAACCGGGCAATTTTCGATACGTGCCTGTGCTGTCATGACATACCAGACAGTCAACATTCGCTTGCACAGAGAAATCAAAGCTTTGATCTTTCCATCCATATCCTGCATGACAGGCCATGCAGTCCTTCTCGTTGGAAACGACTGAAGTGCAATAGTTATTGATGATGTTCTTCTTGCCGCGCACCTGTCCAGTTTTTGGATCGGTCGACTCCCACGTCCAGTGTTTGGTGTGTTGCACCTGCTTGGCCGCTTCTGTATGGCAGATCAAACAGGCTTGTGTCACTTCCGGACCGGTCTTGAAGCCTTTTTGCAGCTCTTTGAACTTGCTGTGATCAGCCGTGGATACGTCTTTTTTGAGTGCAACTGCCGTCGGTGCCGCCGCGGTCTTTTCTGGCATCGCATACGCGGCCAGTGCGGTCAGCATGGCCACGATGGCTGAAACCGATAGAATTATTTTGGAGCTAGCTGACATGATGTCCTCTGGATTAATCTAGGAAAGAGCGGAACGAAGAATCCGTTTAGCAACCACCCGCTGCACCGCCACCAGATCCACCACTAGCTGCTGCGGGCACCGGTTTGATCATTGCCGGAGCAGGCTTGCTTGGATCGAACAGGACGAACTTGGCCTGATCCTCGGCGACATGCCCCATCACCTCACCCACCATCGGGCCGAACATCTTTCCCATCAGACCCGCATTCATCATGCCGATGTAGGTCTTGCCGTCGTTCTTCTTGTAAACCGATATTTTGCAGGGCATCAGAATGGAAAGAAAGCGTACCGAATCATCTTTGAGTATGGGTGCGGAATACTTGGTGCTACATGCCTCTATCATCATGACAGGCAATGTATTTCCTCCCGCGCTTTCAACGGCCTTTCCAGGATTGCGCAGGCCGGATAGCGCCCAGCCATTACCCACGTTCTGAATATTCTGCTGGATACGCGCAACCGTTTCTTCCACGCCGAACGGACTTTGGATCTCTTTGAACATCAGGCTGCCCATGAAGCTATATGCAAGCACGCCTACAACCACTACTCCTGCGAAAAAACCACCAATGACTTTAAACATTTTTACCTCCAACGCCAGATTGAAACCAACTCGAAATCCAACTTCCAGATAACGCTGATACGCCCTACACCGGATAAACATTTAAGCATATTCTAATACTTCAGGCCGTGATCACCTAGTGAAATTACATTCCGCAAGAATACGAGAGTTGGTTGAACGTCAAAAATTCGAGCAATTTGACTTACAACCCGGATAGTTCATTAGAAAAAACGGTCATTCCCGCCTCAAATGAAATGCTTACTTTGATTTTTTCAGGCTTTGACTTGAGAGGATAAAAAGATGTAAGTCATTGATTCTATGGTGCCCGGGACCGGAATCGAACCGGTACGCCCTTTTCAAGGCGACGGATTTTAAGTCCGTTGTGTCTACCAATTTCACCACCCGGGCGGGTATTTTTTGGAGGTGCGTCCCAGAGTCGAACTGGGCTAACCGGATTTGCAATCCGGGGCATAACCGATTTGCTAACGCACCCTTCAAGAAGGAAAGGGAAAGCGCGATGCTCTCCCTTAAATTTGGAGCGGGAAAAGAGGTTCGAACTCTCGACCTATACCTTGGCAAGGTATCGCTCTACCAGCTGAGCTATTCCCGCATTTACTGCAAAAACATTTATAAACTACCGCCAAATTCTGGAGCGGGAAAAGAGGTTCGAACTCTCGACCTATACCTTGGCAAGGTATCGCTC
>CAYPIG010000004.1:39064-59281 GCA_964410705.1 uncultured Gallionella sp.
TACCAGCTGAGCTATTCCCGCTTTGAGGCCGCGAATTATAGAGTCTAAAAAAAAATTGTCAACTTATTTGCATGCGCCGCCAAACAAACGCATGAAGTTTCCGGTGGTGATCTCGCCCACCTGAACCGCGCTCATGCCCCGCAGCAAGGCGATCTCTTCGGCCACATGCTTTACGAAGGCAGGCTGGTTCAGCTTGCCCCGGAAAGGGACCGGGGCCAGATAGGGCGAGTCGGTCTCGATCAGCACGCGATCGATGGGCACGCGCTGCGCCACCTCTTTGATCTGCAGCGCGTTCTTGAAAGTGACGATGCCGGAAAAGGAAATATAAAACCCCATGTCGAGCGCGGCCTGCGCCACTGACCAGTCCTCGGTAAAACAGTGCATCACGCCGCCTGCCTCGCTCGCTCCCTCCTCCTGCATGATGCGCAAGGTATCTTCGGATGCGCTGCGGGTATGGATGATCAGCGGTTTTTTGCAGGCTTTTGCCGCCCGGATGTGATTGCGAAAACGGCTCCTCTGCCATTCCAGATCCCCGGTCAAGCGGTAATAATCCAGCCCGGTCTCGCCGATTGCGATGACCTTGGGATGCTGCGCAAGTTCAACCAGCCGCGCAACGGTCGGCTCTTCCACATCCTCGTAATCGGGATGCACGCCTACCGAGGCATAGACATTCGGATGCTGTTCGGCCAGTTCCAGCACCTGCGGAAAATCGCGCAGGTTGACCGAAACGCACAGCGCGACGGACACATCGTTCTGCTGCATTTTAGCCAGCACATCGCCGATGTTTTCCGAAAGTTCTTTAAAATTGATGTGACAATGAGAATCTATGTAGGACATGTGAGCTGACGATAGGTAATGAACAACGATTCAAAAAACAGTTTGGCATTGAGCGTGTGCTGCGACTCGCGCTTGGCGGTCTGCAAATGACTGTGCAACCGCGCCAGATTCATAGGCTCCAGGCTTGCAACCAGCTGGGCGATTGCAGCCTGCTCGCCCGGATGATAGCGCACCCTTCCCGCCATTTTCTGCGACATCAGATCGCAGCACCAGTGCTGCATCCACTGCACCACCTGCACCTGCTCGGTTTTTTGCAATGCATCCGCTAACGCAAACACATCCAGCCGAGCCGGCTGACGGATCGCCCTCAACAGCTTGTCACGCGCCTCACTGCCGTCCCGAGTACCGACTGCCAGCAGCGGCGAAAAACCCGCCAGCGCCAGGGCATCACGCGGATTTTTCACACCCTGCCCTGTCAGCCAGCTCACCGCCATTTCAGTATCGGGGACGGCGGGCATAAAAGTCAGACAGCGGCTCAGCAGCGTAGGCAGCAGCGTCTGCGGCTTGTGGGACACCAGAATAAACAGCAGGCCTTCGGGCGGCTCTTCCAGACTCTTGAGCAGCGCATTAGCCGCATTGGTATTCATGGACTCGGCAGGATGGATGATCACCACGCGCCGCCCCCCCTGATGGGCGGACATCCCCAGAAAATCGGCAAGCCCGCGGATCTGATCGACGGATATCTGCCGGCTGGGCTTCTTGCCGGCTTCCGCCTCCTCGGTCTCGCTCTCCGGCTGCACAAAACGAAAATCCGGATGGGTTCCCTGCTCGAACCAGCGACAGGAAGGGCACACCCCGCAGGCCATGCCGTCGGCATCCCTGCAAAGCAAAAATCGCGCATAGTTGAGGGCCAGCTCCAGCTTGCCCGTGCCCTTCATCCCGCCCAACAAAAGCCCTTGCGAGGCCCGCAGGGACAGCAGCCTCGTCCAGTCCGCCTTCTGCCAGGGGTAAAGTTCGCTCATTCAAGCGTACCGATTATGGAAAGCAGCTGAGTCTGAACCGATTCCAGCGATAAAGCGGCATCGATCACACGAAAACGCGCCGGATTTTCTGCCACGCGCCTGTGGTAACCTGCCCGCACCCGCTCGAAAAAATCGCCCTGCTCCTGCTCGAATCTATCCAGACTGACATTGTTGGCCAGCCGCGCTCTTGCCACCTCGACCGGCACATCGAAAAACAGCGTCAAGTCGGGCTGCAAATCCACCCAGGATTCCAGCTGCTTCAGCTTTTCCCAGTCCATGCCGCGCCCCGCGCCCTGATAGGCAAAGCTCGCATCCGAAAAACGGTCGGAAATCACCCAGCGCCCCGCCGCCAGCGCAGGCTTGATCACCTGCTGCACATGTTCGATGCGCGCCGCAAACATCAGCATGGCCTCCGTGTCCATGCTCATCGCCTGACTGAGCAGCATTTCGCGCAGCTGCTCGCCAAGCTCGGTGCCGCCCGGCTCGCGCGTCACCACCACCTCGATACCGCGCTGCCTCAAGGCGTCGGCGAACCGGGCAAGATGCGTGCTCTTGCCCGCCCCGTCCACGCCTTCAAATGTGATAAATTTATTCATCTTAATTCGTAATCAGTCCCAATCAAAGCTCTCCTCAGCGCTGCATTATCCCTCACAGCCGTCTGCAGCACCAACTGCGACCACCCGGTTGCGACCACCGTGCTTGGCTTTATAGAGCGCCTTGTCCGCAGCATCGCACAGTCTAGTGGCATCATGAAAATCTGCAGCATCGGCAACGCCGCAGCTGAACGTGACCGTGAACTCTACGCCCTCTGCCGCATGGCGCAATCGCGCAAAATCCTCGCGTATGGCATTGAGCACCCCGAGTGCAGCCGCCCCGTCGGTGTCTGCCAGAACGACGGCGAACTCCTCCCCCCCGTAACGCCCAACCGAGTCGACCTCACGCAGGCGCTGCCTGAGCAGACGTGACAAACTCTTGATTACCCGGTCCCCCGCAGGATGCCCGTAAGTATCGTTGACCTTTTTGAAAAAGTCGATATCGACCATTGCAAAACAGCAGTGCGCTCCGTTGCGCCTGGCGCGCGCCACTTCGCGGTCCAGCTGATCCTTGATCGAGGTGTGGTTGAGCAGACCGGTGAGACTGTCTCTCAACATGAACGAACGCAACAACATTGAGCGCCTGATGCGGCTGTTGACCGAAGCCACCAGGTGGTGCGCCTCTATGGGCTTGGTCAGAAAATCATCACCGCCCAGATCCATCGCCGCCAGCTGCTTGTCGATATCCTGTTCGGCAGACAGAAAAACAATGGGAATACTGACAAACACATCCATCTGGCGGATCACGCGAGCCAGCTCCATCCCGTTGCAGCCCGGCATGTACATGTCTATCAGTATCAGATCAGGCTCGAATTCAACCAAAGGCGCCATAATCTTCATCGGATCGTTTACAACCCGCGTCAGCATGCCCGCCTGCTCCAGCACGGTCGAATATAAAGAGGTCAGGGAGGCCGAATCATCGACGATCATGACACGGTAGGCAGCAGCGGGCTGATTCTGGGTCAGCTCGTCCAGTCTGTCTATCAGGGCACTGATGTTCAGCTTCTTGCTGAAATAGGCGATACCGCCCGCCCGCACCGCACCCAGCCTGGCTTCCATTTCATCGTATGAGGATATAAATACCACAGGGACAGGCACCTCCCGCCCGGCCTGAATTTTCTGCATGGCATGCACGCCGCCCATGCCGTCTTCAGGAAACGAAATATCCATTACGACCACCGAATCGGCACGGAGCGGCACTGCGCGCGAGAAACTCTCCAGCGTGTTATGTACGCTGACCTCATATCCAAAATAGCTGAGCTGATTTTTCAGCATACCGGCAAACTGTACATCATCCTCCACGATGTAGATGTGACGGGCAGCACTGACATCGGTGCGGACGTGAAAACCCATACCGACACCGGTCTGACCTTCAGAAACGAGTGATGCCTGATGCAGTCTGGAGAGCAAATCCTGAACGGATTGACGCTGCTGCGAGGTCGGTGCGTCTTTACCCTCTGCAAGCGTCTTAAGTTCATGCTCGAGCTCGCGTGCAGTATCGCTCAGCGCCGAAAAACCGAAAGTCTTGCCAGATCCGGTCAGACTGTGCACCATGCGGTGCAGGGCCTGAAACCTCTCTTCGTCATGCGTCTCTTCCGCCAGGCCGATCCACATCTGTTTGATCTGTTTAAGTTTTTCAGGCAATTGCACCGCGTATGCATCGCGCAATACCTTCAGCTTTTTTTCGATGTCGTTAAGATCAGCCACGGCAGCGAGCCCAGATCGCCTCAACCTGAGCCGACAAGGTCATCGGATCGAAAGGTTTGGGTATCACATCCACAGCACCAATGGCCTTATACCCCGCCACCTCTGAAGGCTGCACCTTGGCGGTCATAAAAACCACGGGCACGGCTGAAAATGCGGGAATCTCCCGCAGCTTTGCCAGCGTGCCCGGACCATCCATACCTGGCATCATCACGTCCAGCAGAACAAACTGGGGATTGAAAGCGCTGATTTTCTCCAGCGCCTCAAGGCCCGAGCCACACACTTCAAGCGTAAAACCGCCCAGCGTTTCAAGTGCCAGCCTCGCCACCATCTGTATATCGGGCTCATCTTCGACATACAGGATGCGGGATAATTTTTCGCTCATTTCGCAGCTCCTCTTAACATCCACTATTCGACTCCGATCAGCCGCCTGATCGTTGCCAGCAACTGCGCATTATCAGTGCGCGATTTGACCAGAGCGGCCTTCACGTTTGCCTGTGCTTCGTGTGTGACTTCCTGCGCCGAGAATACCATCACAGGGACAGGCGGTGAAGCACCATTCAAATCGGTCAGCAAATCCATTCCTGATCCGTCCGGAAGCGCCAGATCCAGGATAGCCAGATCATAGTGTTTTGTCTTCAACATGCGTCTGGCATCTGCTATCGTCATCACATGATCGACACTGGCGACATCGCCTACTATCGCGTTCACCACATGCGCGACATCCGCATCGTCTTCAACATGCAGCACCTGTGAGCGTCCGCCCCCCAGCGCCAGCTGTAACGCGGCTACCAGAACAGTCTGATCAACCGGCTTGTCTATCCAGTCGATCACGCTGAAAGCATTGCTGTTCAGCTCCCTGCGTCCTTCATCCGCGGCGGCCGATACGACCACGATGGGCACGGTTTCATTTTTCGAGCGCAGTTCACGTATCAGCGAAATTCCATCCTGCCCCGGCATGGAAAGGTCCAGCGTCATCGCATCATAGCTTCGCTCTGCCAGAAATCGCTTGGCCTCAATTGCATCACAGGCGATATCAGCCACCACCCCCTCCTGCTCCAGCATCAAGCGCAACAGGGCAGCGACATCGAGATTGTCTTCGCATATCAGTATGCGTTTTTTTCCATCGGCATTTGACAGCGCGATCGGCTCCTGCCAGACAGGGAACTCGACAAAAAACGTGGTCAGCACACCGGGCTGCGAAGTAAAGCCGATGTTTCCACCCATCTGCTCGACTATCGCACGGGTAATGCTCAAACCCAGGCCCGTACCGCCCTTCTTTCGGGTGTCGGATGCATCCGCCTGAGCAAACTTTTTGAATATCTGCCCCTTGAACTCATCCGGTATGCCCGAACCGTTGTCCCTGATTTCGACGCGAACCCGCTGACCGGCATGCACAACTGCAATCCGGACACAGCCTCCAGTGGGCGAAAATTTGGCGGCATTCGACAGCAGATTGGCCAGCACCTGCATCAGGCGATTTTCATCTGCCCGCAGCATGGTTTCAGCAAGCTGATTTTCAAGCTCAAAACTCACGTTGTACTGCGCACCATAAGCGCGGACCCCTTCAACCGCCTGCATGATCAGCGGCATCAGACTCAGCGGCCGCATATCGAATTCCATCTTGCCGGCTTCGATCTTTTCCATGTCGAGAATATCGTTGACCAGCAGGATCAGGCGTTCGCTGTTCTTATGCGCAATCTCGATCAGCGGTTTGACGGCGGCCGGCAGCTCTCCCACCACTCCGCCTGTGATAAGGGCAAGAGAGCCGCGTATCGACGTCAGCGGGGTGCGTAACTCGTGGCTGACGGTCGAGATAAACTCGCTCTTCAGTCGCTCGATTTTGACACGCTCGGTGATATCCCGCACGATGCCGGTAAACATGCGCTTATCGCCCAACTGCATCTGGGATACGGCCAGATCCATCGGAAAAGTCGAGCCGTCACGCCGCCGCCCGACAACCTGCCGCCCCATGCCGATAATCTTTTTTTGCCCTGTGTGCACGAAATTATGCAGGTAACCGTCGTGCTCGCTGTGATAAGGCTCAGGCATCAGCATTTTGACGTTGCTGCCGATCACTTCTGCCGCCTGATAACCGAATATTTTTTCGGCAGACTGGTTAAAGGAGCTGACCGTTCCCAGCTCATCTATGGTGATAATGCCGTCCAGAACGTTGTCCAGTATGGCAGACAACCTGGCCTCGTCATTGCGCCTCGTCTCAATCGCGAGATTGCGCTCGGTGATATCGCGTACGATGCCGGTAAACATGCGTTTGTTGCCGTAACGCATTTCGGACACTGCCAGATCCATCGGAAACGTCGAGCCGTTCTTGCGCCGCCCGACGACTTCCCGCCCTATGCCGATAACTTTCCTGTCACCTGTGCTGACAAAATTATGCAGATAACCATCGTGTTCGCTGTGATAGGGTTCGGGCATCAGCATCTTGACGTTGCAGCCGATTACCTCCGCTGCCGCGTAACCGAAGATCGCTTCCGCAGACTTATTGAACGATCCGATTATCCCCCGCTCATCTATCGTGATGATGCCGTCGAGCACGTTATCCAGAATTGCCGAAAGGCGATCCTTGCTGCGCTGCAAGGTATCTGCGGCTTCGCGGACACCCAGGGTATTTAACTCGTTTTCGACCAGAATCGCCAGGTCGCGCAGAGAGTCGCATTCCTCCTGTGTCAGCTGGCGCGCCACGCGATCAATCACGCAAAGCGTCCCCATCCGGCTGCCATTCGCCGCCTTTAAAGGCTGGCCTGCGTAAAAGCGAATATTCGGCTCATGAATGACCAACGGATTGTCGGAAAAACGAGGGTCCAGCGTGGCATCCGGGATGATAAATATCTGATCGTCGAGAATGGCATGTCCACAAAAAGAGATGCTGCGAGGCGTCTCGCTCACATCCAGCCCCTGGCACGACTTGAACCACTGACGGTTGCTGTCGACAAGTGAAATCACCGCAATGGGAACATCCAGCAGGCGCTGAGTGAGCCTGGTCAGCCGATCGAAACGCTCCTCGGATGAGGTGTCGAGTATATTCAACCCGTGCAATGTAGCAATACGACGCTCTTCATCACCGGGAACTTCTGGAACTAACAAGATTACCTCCTGGCCATTTTCCCTTGCATGCACTGCGATCTTTTGCAAACGAGCGCTACATGCTATCAGATAATTCCGATAGTTAATGTCATTTAGTACCTGGGATCGAGTGTTGGCTTACCGCTGGTACTGGTTTACCGCCCGGTTATGCGCCTCAAGACTGCTGGAAAATTTCGAACTTCCGTCGCCGCGCGCGACAAAATACAACGCATCGGTCCTGGCAGGATGCAGCGCTGCGGCTATCGCCGCCGCACCCGGCATGGCGATCGGCGTAGGCGGTAGCCCCGCCCGGGTATAGGTATTGTATGGAGTGTCGCCGGTTAAATCGCGCTTGTGCAGATTGCCGTCAAACTTCTCTCCCAGACCGTAAATCACGGCAGGGTCGGTCTGCAACAGCATGTGTTTGCGCAGGCGGTTGACAAACACCCCAGAGATCATGGGGCGATCGGCCGCGGTTCCGGTTTCCTTCTCGACAATAGAGGCCAGAATCAGCGCCTGATAGGGCGTTGCCAGCGGCAAGGCATCCGATTTGGCAGCCCAGGCTTCGTTCAGACGCTTTTGCATCAGCCTGTAGGCCATCCTGAGCAGTTCGATGTCGCTGCTGCCCGCCGCAACATTGTAGGTTTCCGGGAAGAACAACCCTTCCGGATGAGACTCGAATGCACCGATACGCTGCAGTATTTCGGCATCTGTCAGACCCTGCGTCTCGTGGCGCAGGCTGGCATTGGCGTTGAGCGCACCGCGCAACTGTCTGAAATTCCAGCCCTCGATGATGGTCACCTGATTCTTGCCGGTACTGCCCTGGGTGATCATCTGCAGCAACTCCATCACAGAGATGGCATGATCGAGCTGATAGACTCCGGCCTTGATCCTGGCTGCGCTGCCCTGCGCGCGCGCGAACAGCACAAACAGCCTGGGACTGGCCAGCAGCCCTTCCTGCTCTAGCTGTCTTGCCACTACCGTCAGACTGCTGCCCTGATTGAGCGAAAACTCATACGGCAAGGTTTTGGGTGCAACCGGACTGTACGCATACCATAGCGCACTGCCGCAAAAAACCACCAGTAAAAATGCGATCAGTTTAGCCATGATCATCCAACTCCAGTATCGCCCGATATTGCAAAGCGCCGCTAAAATCCGTCCAGCTGCGCTGCTCAAAACAGGCTACCGGCCGGATACCAAATACACTGTTGCTCAGAAAAACCTCGTCCGCGAGGCTCACCTCATCAAGCTCCACGCGCCTGATTTCGACCGGCACGCCCAAGGCTGCCGCTGCCGAAATTACCCGATCCCGCTGCACCCCGGCCACCCCGCATAAAGACAGATCGGGTGTGATCAGGCGCCCTTGTCTGATCAAAAAAACATTGCTGCGCACGCCTTCGATGACATGGCCTGCAACGTCCTGCAGCAGGCCTTCATCCGCGTCGATACACTCGGCGGCTGCCAGTACATTCTCCAATCGATTCAGGTGCTTGATCCCGGCAAGCCGAGGCTGATGCGACAGGCGCAATTTACAAAGGATAAGCTTCGCAGCATTATCCTGCGGCAACGGCAACGGCGATGCATCCCAGATATGCGACGCACCCGGCTGCGGTGCATAGCCGCGTACAGCCTGCCCGCGGGTGACGATGATCTTGCAGACCGCTTGCGCGTGATCCTTCAGCAAACCGGACAACTCATGGGTCAGCACATCATACGAAGGACAGCTGATGCCCAGCGCCTCGCAGTCGTGCTGCAGCTTTGCAAAGTGCAACGGCCAGCACTCAGGCTGACCGTTGACTATGCGCAGCGTGCGGAACACGCCATCGCCGTAGAGCAGACCTCTATCGCGTATGCTGATCAGATTACCGGGAACACCGTCGACCAGCATGCGATCGGCTAGACTTTGCTGAACACCAGCGTACCGTTGGTTCCGCCGAAACCGAAGTTGTTGTTCATCGCCGCAGTGATCTTCATGTCGCGTGCGACATTGGCGCAGTAATCGAGATCGCACTCGGGATCCTGCTCGAAGATATTGATGGTCGGAGGCGAGATCTGATGATGTATCGCCAGCACCGAGAAGATGGATTCGATGCCGCCTGCGCCTCCAAGAAGATGGCCGGTCATCGACTTGGTCGAGTTTACCACCAGCTTTTTGGCATGGTCGCCGAAAGCCAGCTTGATTGCTTCGGTCTCGTTCTTGTCGCCCAGCGGCGTCGATGTACCGTGCGCGTTGACGTATTGCACCTGATCCGGATTGAGGCCCGCGTTTTTCAGCGCGTTGAGCATGCTGCGCTTGGGGCCGTCACTGTTGGGGGAGGTGATGTGATAAGCATCGCCGCTCATGCCGTAACCAGTTACTTCGGCGTAAATCTTCGCGCCGCGCGCCTTGGCATGTTCGTACTCTTCGAGCACCATCACCCCTGCGCCTTCGCCGATCACAAAACCGTCTCTATCCTTGTCCCACGGACGGCAGGCCGTTGCAGGATCATCGTTGCGAGTGCTCAGTGCGCGCGCGGAGGCAAAACCGCCCACCGCCATCGGGCCTATGGTCGCTTCAGAACCGCCTGCGATCATCACATCGGCATCGCCGTACTCTATCATGCGCGCCGACTCACCCAGGCAGTGCGTGCCGGTGGTACAGGCCGAGACCATGGAGACGTTCGGACCTTTCAGACCGTACATGACGGAAAGATTGCCGGAAATCATGTTGATGATGGTGCCGGGAATAAAGAAAGGGGATATCTTGCGGGGACCTGCGGCCAGATACTCGTTGTGAGTATCTTCGATGGTCGGCAAGCCGCCGATCCCGGAGCCGATATTCACGCCTATGCGTTCGGAATTTTCGTCCGTGACTTCCAGACCGGAATCTTTAAGGGCTTCCATTCCGGCCACCAGACCAAAATGGATGAATCTGCCCATGCGGCGGGCGTCCTTTGCCGGCAGATATTGCGTGACATCAAAATCCTGCACCTCGCCGGCTATCTGGCTGGCGAAATGCCCTGCATCGAAATGCGAAATTTTAACGATTCCCGATTTACCCGCGACTATGTTAGACCAGGCAGCAGGAATACCGATACCGACAGGGGAAACAATCCCCAGACCGGTCACTACAACTCTACGTTTAGACAAATTAGCTCCGCCGACGGTGATATTTACTTCTGATGTGCCAGCACGTAATCGATGGCTTGCTGCACACTGGTGATTGTTTCTGCGTCTTCATCAGGAATTTCGCATTCGAATTCTTCTTCCAGCGCCATGACCAGCTCAACGGTATCGAGGGAATCAGCACCCAGATCGTTGACGAAAGACGATTCGTTTTTTACTTCAGATTCGTTTACGCCCAACTGTTCGGATACGATCTTTTTTACACGCAGCTCAATAGACATTTTAAGACTCCCACCCTGTTATAAGTTAAAAAAGCTCGACCATTGTACCAAATTTGCCGAAAAATTCCCAACAACATCCAAAAAACACACAAATAGCCGCTTAAAGACTCGCGATTATTCGTCTCACGATATCGCAAGCGGCGGAATTTTCCTCAAGTTTTCGCGTAGTTAGCCAGCCTGACAACCGGCGGGGTGGATATTCCCAACCCTGAGCTGCCGGTTACGACCAGACTCACGCCCAGAGTAAAATTCACCTCTCGCAGGCGATCCGCCACTTAACACTTGCTTACCGAGGCTAACCGCCTGCACAATTGCCGTCATGAATAAGCTATCCCTGTTAATCCTCTGCGCAAGCCTGCTTGCATCCGTCTCTGTATGGGCTGCACCTGCAAAAACCATACTGATCTTCGGCGACAGTCTGTCCGCAGGATACGGCATGAACAGCAATGAGGGCTGGCCGGGCCTGCTGCAAATTGAGCTCGATAGCAGCCGCTCCGGATACAGGATCGTCAATGCCAGCATCAGCGGTGAAACCTCGCTGGGCGGCAGACAGCGCTTTGCCAGACTGCTGGATCAGTATCAACCCGCCGTGGTGATTCTGGAACTGGGCGCAAACGACGGCTTGCGCGGCTTTAGCACCGCAGACATCGAAGAGAACTTAAATGAAATCCTTCTGCAAGTCCGCCAGGCCCACGCAAAAGCCCTGCTGGTCGGCATGAAGCTGCCGCCCAATTATGGAGAGCCCTATATCACGCAATTTCAGAGCATATTTCCCAGACTGGCGGCCAAACACCGCGTCAGCCTGCTGCCCTTTTTGCTCGAAGACGTCACTCAGTTACAGGCGGACAACCTCCATCCTGCCGCTTCTTCTCAACCTCAGATCATGCGCAACGTGCTGCAGGCGTTAAAGCCGCTGCTGCGCTAAAACTCAGCGCATGCTCACGCCTGCCGAAAAGCCGATCGCGCTGGCAACCCCCGCACCGAAGCGCTTGGCCAGCCGGTCTGCTATCCCTTCCTTGACGGTAAAGTCGACGATCTCTTCGGCCTTGATGACATCGCGCGCCACCGACTCCAGACTGCCATAGCCATCCGCCAGCCCCATCTCGATGCCGGCCTGACCATTCCACACCAGCCCGCTGAAGGTATCCGGCGTTTCTTTCAGGCGCTTGCCGCGACCGGCCTTGACCACATCGATGAACTGCTGATGTATCTGCGCCAGCATCTTCTTGGCATATTCCTGCTGATCGGGTCGCATCGCGGAAAACGGGTCCATGAACCCCTTGTTGCTGCCGGCGGTCACTAAGCGACGCTCCACGCCCAGCTTTTCCATCGTTCCGGTAAAACCGAAACCATCCATCAGCACGCCGATGGAGCCGATCAGACTGGCCTTGTCGACATATATCTTGTCTGCGGCGGCGGCCACATAATAGCCACCCGAAGCACAGATATCGCTGACCACCACATACAGTGGAATCGCCGGATATTTGGCGCGCAGACGGCGTATCTCATCGTTGATCTGCCCGGCCTGAACAGGACTGCCGCCCGGGCTGTTGATGCGCAGAATCACCCCCTGGGTTCCTTTGTCCTTGAAGGCATCCTGCAGACTCGGAATCAGATTGTCTGCGCTGGCCGCACTGTCTGCCGCAATCACCCCCCGCATATCCACCAGCGCGGTGTGCTTGCCGCTGCCCAGCGCCGTTTCGCTCTTGTCGAACCAGCCCATCATGATGAACAGGACGACAAAGAGGTAACCGAAAGTCAGCACCTTGAAGAAGATGCTCCAGTGACGCGCGCGGCGCTGCTCGACGATGGCGTTCATGGCCAGCTTTTCCAGCACGCCGCGTTCCCAGTTTTGATCCGACATATTTATTTCCTTATGCGTGCGCCCTGAACCAGGCGCGCAGTTGTGTAAAGTCATCCAGCAAAGCCAGAGGTTGCAGCGCCTGCAGCTGCTCGGCAGGATGCGCACCGAACGAGACAGCCAGCACATCCACGCCCGCATTCTGCGCCAGCAGCACATCGTGCGTGGTGTCGCCCACCATCAAGGTGCGCTCCGCACTGACAGCCAATTCCTCCATCAGTTCCAACAGCATGGCAGGATGCGGCTTGGAAAAAGTCTGTTCGGCGGTGCGGGTCGCATGAAAATATGGCCCCATCCCGCAGGAGTCCAGCGCACGCTGCAAACCTGCTGTATTTTTTCCGGTCGCAACGCCCAGGCTGTAACCCGCCTCATGCAACTCGATGATGGTCTCGCGCGCGCCTTCGAACAGGGGGATGGCCTGACTCTGCGCCATAAAATGATGGCGGTAGCGTTCGACCAGCGGCTGATACAGGTGTTCCGGCGCATCCGGCACCGCATGGCGCAAGGCCTGCATCAACCCCAGACCGATCACATGCCGTGCGGTCTGATCGTCGGGAATGTCAAGATCCAGATCACGGCATGCGGACTGAATGGAAGCTGCGATAATCGCCGTGGAATCCATCACCGTCCCGTCCCAGTCGAATACGATCAAATCGTAGCGTTTGCTCATGGTGGTCAGCTTTGCAAAAGGCGGATACTACCATCTTCGCGCTTTGCTCCCAAACCTGTGCCACAATACGCGTTATGCAAACCAAATCAAAATCCGTAAAACGCGACGGAATCAAACCGGCTCAGACCCGGAGCGCCCCCAAACCGGAAAAAAAACCTTCCAGATCCGACCCGCGTCGAAACACCGATGCGCGCGGTAGCGCAGCTAGCCGTCCGGCAAAGCCACCCAAAGGGTTTTCCACACAGGATCTGGCCGCAAAGCCCCGCCGCGTCGGCACCAAGCTGAGCCGTCTGCTCGAAACCGCCCCGGTCAAATCGCCTGAGCGGCAGGAAGCGCCGCGACAAAACGCACAGTTGACCCAGTGGCTGCTGTATTGCCGCCCGGGATTCGAGAAGGACGCAGCACAGGAAGCGATCGGCAAGGCACGCGCATTTCGTCCGGTGCTGGCCGAACAGCCCGGCATTGTCGACAACAGCGGCTATGCGCTGATCAGCATCAACGAACAGCCGCTCGCCTACCGCGAGCTGATCTTTACCCGCCAGCTGATCAGGCTGCACTGCGCCATCCCCGAACTATCCGAGCGTGACCGTCTGACGCCGATACTGGCCGCCATCGGCAATCTGCCGGGCAACTTCAGTTCGATGTGGCTGGAGGTGCCGGATACCAACGACGGCAAGACTCTGTCCGCCTTTACCCGCCGTTTTCAACCCCTGCTGGAGACAGCACTGCGCGAACAGGGGAAATTAACCGATAACGACCCGGCAGCAAGCAAACTCCTGCCTCGCCTGCATGTATTCTTCCCGGACAAATCCTCCGTGCTGATAGGCACGAGCGATCCCTATAACAGCGCAAACGCGCTGATGGGCATAGTGCGCCAGTCTATGCCGGCTGAGGCGCCCAGCCGCTCCACCATGAAGCTTGCCGAAGCCATCGAAGTATTTATGGACAAGAGCGAACAGACCCGGCTGTTGCGCAGCGGCATGACGGCAGTCGATCTGGGGGCAGCACCCGGCGGATGGACATGGCAGATGGTCAAACGCGGCATACGCGTGAGTGCGGTGGACAACGGCCCGATGAAGGGTTTGATGGAAAAGCACCCGCTGGTTGAACATCTCAGGCAGGACGGTTTCAAGTTCGTGCCGAAGAAATCGGTAGACTGGCTGATCTGCGACATGGTGGAAAAACCCGCCAAGGTAGCCGAGCTGATAGGAAACTGGTTTGCTGCGGGTTGGTGCAAACACGCGATTTTCAACCTGAAACTGCCCATGAAACAGCGGGTGGGCGCGCTGGATGCGGCGCTGGGCGGCATCAAAAACCGCCTCGAAATGGAAGGAATCGCCTGCAAGATGACTGCCAAGCAGCTCTACCACGACAGGGAAGAAATCACGGTATTTCTGTCCAGAACCAAAAACCGCTAGCGCGCCTCATTCCGTCTGGGCACACCAAATATCGATGGTGCCCAGATGGGTCATATCGACATAGTTGCGCATGAACTCCTCCGCCAAATTCGCAGGCAGCGGCTTACTGATCAGATACCCCTGGATTTTTTCACAGCCGATAGAGAGCAGATATTTAAGCTGAGCTTCCGTTTCCACCCCCTCGGCAACCACCCTCATACCCAGTTTGTGGGCGAGCAGCACCGTGATATCGCAAATCGTCGCATCATCCTGATCCATATCCTCAACAAAAGAGCGGTCGATTTTCAGTGTGCTGATCGGAAACAGCTTCAAATAAGACAGGGAAGAGTAACCCGTGCCGAAGTCATCTATCGACAAGGACAGGCCCTGCTCGGTCAAAATCTTCATCATATCCACGGTATCGGAAGGCGACTTCATCATCATGGATTCGGTCACCTCAAGATCCAGACTATCGGCAGGCAAGCCGTTTATCGCCATGATCTCCTGAATGCGCGCGGGAAGATTGACATCCGAAAATTGACTGGCTGCCAGATTGACCGACATTTTTATGTAATCGATGCCGCCTCGTCGCCATACCGCCAGTTGCCGGCAAGCCTCCCGGATCACCCAGTCCCCCAGCTGCATGATCAAACCCGACTCCTCCGCGATGGAAATAAAATCAAGCGGAGAAATCAGCCCCCGCTCGGGATGCTGCCAGCGCACCAGCGCTTCCACCCCGACCAGCCTGCCGGTACGCAGATCCAGCTGCGGCTGATAGTGAAGCAGGAACTGACCGGTGGCCAGCGCGACTCTCAGATCCCGCTCGATGCGGATACGCTGCAATGCGGCATGCTGCATTTCTTCGTTAAAAAACTGGTAGTTCCCGCGGCCACTGGCTTTGGCGTGATACATAGCCAGATCAGCCTTCTTGATCAGCTCCTGGTCTTCCGTCGCATCGTCCGGATACAGGCAGACACCGATACTGGGGGAGGTGCGCAATTCATGATTGCTGATGAAATAAGGCTCGGAGATGGATTCGACCACCTTGGCTGCCACATGTGCGGCATCCGTGGAAGACTCTATATCGGGCAACAGAATGACGAACTCATCGCCCCCCAGACGCGCGACTATATCGCTTTGCCGAACTGAAGCCACCAGACGCTGCGCAACCTGCACCAGCAACTGGTCGCCAACCGGATGTCCCAGCGTATCGTTGATGCTCTTGAAGTGATCCAGATCCAGCAGCATCAACGCCAGCATTTTTCCGCCCCGCTTCGATGCCGCCAACGTCTGCGCCAGTCGCTCGTTCAGACTGAAGCGGTTGGCAAGTCCGGTCAGGGCGTCATGGTAAGCTAAGTGCTGCACGCGCGCATCGGAAGCCTTGCGTTCGGATATATCGGTAAAACTGCTGACATAGTGTGTAATATTTTCAGCCGCATCGCGCACCACCGATATTGACAGCCATTTCGGGTAGACTTCGCCCGACTTGCGCCGGTCCCAGATTTCCCCCACCCACGAACCGCTATCGAGCAGTTGTCGCCACATCGACTCGTAAAATGCTTCGCCATGGCGGCCTGATTTGAGCATGCGCGGATTTTGTCCAAGCGCCTCAGCCGCGCTGTAACCCGTAATGTCTTCAAATGCCTGATTGACTCGAATGATCCTGGCGTGGGCATCGGTTACAACAATGGCCTCATGTATGGAAAAGATCGCCGCTGCGATGCGCAATTGCTCTTCCGATGCCTTTTTCTCAGTGATATCACGAACAATATACGTCGTACCGGCCGTATGATCCGCCTTATCTGAAACCGCACAGCGCGTAGCGCGGATGTGGACCGGTCGACCATTTTTATGCCGCCAGACCGCCTCGATACGCTCAGCCCCCGGCGGAACGGCTCCGGAAACGACGATGTCGAACGGCTTGCCGATGACTTCCTGAGCGGTATAACCGAAAATATGCTGCGCACTCGGGCTCCATCTGTCAATTACGCCCGATGGGGAATGAGCGATTATGGCGTCATCGATAGCCTCGACAACGCCCCGGAGTTCTTGCAACTCCTGCTCAATGCGGCTACTGCTCATACGACTGACCTCGGCTGCCATTTAAAGAAATAAGGCCTGCAAATCCGGCAAATCAACCCTCTTGGCATAATGAGCCATACGGTTAAACAGGGCAAGCGAAAAGTTTAACCGCCCCTAAAGTGAAACATCGAAAAAATGATAGAAATGCGACTGACAGGGTTATTTTACATCCATTAAATTTATGCTAAATTCTCGCCGGGATGAATTTTCACCCATTGACAACCAATCTGGAGGGGACCTGAATGAACTTTTTATCTACTATACTCATCGTTATCGGAATCGCCGCAGTCATTGGCGTCACAGTGGCAATCATTACCGAAAAGATGAGAGACAACTGAGGCTGAGGTTAGGTTAAAAACCCCAGTTTTTGACTCCGTTTTGACAATTCCGCCTGAAAACGGCGGAATTGTGTATTTGGCTTGCGGGGAAGCCGCATGGCTTTTTGCCCTGCACCCGCGAAAATCCCGGCCGCTCACTAAACTCTTCACAGACTCTCTGTTCGGAACACCTTGTTGCGAACCCGTGTCCATTTTTGACGACCTGCCTCAAACCACAATAATTCATAATCCAAATTCCCCGCTAACAGCTGCCGCTTTATCTTTGATCAATTTGGGGAGAACAAATTAACCGTGAGCTGCCCCTAAAAGACTTTCATAAGGGATACGCAGCCCATCATGCAAGCGCTTGACCATTTGCAGACTTAAACGGCGTTTGCGATTCAGCACCTCAGAGACGCGACCACTACTGCCAATAAATGGCTCAAGATCTTTTTGAGTAAGACCTTGTTGCTCCATCCTGAACTTGATAGCCTCAACGGGATCAGCCACCCCCATCGGAAAATACTTGTTCTCATAAGCCTCAATTAAGGTCACAAGAATTTCCATCTCGTCTGATTCCGGCGTACCTTCTTGCGCCTGATACACAACCTCTAGGCGTTTAAAAGCGGCTTGCAGGTCAGCATCGCTTCGGATTGGCTTAATATTCATTAACATTCTCCACCTTGATTTGATCATACTGCGCATGGGTTCCAATAAATTTGACCCATGCAATTCCAGCACGATATTGCATTTCCACGACCAGTCGATATTTGTTGCCAGAAATATTGAACACCACTCGATTGTTCCCACAAATACTGGCATTTCTATACTGACTTTTAATATCTTGCGGTGTTAGCCAATTCGCCTTACTTGCTTCATCAAACCAACTTTGCAATGCGCCTTTTGAATCCGCATACTCAGGGCGTATCCAAAATTTGACTAAGGTACTCTTTGCAACTACCCGCATAAACAATATCTCCCATTTTGGGAGATATTATATCAATCCATGTGACAACGCAAATCAATGCATATTTATACCCCCCTTATTAGGGTGGCTACTGGGTGGCTATAAAGCCTTGCTGCTATCGCAGCTCGGCTTTGTCGGCATGATCCAGCGCCAGGTCAAGCAACGATGCAACGCTTAGATCAACATCCAGAGTATCCCAGTGCAAGCCAAAGCCTTGACCGAGTATCTGCACCTCAGCCAGCGCATCGTTGGTGGCACAGGCAAGCCCATGCACTCGGTCGGCATGAAAGGTGAAGGTACTGCCGTCGGCCAGCCACACGCTGAACTGTCTATGCTCGGCATGGTAGCGCACCTCTATTGCACGCACCTCATGCAGCGCAGCAATGCCCGCCTGGGTGGCTTTATCAATTTCAGCATCCAAGTCTTGATCGCTAATTGTGGCCCGTATTTTCATTCGCATCTCCGCCGGACTCATTCCCCTATTCCCCAATGATCGCATGACCGGGAAAATTCACCTGGGAAAATTTATCGGGAAAAATCATTGAAACAAGTCTCAATCCGATGAAAATTTTCCCATTTTCCCAGAATGACAGACGATAAAAAACCCGCTAACTCATTGAATTAGCGGGTTTTATTTGGGGTGGCTGATGGGGCTCGAACCCACGACAACAGGAATCACAAGACGCGCCATATAAAACTATATTTATATTAATCAAAGCCTTGCATCACCCGCAATGATTTTAAGGCAGCTACAGGAAGCACAGCAACACTAGGAAGCAATTTCTCCGTAGCTACGTTTTGGCTACAGACACAAAATAAAAATATTAGCCCCAACAAACCAATTTTGAGCATTACGATAATTTACAGCATGCCTATTTGTGCCCAGTGTCGCTATTTACGATTCGAATAAAGCTAGGGAAGCGCGGATCGTTAAAACAATAAACACCTTTCCCTACTCTACGCAGAATAGAGTCGTCACTATCAGTTATCAGAGTTGAGTAAAAATTGGAGAGCCTAGATTGAGAAACATCCTTACCGTAAATTTTACATATTTCACCACGCAAATTCTTAGCTGTAAACTCATGCGTAGTCATTCTAGCTGCTGCAAGTAAAATTACTCGATATAGATCACCATGAACAGAAGCTGAACGAACTGCAAATTTGTATGCTCCATTCAAAGCCCCCTCCGCGCTTTCTGCTGCATTAATTGTTGCCCTATTTAGATCCTCTCCCCTTATGGTAATACTGCCAGAGGCTATAGCATCCTCACAACACTTCAGAGCAAGTAAATGTGTGAAATATGGATATCCATTACTTATATCGACGATACTATTAATAACACTACCGTCAAATGCAATTTTATGACCGACAATTTTAGTTTGGCCCACTTCAATAATTTGCCGCAGTTCTGAAGTACCCAATCTATCAAGCTTCACTTCACCAAGACATCTCTCCACAGATTTGTGACCGGAAACTAATTTTTGACCTGTATCAGCAATTCCAACAACGAGTATTTTAAACAACGAATCTGCATCACTAAGTTGCTTCATTAACTCAGCAATTTTTTTCTTAACTTGATGATCAGCAATTGAATCCGCTTCGTCAATTATTAGAAGACCCTTAAGTTTTTTCAGTGCAGCAGCCACACCTGAAACCGTATATCCATTTTTTCTTTTCTGACCAGTTTCCCTAGCTGACTCGACATCTGCATTAGCAAAAAGGGCCGACAACTTCGCCCCACCCTTTTCCTTGTGCGAACTACTCTCTTCAATAACTGATATATCTATACCAACAGAACTTAACGGATCCTTAAGAATAGATTCGAAAGTATCTTCAGAAGAACATGTTTTAAAAAAAATTGATTTTTCGTTAAAATATTTATGTACATCACAAACAACACGCACTATGTTGGCAAGGGAGCTTTTGCCAACCCCTCTATCACCAAACAAGAGTGCATGCTGCCCTGGAGTATTCAAAATTTCAATTAGACGAGTGACCTGATAGTCTCTTCCACGTAATAAATCCATTGCTTTAATTGGTCGAGATGGCGTAAATATCTCGCGAACTTTTGATTTAGCAATCAACTTTTCACGGTTTAATCCAAAAACATCAGCCATACCAACTCCTTGTGGATTATTCAACATAACATACCCAATCAATTATCACTTAGAAATCTCACTGCAATTTACCAGCTAAATAAATTTTCAGCTAGTATATACCCGTTTTCTTGTAACTCGAATATTGGTTAGCCATGCTTGTCCACATCAAAAACCTTTCATTATGGGAAGTTGCGCATTACTGGCTGAGCTTCCCCCGGTTTTTCGTCTTCCAAGGGACAGCGTTCATGCTACCAGTTT
>CAYPIG010000005.1:0-58269 GCA_964410705.1 uncultured Gallionella sp.
GCTTCCCGATACTTTGCTATGGTGCGTCGGGCAACGACTATGCCCTGCTGCGCCAAGATTTCTGACATCCGTCCGTCCGTCAGTGGTTTACACGGATCTTCGCCGCCGACCAATTGTTTAATCAGTTCGCGTATTGCGGCAGAAGAACAGATGCCCCCACTTTCCGTGACCAGACCGCTGCCAAAGAAATATTTAAATTCATAAATTCCGCGCGGCGTACGCATGTACTTTTGCGTGGTGCTGCGTGAAACGGTTGATTCGTGCATTTCCAGCTCATCGGCTATTTCGCGCAATACCAGAGGTCTCATGGCAATTTCACCGTGCTCCAGAAATGCGCCCTGCCGGTTGACAATGGCCTGAGCCACCCGCTGTATCGTTTCAAAACGCTGCCGCAGACTCTTGATCAGCCAGCTGGCCTCCTGCAACTGAGACACCAGCGGCGCGCCGGATCTGTCGTCGCGCTGTTGCAGTATATTCGCATACATCTGGTTGACGCGCAGCTTAGGCATCGCATCCTGATTGAGCCTGGCGCGCCAGCCTCCCTTGTGCTTTTCGACGATCACGTCGGGCACTACAAAATCGGCCACGCTCCGGTCAAATTCGCAACCGGGTTTAGGGTTGAGGCTGAGTATCAGATTTTGCGCGGCACGCAACATTTCATCCGAACAGCGCAGCAACCTCTTAATTCTGGCAAAGTCATGTGCGGCAAGCAGATCGAGGTATTCCTGAGCCAGAGCCATCGCCAGCATCAGACCCTGCGTGTCAGCAGGCAGCCTCTTCAGTTGCAGCAGCAGACATTCGCTTAATGTTCTGGCACCTAACCCTGGCTGATCCAGATACTGCAACTGAACCAGAGCCGTCTCAAGATCATCCAGCGTGATGCCCATTTCTGCGGGCAATATCTCGACCAGTTCGGACAGATCCTGCGCCAGATAGCCATTTTCATCCAGCGCATCGATCAGCATCCCGACAATCAGACGGTCACGACGATCCAGCTGGCTCACCGATAACTGGCTGTGCAAATACTCGCGCATACTGGCCTGCAGCGCCGCCTGTTCCGGATAGCTCTCATCATCTGGCACAACTCCCTCAAAACTGGCCTCTTCAAGGCGCTCATCGGGCCGTTCGTCGTCGTTTTTTTCCGAAACCGCAACTTGCGAGTCATTCAAAAAAAAGGCGGCTTCTTCCCCCAGTTCCAGCATGGGATTTTCATCTATCAGGCGCGCCACCTCCTGCTGTATATCCTGTGTGGATAATTGCAACAATCGAATGGACTGCTGCAGCTGCGGGGTGAGCGTCAGCTGCTGGGTCATTCGTAATTGTATGGAGGCTTTCATTTATTGCTCGGCACCTGGAACGCCCTTCCGGACTCACCTCAAAGTTTGAAGTTTTCGCCCAGATAGACTTTTCTCACACCCTCATTGTAGATGATTTCATCCGGTTTGCCTTCTGCCATCACCGATCCTGCATTGATGATGTAGGCTCTATCGCAAATCCCCAGCGTTTCGCGCACATTGTGATCGGTAATCAGCACGCCGATGTTGCGCTCTTTGAGAAATCCGATGATCTTCTGGATATCCAGCACGGCTATCGGATCGACGCCGGCAAAAGGCTCATCGAGCAGGATGAAACGCGGATTGGTGGCCAGCGCTCTTGCAATTTCCACCCTGCGGCGCTCGCCGCCTGACAGACTGACCGCCTGATTATTCCGGATACCCTGAATGTGCAGATCATCCAGCAGCGATTCGAGGCGATCTTCTGTTTCCTGATCGGACAAATTTTGCAGTTCGAGCACGGCCTGTATATTTTGCGCAACCGTCATGCGTCTGAATATGGAAGCCTCCTGCGGTAAATAGCCCAGTCCCAGGCGCGCACGGCGATGTATCGGCATGCGAGTAACATCCTGATCGTCTATGGTGATTTTTCCACCATCAGCCGCAACCAGACCGACTATCATGTAGAACGAAGTGGTTTTCCCCGCCCCGTTCGGCCCCAGCAGCCCTACCACTTCGCCGCTTTTGACCGACAAGGAAGCATCCTGCACCACGGTGCGCAATCCATATTTTTTCTTCAGCGCAACCGCCCGCAACTCGCTCATTTTTTATCTACCACAGGTTTGCCCTCTTCCTTGGCCTTGGGAAACAGCACCGCATGCACCCGCTTGGGCACCCCCTGAGCATCCTTGCTGTCCGCCTGGAAAATTTCCGTCTTGGAGTTATAAGTCACATGCTCGCCGCGCACTTCATCCTGAGCGCGTTTCACTCTGGCCTGCACGTAAAAGTCGACGGTATCCGCCAGGGTGTCGTACTCGATGCGTTCGCCATATCCTTCCACGTATTCATCCAGCCCCTCCCGTTTCTGTCTGAAACTGGCCGTTTTTCCGTATGCGGTGCCGTGCTTGAAGCCGGCCTTGTCCTGAACCACCACGACCTTGTCACCGCGTATCACCATGGTGCCCTGAATCAACACCACCTTCCCGGTAAAAGTGCTGATCTGCTTTGCATCATCCACCAGAACCTGATCGGCATCGATTTCGATCGGTTTTTCGCGGTCCGCGCGTTCAGCATGACTTGCCTGACAAAATAACAAGGGAACCATCCATAACAGCAGCCTAATTCGCATAGTGCACACTTCTGACCTGTGAGAGTAATTTCAACGTACGCGCCTTGTTGTCCATTTCAAGACCAATTGCGCGCACGGTGTTGTTTGCATCGACCATCTTGACCGCCCTGTCGGTGTCCGCCCTGTCCTGATTGGGCAAAACGCGCAGATATTCCGTGTCGAGCGTCATTGCCGACTGCGAATCTACCGCCTCACGCAATACCTTAACCTCACGCTCGAACACAACCTCATCGCCTTTACTGGAGATCGTGCCGATTTTTCCTTCCATATGAAGCGGCGGCCTGCCCGCTGTCAGCAGGGTAAAGCGTGGCATATCCAATTCGGTGCTGTCGTGATCCGGATAATGCCGCATCTGCTTTGCCGACAGCAAGAAGCGCGGCACGCCCTGCTCATTCATCTTGACCGAATGAAAGTTGTCCATAATCCCATCCGGATCGTGACGCTCCTTATTGACCGTCGCTGCCGTCTGCTGTTGCACTTGCCTGTCCAGCCAGTAGACAAAGGCGAGCAGAAGCAGCAACGGCAATAAAGGCAGCCAGTGACGCGAGCGGGATATCATGCCAAATAAGGTGCCAGCTGAGCATCCAGTGTGCCGTGTGCCGACATGATCAGCTCACACGCTTCGCGCACGGCGCCTTGCCCGCCGCCGCGCTGAGTCACGTAATGCGCATGTTCTCGCACCAGCTGGGGCGATTCTGGCACGGTGATCGCCAGCCCCACATGGCGCATGACGCAAAGATCGACGACATCATCCCCCATATAGGCGGCAACATCTCGCGTCATATTCAGCTTATTGAGCAGATCGAGCATGGCTTCGAACTTGCGCTCCACCCCCTGATAAACATGAGCGATCCCCAGATTGGCCGCCCTCATCTCGACGCAACGCGAAGTGCGTCCGGTGATGATCGCGACCTCTACACCGCTGGCGCGCAGCATCTTGATACCGTGCCCGTCCAGAGAATTGAACCGTTTAAATTCCTCTCCGGAATCCGACAGATAAAGCCCGCCGTCGGTCATCACGCCGTCCACGTCGAATGCGACCAGTTTGATCAGTTTTGCCCGGTTTATAAACATCACATATCTCCAGATAGTGGTAAGTTGGGGGTGACGAGCAGTATCGCCACTTTTTTTCAGTTTTATATAACCTTGGCGTGCAGCAAGTCGTGCATGTTCAACGCGCCGACCAGCTGGTGCTGTTCGTTGACGACCAGCATCTGGTTGATGTTGTACTCTTCCATCAACTGCACCGCTTCGACGGCCATGCTGTCCTCGCCTATGCAGCGCGGATTGGTCGACATCACCTCCACCACCGGCGTGCTGCCGAAATCCAGCCTCTTTTCCAGGGTACGGCGCAGATCACCGTCGGTAAATATCCCCAGCACTTTCTGCTGTTCGTCCACGATCGCCGTCATACCCACGCCTTTGCGGGACATCTCCATCAAAGCATGGCTTAGCATCACATCGCGATTCACCATCGGAATACGCTCACCGCTGCGCATGATGTCGCGCACCAGAGTCAGCAGACGGCGCCCCAGACTGCCTCCGGGATGGGAACGGGCAAAGTTTTCGGCGTTGAACCCCTTGGCATCGAGCAAGGCAACTGCCAGCGCATCCCCCAAAGCGAGCGATGCCGTCGTGCTGGCGGTAGGGGCCAGCCCCATCGGACAGGCCTCCTTATCCACCGCCGCATTCAGATGCACATCGGCAACCTGCGCCAGACTGGATTTTGGATTTCCAGTCATGCTGATCAGTTTCGCACCCTGACGCTTGAGTATCGGCACGATGGTCATCAATTCCTGACTCTCGCCTGAGTAGGACAGCGCGATAAATACGTCAGAACTGGTCACCATACCCAGATCGCCGTGGCTGGCTTCCCCCGGATGTACAAAATACGCGGGAGTACCGGTGCTGGACATGGTTGCCGCAATTTTGCGCGCGATATGACCTGACTTGCCCATGCCGCTGACGATGACCCGCCCTTCACAACGCAGTATGACATCCAGCGCCTGCAAAAAACCCTGATCCAGCCGCGCACTCAGCGCCTGCACCGCCGCCGCCTCGATGTCCAGAACCTGACGCCCCAACTGTAGCGCTCGCGGCGCATCGGAAAGATATTTATTCATGGGCGCATTATAGCAAGGTCGCGCTCCCACGCCAGTTGTTCACGCAACGCCACGAGGTCGATAAACAATCATTCGCAAAACTCTATCGCTCAGATCAAGTTCCCTGCAAGATGGCAAGCAATGGCGTGAAACTGTGGTACATAAATACAGGCAAATTTGCTACACTGACATTACCCATAATCTGCTCTTAAAGACCAACACATGAAAACCTCCAGCTCTTCTCGTTCATGCGGATTTACACTGATCGAAGTCATGGTCGTCATCGTCATCATCGCGGTACTCGCGGCGTTGATCGTACCCAAAGTGATGAGCCGTCCGGACGAAGCTCGCATCGCTGCAGCAAGACAGGATATCGGAGCCATATCTCAGGCTTTGAAACTCTATAAACTCGACAACATGCGCTACCCGACAACCGAGCAGGGTTTACAGGCACTGGTCAAAAAGCCAGCTACGACACCAATCCCGGAAAACTGGAAGGGCAACGGCTATCTTGAAAAACTACCCAAAGATCCGTGGGGAGGTCAATACAAATACCTGCACCCCGGCCTGCACGGTGATGTCGATATCATCAGTTATGGTGCCAATCGCGAGCCTGGCGGAGAGGGCTCCGATGCGGACATCGGTTCGTGGGATTTATAAGACCCCGGCCTTGGCTAGCCCATTCCCGATCCGCCCCCAACACGGCTTCACCCTGATCGAATTGCTGGTCGTGCTGGTGGTGATCGGTATCACCCTGGGCATGGCCATGCTGCAATTAATGCCGGATAATCGCGCAACATTGAGAGATGAGTCCAACAAACTCGCCCTGCTGCTGGAAAATGCGATGCTGGAAGCCCGTGCAAGCGGACGATCAATTGCTTGGAGCGGGGAGTTATCGCACTATCGCTTCTGGAAAAAGAATGACTACAACGACTGGGTGCTCATGGAAAATGACACGCTGTTTCGGCAAAGAGATTTACCTGACGGCATACGAATAGCTTCAATAAAAATTGAAGAACAGCCGCTCAAACCTGGTGACAAACTATCGCTCAGCGCTAGCGGCTTTACCTTGCCTTTTCACATAAAGCTGGGCAATCAGTACGGCAATGCCAGCGTTAACGGCAATAGCACCGGTGTAGTATCTGCGAAACTTGATAACGAGCCCGGTGGCACATGACCTCGCACCGGCAAACAGGTTTCACCCTGCTCGAATCGCTGGTCGCATTGGCCATCCTCGCGATTGCCCTGGCTGCCGTACTGCGTGCAACCGGCGCTAGCACCAACAATGTCGATGCCTTGCGACAGCGTTTGCTGGCCGATTGGGTGGCACAAAACCGCCTCGTGCTGCATACCGGGCGAGGTGACTGGCTGGCAGTTGGCTCTCAACAAGGCGAAGAAACCCAGGCGGGAATCAAATTCCTCTGGGTGGAAAAAATCAGCACAACGCCCAACCCCTCATTCCGCCGCATCGAAATCAGCGTTGCATCGGCAGATGACCCGCTGCATGCCCTGCGTCACTTGAGCGGCTATCTGTGTGAGTTTCCGCGGCGATGAAAACTGGCGCACCCCGATTTTTCGCCCCAGGGGGCTTTACCCTGATTGAATTACTGGTTTCCCTGGTGATCCTGGCGCTACTGTCCATCGGCGGCTATAACGGCCTGAATGCAGTCATACAAGCCCGCGAACGCGTTTCAACCGAGACACAAAAGTGGCAGCACCTGACCTTTTTCTTCGGACGCCTAGAGCAAGACATCGCTCAAGCCACACACCGAAGCACGCGCGGCATCAATGGAACGGCATTGCCCGAGTGGATCGGACATGCCGTTTTAACAGGAGAAGAGAATGCCGAGCTGACTTTCACTCGAGCCGGAATGCCGGATCAGGGACTGACCATGCTGCCACCGCAACGCATCGCTTATCGACTGGAGCGGGGGAAAATTCTATTGCTGCGCTGGCCGGAACTGGATCAGGCTGAACGGACAAAAATTATTCGCTACCCCCTGCTGGAAGGAGTCAGGGAATTCAAACTTCGCTATCTGGATTCCTCCAAAAACTGGCAAACCCAGTGGCCATCGGCAGGACAGCCGGCTTTTCCTCAAGCCGTTGAGGTTACGCTGACCCTCATCAGCGGTGAAAAAATATCAAGATTATTCTCACTGCAATGAGCGGCCAAAAATCATCCATCCGTTATCAAAATGGCGTAGCGATTATCATGGTTCTGCTCATCGTGGCACTGGCAACCGTGATGGCAAGCTACATCGCGCAACAGCAACAACTATGGCAGCGTCAAGTCCAAAGCCAGTTCGACCGGGCACAGGCTAGACGACTGGGGATCGCCGGTATCGACTGGGCAAGGGCGGTATTGGCCGACGATGTTCGCGCAAATAACACAGACAACGACGGCGAAATGTGGGCACTTCGGCTGCCCGCCATGCCTGTGGACAATGGTGAAGTAATGGGTATCATAGAAGACCGTCAAGGCTTATACAATTTGAACAATCTAGTGCGCAACGGCATCAGCAGCCCGCCCGACATCGCCCAATTTCAGCGCCTCCTGAGCCTGCTGGGCCTGTCGACTGAACTTGCCAACGCATTGGCCGACTGGATGGATAGCGACAGTGAAACTCGAAATCCGGGAGGAGCTGAAGATACCTACTATCTGTCTCTCCTTAAGCCCTATAGAAATGCAAACAGGCAACTGATAGAGCTAGGGGAATTATCACGCATAAAAGGTTACAACGAAAACATCATAGAGCGCCTGCGCCCTTTTGTCAGCGTACTTCCTGTCTCATTGCCGGTCAATGTTAACTTTGCCCCGGCCGAAGTACTCTCCGCTATGATTCCGAACCTGAATTTAGCGGATGCAAGGATGATGATTCAACAACGACGCGGAAAACCCTACAAGGACGTGATCGAATTCACGCAAAGACTACCCCGAAACGACATGCAATTGAACAGTCAAGACTTTTCCGTCACCAGTACTTTTTTTTGGGTAACCGGACGGGCGCGCGTCGGAAATTCTCAAATAACGACACAGGCCCTGCTGCAGCGCAGCGGTGGCTGGCCTAACGTCGTTTGGCAGAGCGTACAATGAAAACACAATCCCATACAGAACGCTACGCCGCCATTGATGTGTTGCGCGGAGTGGCTGTCGTTCTGATGATAGGCTACCATTTTAGCTTCGATCTGAACTACCACGGCTGGATACATCAGGATTTCAATAACTCGCCATTCTGGCTGTACTTGCGCGCAGGCATAGTAAGCTTGTTTTTGACGCTGGTCGGCATCAGTCTGGTACTGAACTCTCAACGTACCACATCCGCATCTTTCTGGCGTCGGCAAGCAAAACTGCTTGCCGCATGCATTGCCGTCTCAGTTGGCAGCTATTTGATGTTTCCTCAAAGCTATATTTTCTTTGGCATCCTGCACTTTATTCTGCTTGCCAGCCTGCTGGGGAGATGGTTTGTTCGTTACGAGCGCATCAACGTGATTGCCGCACTGCTGATAACAGGGATAGGCATACAGTATAGCAACGATTTTTTTGATGCCCCTCCATTACAATGGCTAGGATTGATGACCCACAAGCCTTTTACCGAAGACTATGTTCCACTCATCCCCTGGTTTGGCGTAGTATTAGCCGGAATATTTCTCGGAAAAAGACTCCTTGCAAAGCCAGGCCCATGGATGAGCTATCAGCCGGGCAACATGACAAAGCCGCTTGCACTGGCCGGACGTTACAGTCTGACAATTTATTTAATCCATCAGCCAATATTGCTGGGTGTTTTATCGTTGGTGAACTGAACGTGTTAAAAATCTATTTTTCCGGCCTGTGGCGCGACAGTTCCAGCACCTGTGACTGGGCGCTGTGTGACGAATCCGGTCGCGCGTTGCAACAAGGTCATTCACGGCTGGCAGACATCCCTCAGGATCGAAATTGCGTAGGGATACTGGCTGCAGATCGCGTTCTGACCTTCACCGCGTTGCGCCCTCCTGGCAATAAACGTCGCTGGTCATCTGCGCTGCCCTTCATCGCCGAGGAGCACACCCTAAACGATCCAGATGATATCCACGCAAGCGCTAACGACACTACGGATCCGGAACTGATTGCCTTGTCTGTCGTCTCCAAATCCTGGTTAAAACAGATCGTTGTCGCCGCAAAATCTACCGGCCATCCGCTACGACGTGTCATTGCCGAAACCTTCATGCCCGCCTTATCCGCCGGCTCATGGGCATTGATATGGGATGGCAGCAGCGGTTTTCTGCGCACCTCATCTACTACGGGACTGGCGCTCGATAACGGCAATACACTCTGCCCACCACAGGCGCTGCTGCTCAGTTTTTCCGGCGTCAGCATGCCGGACAGGATAGAACTGCGCTGCGATAGCGCCGCGGCACCTACCTGGAACTTACCCGTTCCGCTCGTTATCGGTGAAAAGTGGGACTGGCGAGACGCACCCGTCAACGCCCCCAACCTGCTTTGCGGAGAATTCACCCCCCCTTTGCGGCTGTTCGATGGCTTGTCCAAACTGCGCCCCGCTTTATTAATCCTGCTGCTGGCTCTGACCATAGAAGTCATAGGCACCCACATTGAATGGGCTTTGCTCACAATAGAAAAACAGACGCTGACACAGAACATAACGCAAATATTTCATCGTGTTTTTGGCGATGACAGCACGCTGGTCGATGCGCCGCTGCAAATGCAGCGCAATCTCGCTGCACTTCGTCACGAAGCCGGATTAGCCGATGACACGGATTTTCTCTCTATGCTCGACACAGGCGCTCTGAGCGAGATCGGCGCGATACACGGATTGAGTTACGAATCTGGCAGGATGGAGTTCGATATCACACTAAAGCCAGCCGCAGACTTTAAGTCTCTCGAATCCAGGCTAAAAAGCCAAGGTTTTGGGGTAAAAATTACCGACACACAGGATACCGGCAATGGCATGCAGGGAAAAATATCACTCACGCAAATAGGGCTGCGATGAAAACAATATTGCACAATCTTCGCCAAAGACATTGGGATACCCGACCTAGTGGTGAACGACGCGGCATACTGATAGGTGCTGCATTTATATTACCCGTGCTAGGTTATCTGCTGCTCTGGTCACCCTCTCACGAGGCAGTTAATAAATTACGCACGACACTGCCACAACTCCAGTTGCAAGCTGATCTGGTGCGCCATACGGCGGCACTGATCGAAGATATACGTCACCGCCCCCGCTTAGCGGTCATGGATGCTGCCGCGGTCAAAATCGCCGTTGAACAGTCCGCCGTCAAACATCAGCTGACGCTCTCGACCATCGCAGCTCAGGAGCCCAATGGTGTACGCATCACACTCACATCGGCCTCCTTTGAAAAGTGGCTGCGCTGGTTGCGTGAATTACAGGAAACTCAACACATACGCATAGACTCCGCAGCCGTCACCTCGCTGACCGAACCCGGCATGGTCAGCATCCGAGCAACCTTGACTAACGGCAACAACCCTTGAAGATTTTTTTCACAGCGGCCATCGGCTACGTATTCGTCTTGCTGTTCACGGCACCCGCATCGCTGCTCGATCGTCCGCTACGCCATTTCAGCGATGGACACATATCACTGGCCAATTGTCAGGGATCCATCTGGCAAGGCAGTGCAACCCCCGTTCTTCACCTCGGCCGCGACCAGAGTATCGCGCTGCATACGCTAAGCTGGCAAATAAAACCCCAGGGGCAGATCAGTATCGTGTCAGACGGAAACAAGCAGGTGCCCATGACCCTCACCATGGCTCGCGAATCCATCGTTGTTTCGAATTTGATGCTGACTCTGCCCGCAAAAACGATAAGCGAATTGTCACCCTTTCTAAAACCCGCCCAGTTCAGCGGCGATCTGATTATTGAAAGCGCTCAACTGTCCTATAACGGCCAACAGTTACAAGGTAACGCAACTGCCCGCTGGAATCAGGCCGCATCCGCCATGGCATCCATTCGTCCACTGGGAAACTATAAAATCGACATGGTTGCAGCCCCCGGCACCATTCAGGCCACCTTGAACACCTTAAACGGCGCCTTATTACTCAACGGCCAGGGTAATTGGTCCGCGGCAGGCGGTTTTCATTTCAACGGCACGGCAAAAGCCAGCACCGAGGCTCGTGACATCCTCTCGGAACTGCTGCATCACCTGGGACCGGAAACTGCCCCGGGCATTTTCCAGTTTTCCCTGTAACGCGCGTCCTCAATCGAAAACTAAATCTTGCTGAACACATAAGCTAACACGACATCGATTAAGTAGACCGCCAACAGACTCTTGATCACAGCCTGTATGGCGGCTTTCGGAATCCCTGAGGTCTTGGATTCGGCAAAAAAACCGTGGTAACAGGAAATTACGGCGATCACTGCACCAAACAACCAGCCCTTGACAACCACCATCACAATATCCATCACGCTGATTACCTGCAAAAATCTGCCGGTTTGCTCAAGCATCGATGTATTTTGAAACAAAGAACTGACTGCCAGCCCACCGCCCACCACCACGATCTGAAAATACACAGACAGCGCTAAAACAGCCAGCGTGATCGCAGCAGCACGCGGCACGATCAGATACTCCAGCGGTGAAATCCCCATGCGCTCCAGGTATTCAAACTCCCGATTTACCTTCATCAATGCCAGTTCGGAGGCCACCGCCGCACTGCTCCTGGCGATGATCACCATGGCGGAAAGAACAGGCCCCATTTCTCTGACCACTAGCCAGATCAGCATCTTAACCGTCAATTCGCTATTACCGCCAACCAGTGAAGTGGTCTGTGTGACGACCAGCGCTCCGCACAGCACGGCAATTACCGCAATAACAGGAAGAGCTTCGGAACCTGAAGAGCGTAGCTGTTTATGAAATACTTTTTCTACCGGCGCCAGGCGTATGCATTTTAAGCTGCAGATAATAAATATCAGCAAGGTCCAATATCCGCCTCCGAAACCATATTTATTTCTAAACTCCATGTGTCATCAGACCACAACAGGCTCCGCAGACTTGTCGCATTGTGTATTCTCAATTGCAGCAATCAGGGGCGGATTCCAGCCATAAACATGCATATCGGTGTGTCCCTTGATCGACTGCATCCCCAGATCAACCATACCCGCTGAAGCACCGACCGCTTCGGCAACCGCGCGAGAACAAACAATCTGGTAACCCAAAGTCTTGGTAATCCCTTCCAGGCGGGAAGCTGCATTCACCACATCACCGATCGCGGTATACTCATTGCGCAATTCTGATCCGACATGACCGACTATCACATCCCCGGTGTGCAGACCGATACCGATTCTCACGGGCTCCTGTCCGTGCTTCACGTGTATCTCATTGTACTCATGCAGCCTGACCAGCATTTCCTGCGCAGCTTCCAGGGCATTTCTCTCGGCGCATTCCAGGACTTTAGGAGCACCAAAAAATGCCATGATGCCATCTCCGATGAACTTGTCTACCGTGCCATCGTGTTTGTGAATGGCTGCCGTCATCTCTGTAAAATACCCATTGAGTAAACTAATTACTTCTTCCGGGGTGTGTTTTTCACTGCGAGTGGTGAAATCTCTGATATCAGCAAACAACACGCACAGTCGCTTACGCTCACCTCCCAAACCCGGTTTAATATTACCCGCCATAATTTCCTTTAATATTTGCGGGCTTACATAGCTGCCAAAAGTCCCCTTCAGCAAACGCTTCTCGTTAATCTGGAGCAAAGCCTCATAAATTGCACGAAAAATAAAAGCGAACAGACAGGAAAACAACGCCGCACCTGCCGGAAGATAGCGGGTTTGCCACAACTGAAGCGTAGATAGCGCAAGCAAACCAGCGACGAACAGAAACAGCAGCACAACCTTGATTAATCCCACTCTACCCAACCAAAACAAGGCTCCGACCAAAGTCAACACCAGCACATACACTCTCGGAATCTCCTGAATCAAACCGTGCATTTGCATGGAACGATAGGCCTGCGCATGCAGCAACACGCCGGGTAGCTTGGTCATTTCCGGCTGCCATGAAGCCAGCGGCACAGGAAATAATATTCGATCGGTATAAGGCATGATCACACCGATCAGGACGGGTTTACCTGAAAAAGCATTTTGTAACTTCGCAAACTCCTTGTTTTCGTACCAGGACAACACATCGATAAAGGGAATGTAGGAAAATGCATCGCCCACGCTATAATCGATCAAACCCTTCCACTGCCTGTCACCACTCCCCTGCAAGGCGGCCATTTTGCCAGCCATGGTTTTAACCGGGATATTTGCATCACCCAGACTTTCCTCAAAATGACGCACGACATCGTCGCCATCCGGACTGTACATCACAGATGCCAGCGAATCCGCCCCTGATACTGAAACAAAGGGGGCGAATATTTTGCGCGGATTTCCGTCCCCATCCACTGTACGCCCAAGAAGAATCGGACACTGTGCCTTTAGGGACTTCATCCCCATCAGCAAAGACTGGTCATAATTCGGAATCAAAAAATGATACGATCTGTCCGGCAATGTCACATCCAGCCCAACCACTGCGGGTTTTGCCGTCGCCAAGGCCGTAAACAATGCGCCCAGATGCGGATGCCAGAGCGCCAGGGGTTCTCTAAAAGCGGCATAAGTAGCCTCATCTATGCCTATCACCACCACATCATTGGGAACCGGCTGCGGGTGATACGCTCTGAGCAACTTAAACTGAGTATCCAGCGCGATGCGATCCACCGTATCGCTAAGATGAAACACATGAACCAGCGCTGCGAATGCCAGGCATAACACCGCACCGGCCAGCAGTAACCTCATAGATTTGTTTGGTTTCAATTGCGTCCCTTGTCAGTTTTAGGCTGAGCTACTTCAATATAGTCAGTCCACTAACGATCTGACCTACAGCTATACCATTATCAGCAAACCATCCCCGCTTCATTTCCAAAGCGTATGTCACATCGTAATTGGAAACGTGATTTTCCATACTGTTGGCCTCCATATCGACAATTTGTCTGATACGTCCAGCCCTGTCAACAAATGCCACTGAAAGCGCCAAAGGGGTATTTTTTGACCAGAAAGCCCACTTGTCCGCAGCGGGAAATACGAACAACATACCGCAATTTGAACACAAGGAATTTCGGTACATTAATCCCTTTGCTCGGGCTTGCTCGGTCATTGCCAGTTCGACTTGTATTTTCCGGCCCTTCACTTCAAGCGCAACGGAATTTATCTCCCCTTGCGAGCCGACCGGCACTATGAGACCTACGGCCAGCAGAATAGTCAACAAATATCGAATTAATTTCATAACGATATATGAGAAAGGCCGCTTACCCGACAAGGGAGCGGCCTTAAATAAAACCCGTCTTTTCCGGAAATCATAGAAAAGTGAGGGTTATTGGCGGATCAATTACCGCCGATGACGCCAGCTTCGTTGGCAGCCTTGTTGTTTTTACCCACTGCAATCGCTGCAGAGTTTTTCTGGGAGGCATTGATCTTGGTGTTACCCTGAATCTGTGTGCCGCCCTTGATGGCACCGGCCGTATTCTTGGCTGTATTACCTTCGCCAACCGATACCGCTACAGAATTTTCCTGCTTGGCCTTGATTTCGGTATTGCCCTGAATCTGCACGCCTTGCGAGCTGGAAGATGACATGCCTCCCTTAGGACCCGCTTGAGAAGCCTGAGCAAATACGGCTCCGGAAGCAAACACGGACAACACAGCCATCAAGATTACTGAACGTTTCATAATATTTTCTCCTAAGTGGTTAAATTTAGTTACCGCCGATAACGCCAGCTTCATTAGAAGCCTTGTTATTCTTACCTACCGCAATCGCTGCCGAATTTTTCTGTGAGGCATTGATCTTGGTATTGCCTTGAATCTGTGTACCGCCCTTGATGGCTCCAGCCGTATTCTTGGCTGTATTACCTTCACCCACAGACACCGCTACAGAGTTTTCCTGCTTGGCCTTGATTTCGGTATTGCCCTGAATCTGTACGCCTTGAGGATTGCTGGAACGCTGAGCTTGCTGAGCCAGTACGGGAGATGCGACAAACAATCCTGCCAACAACAGTGTGAATAAACGCATGAATTTCTCCTTATAAATATTAATAAACGTCAATTAATTGACGACCTTAAACACCACGCGTCGATTGTGCGGATTGCGTGGATCGAGGTTCTGTAACGGCTCACTTGAGCCTTTTCCGACAGGCACTAATCGAGCTTTCTCAAGCCCGTCCTTTTCGGTAATATAATTTACGACAGCATCTGCACGTTCGCGAGAAAGCAACTGGTTTTTGTCCGCATTTCCAGTAGCATCAGTATGCCCTTCAATGATGACGCAACTCTTGCTAAGCGCCAATATTTTTGCAATTTCATGCAGTATTTTCTCAGATGATGGCGCGATCTGCGCGCTTCCCAGCTTAAATTCAATGGTGAAATCTACCGCCGTCGACTTAACATCTGCAGGCAGCCGATCACAAGCTGCTGGCGCAGTCGGCTCCGCTGCTTCTGGTTTGGCGTCAAATACGATCGCACGCGTCCTCGGCTTTTTCACCATCTCAACTCCGGCAGGTTGAGCCAGCATTGCCTTCTCAAGCTCTTTGAGCTTGCTCGCATCGTCCGCCATTGCAGACGTCGAAAACACGATGGCCGAAAACAACAAACACACATTACGTTTCATAGCAGCCCCTATTTGCATACGTTAATAACTTCTTTTGTGGTCACCACAATTTCCTTGGGTGCCTTCTGTCCCGGCTGGACGGTACCAACATTGACATTACAGTCATTCGAGCGACGGCTACCCACGTTAACCACGCGATTGTTTTGTTGCGCCTTGTAACCATCTGTCGAAGTGTTAGAGGTAGACCACTTTTTAGCCAGCGAATTGTTGACTTTGCTGTTTCCGGATGCATCCAGCCCCTGAACTGCCATGGCACTGGCGCTGACAGCCAGTGCCGCCATAATAACTATCCACTTATTTGCATTCATCACTGACTATTCCTCCGATATTTGTACACGCCTTCTTGTTTCGGCCTCCGGCTACGGTCGTTACATTCGCAGCATTGACTGTGATCTTGGTATCACCGCGTTTGTTTCCCTGTACTACACCGATACGGTTACGCGCGACATTGTTCTCACCAGTAGCTATCGCCGTCGTATTCTGGGTTGAAACGTTGATTTCCGTATTGCCCTGTATGCGAGTCCCGGATTGACTCACTTGCGCCATCGCAAACGGGGACACAAACAACATCGCCAATAAAACGCATTTTCTCATCATATCTCCTTTCACATCGGCAATTTTGTGGGAGGACGCCCACCTCTAAACAAGGATTTCATTGCCTCAAACTCCTCATCCGTGATGTGCAGTTTGTTCGCACTCACCGAATTGGGATCCGGCGTGAACATCAAATAGGCCTGCATTTCATTGATCAGCAACTCCTGCTGATTAACTGAATAGTTATAGTTGGATAAAAACTTCTGGAAAACGCCGCGCTGTGCTTCGGTTAACCTGTCTGACCAGAATTTTCTGCAATAATCTGCGTAATACGGATTTGCGTAATACTCGGCATGCGCGATCTCGTGTGTAAAAATCGCCTTGCGAGCCAACTCGTTGACACGCGGCTCATTATCGTGCGGATTCTGTACCTGCGGAATAGACAGGATAACGACATCAGGTTTTTTAGCCCTGTAAAATCCGCGCCAGCTATCCATCATCCCCTGAGTCAACAGAAAATCGCGCATCAACTCTTCATCAGGTGTCAAGTCGACCTTGTCTCTCAAGGCGAGATTCAGAAAAGTTACCAGTTCACTCACCAAAAAATCATGCCCAAAGGCAAAGTTCGATTGATTGCGGCGTATCGCGTCGAGATAGCTTTTCATTTCCTCCTGACTGAAAACGCGCTTGTAGGGTTCATTAAACTGCTCGGTAAATTGCATGGCGCGGTTGAATGTACGCCCCTGCTGCCCAAGGCTGGGGAAATCGAACACATATATATTCTGGTTGTCAGCGTAATTCCAAACACCCAGTTCACCGCTGCGAGCGTCGAGTATGGTTTGAAAGTCAGCGCTGACTACGTCCAGCGCTACGGCCTGTGCGGAACAAACTATCAGCAGCAACGACAATAGCCACCGTCTAACCCCGCTCAAAAAATTTATGTTCACGTTCGCTCCTCTTACTTGTAATAATCTAAACGAAACGCCTGCGCTCTGGCGCGATTGCCTCTGGCTGATCGCTGGCTGGCCGACGCGTTGGCATCATAGTAAGGGGAATAAACCAAGCCAACGCCGCTGGCATTGTTTCCCGCCTGATAAGACGACCACGCATGCCCGCCCTGAATTACACGCGACAACTGCGGGGATTTTGTCGCAGTAGGTGCTGGCATATAAAGCGGTGTCAAAGGCAAATACCCTCCGACAGGATAAGTCGGCACGACAGGCGGCAACACCGAAGGTCTGGGTGCCGCAACCCAGGCGTGCGCTCGTGGCACCAGATAACCCTCATCATTTGCATCAAGAGAGGCTTCATCAACCACTGCAACGGGATTAGCGCCTGTATTGCCGTAAACCAGATAGATTCCAGCACTCGCCTCAGCAGTCACTGCGCATAACACAATACACCCCAACATTTTCAGGCTAGAATTTTTCATTTTTCAGTCACCGTCACGTTGCCGTCTTTTCCCCAATCAATCCGGTAATGCTTGCCACTTTTTTTTGAAATCACATCACGCTTTCCCCTGGGAACCTGCACTCCATCGATGTAAACCTTCTCATTGATGATCGCAATCCCTTCTATCTGCGCATCGGCATCTATTTCACCCGATTCAATTGATACCGAGTTGCTACTACCTATGTTGATTTCGTATCCCGCCGCAGCACCTGCACTGAATGACAGGGCAATGACTGCGAGTACACAACGCATCCCTAGAAGCTTCGGTTGACAAACTTTCATCGACATCTGGCTTTCACTGGTTTTCCATTGACAATCAGGGTGATGATGCTGCCGGACAGACTGTCATCACCTATGCGGCCACTCACACTGCTGGAGCTGTCGCAAGCCACCACCGGCAATCCTGCAATACCCTGAGCATTCTTCATATAAGCGCGCGATCTGGAAAGATTATTGACCACTCCCTCACGGGATGCAGATTCCGGAGGCAGATCCAGCGGCACAATTCTTTCGCTTTGCGGCAATACTACCGTGCCGGACTGACGCTCCCTAGCCCCGTCTCGCATCTCGCCTGACCTGGCATTAGGCAGACTGTCACCGCCATGCTGAGGAAAAATACTGTCCTCTTCGACAACCTCTATGCTGACAGTCCCCGGCGCTTGATGCAACGCCTCCCTGGCGCGGGCGGCCTGAGCACCACCTTCTAGGACTATCTCACCCGACCAGACCTCTTGCGAAATAAAAGCTGCCGCGATCGCGCAAACCACCCACGGTCTCATCATTTCCTCCTTCACACCATCAACGTATCGTCATCACAATCTGATCGACCATGATGGCGGGATTTCCCCCTCTGAATTGCGAAATTACCTCATCGAGCGATTTGACCGGGAGAGGAACCAGATCTGCAGTTCCAATCAATGCTGACGGCACAACGACCTCCAGGTCCGACCCCAGGCATGCGACCCGTTCGGTACCAGCCCTGTCGAACTTGATTTTAAAACCTCCGCTAGGCAATCGCATCTGACTGCTTGCGGTCAACCTGGGATTGGCATAAAACTGATTTGGAAATATCCGGGCGATATTTTTCGATGCATCTTCGTAGTAACAGTAAACAGCCCCCGTCGAAGTTACCGACACATTCATACCCAAAGCTTCGCCAATCTGATAATTCGGCTGCTTGCCCTTTTCCGTCGAGACTCGCACCGAAAAAGCGGCCTGAGTTGAAACCGCCTGAGGCACATTTCTAACCTGTTCCGTAACAGGCAGAGCCGCCAGCTGATTCTGTATGTCGTCTATCAGACTGTAGTACAGATCGAAATTCACCCGCCCGTCCGCTATCAGGTTTGCAGCGGCCTGATATTCTGAGATCGAATTTTTCAAATCCGCATTCATCACGCCATCCAACGGCCCGGCATAACGGTTCATCCCGCCCAATTTTCGCTGTACGAACAAAATCAGGTCTTTTGGCTTGGCCGTCTCGAACCACTCCTGAGCCTGCGCCATCATGGCTGGGTTGGTGGAATCCGCATCCAGACAGCGCCAGTACGGAACACGGGTAAACTTACCCAGCGACTCTATCAGACCCAATTCGATTAAGGTTCTACTGGCAGCGCCCACCCCTTCGGTCTTGCTGATATCCAGATTAAAACTCAAACCCATCTTGGCCACCTTACCACCCGCCTCACCCGACTTACCGCTTTTGGTGAGTATCATCGTGTTGGAAGTACTGGTTTCCGCGAGTATGCGACGAGTCGCCACTTCACCTACACTCATGTCCATACTGATAACGTCGAAGGCCTCGTCCTTGGACCCTCCCAGATCCATGAACGGCAATGCCAGCCCCATACCCTTGTTGGTGCGCACCGCATTGTCATCCATCTGCGTTACCGAGCCGCGTATATAGTAATCCGGCATGGTCGCCTGAGCTACACCGCGATTGTTAAAAAGATTGGATAAATCATCCTGATCGTTGTGATAGTCGATAAAGTCGAAGGCACGACTTTTCAGGGTCATTTTAGACAGCGCGGTAATCAGCATCTCCTTGGAACCGACTCTTGCCTTACCGGTTGCATCCGGAACACCCGTCGAGGTCACGACGATACCCTTCTTTCCATACTGCAGGAACAATTCATCCATACAGCGCAAAGCCTGAGAAAAACTGGTGATCGTTTTGGTTGCCGCGGTCTTGGGAGCGGCCGCCACCAGCGCTGCAGATCCTTTGACACCCGAAACCCTGGACTCCGTATTGGCCTTGTTAACCATGGATGAATAAACATCTTCAGCACCCGCACTCCCCGCACAGGCCACCACCAAACAACCCAGACAGAGTGGCTTCAGAAAAAATCGATTTGGCATAATATATTCCCCAGAATTACTTTTGTTTTCCTTACGAGATTAACGGTTACTGTATCTCATTGAAGTCGATTCAACAACAGCATTTGATGTCTTATGGATTTTTTATTGCACATTCAGACACCCATCTTGCACGCTCTTCATATTCGCGAGATTTATCCCCGTCACCTTGTTGCTTATGCGCCTTTGCAAGCGCATTCATGTCCATAACGATCTTGTCTGGCAACCCAAGCTGCTTATCCTTATGTAGCGCCTGCTCCAGCATGCCGATTGCCCCCGGATAGTCGTTTGTGAGCATTTTAGCCCTGCCAAGCAAACGCAAGGAATTGGCTAGCTCAACATCGGAATATCCCCTGTTTTCTTTTAGCGCCGATTCAGCGAATAAAACGGCATTGATGGCATCTTTCTGCCCCAATGCGATCAAAGCGCGGGTATTGAACATCACGACTGAATATTCACATTTGATTCCGCAATAGACCGCCGCTTTTTCTATCCAGTCTGCAGCCATTTCCCAATCGCCCACCTGCACCAGCAACAGCGACTTTTGCATCGCCGCCAGTGCCCGATATTTTTCCGGGTAGCTCAACGCGGTTTCGTTCAATACGCTGTCCGCATAGCGATGCGCATACACCATGTCGCCCATCGCCTGATACGTCCTCAGTAAATTGAGCCGACTTATCGCAACACCCTCCAGATCCTCGATTGAATGACCCGCTTGCAAGGCGCTATTAAAATATTCAACTGCCAACAAATACTCACCATTCTGGAATACGGCTTCACCCTGCCTGGTGTATTCCGATTCCTGCCTGTAAGCCGCGCTTTGAGGCATATGACTGCAGGCGGCCAGCAACAACACCGCTGCGCAACGGATCCAGACCATGCTCACCGTTCCACCCTAGGCTCAACATAAGCATCTGGCTGCAACATACGGGGTTTCACCTCAGGCAACATGCTGCTGACCGGCCAGCTTTCCTTCGCCGCGCCCAGTATATCTTTTCCATCCCTTATCATTTTGTCGCTGTTGTTCAGAATTACAGGAATGCTGCCCGTTCTCGGCGTGGTCATCTTGCGGATTTGAGCCGTAGTTTCCTGTAAGTTAGTAAGATTTTCCTGCACACTGCTTAGCATGCCCGGCAAAGCACTATCCACCAGCCCTGTGGAGTGATGCACCAGCTCCATCGTTCGCATACTGTCCGCAGTCAGCGAATTGATTTTCTGACTCGTTTTGTTCAGCTCAGCAGAAATTTGCTGCACATTTTTCATGGACTGGCGTATATCCTGATCTGCATCGCCCAGTGCCGCGGTTATCTTCTTGACGTCCTCGAGTATAGGCATTACCTGATCTACCAGCTTTTCAGCCAGTTCGGCGATATCCAGCGCGCGTTCAAAAACCAGCACATCGTGCTGCGCAACCGATCTTTTGCTCCCTTCAACTGGAACGATCTCCACCACACTCTCTCCGATCAGGCCTTCCTTGATCAAACGAGCCTTGGCATCCTTGCTGACCAGCTGGATATAATCATTGCTCAAGGACATCGCCACTTTCACCCGCGCCTGAGAGTCGATGCTGATATTTTCTACACTGCCCACCTTAAAACCGGCAAGCTTGACAGCCATGCCTACATTCAATCCCTGTCCATTGCCTGAAAAAAAATACAACGTCGTGGATTGACTGAAGTAATTCTGCTTGATCAACACCGCAACAACAACGCCTACCAACAGCGCAAGCGCGCCCCAACCGAACCACTGGCTCATCGCACGCGTGCGACTCATAGCACTACTCATCAACACCGGCCTCCATCTCAATAATGCGGGGATGCTGGCCAGATGGATGGATAAGATTCTCGAAACTCAACAGCACCGAGGTTCTGAATGGGAAGAACAGGTGAAACACCTCATCGAACCTCGCGACCCGTTCGAATTCTTTTCTCGACAATCCGTCATATATTCCGTCAAATATCATCAATTCAGGCTCAAGTGACATTGCGCGCATGAAGCCAGTCAGCCTTTTTTCATAGACTGACATTTGTTCAGGATACTTACGCTGCAACATGTCGAGCCCGCACCGATCAATCAGGCCACATTGATGGACCGGTAGATACCCGGTCAGACGCGCACTATTAGTCTGATGATAACTAAGGGGAAGTTCAATATTCTCCTGAGCCGTCAAATTGCTCAGCAAAGCCCCTTCGCGGGATACCATGCCCACACAAGGATAGCGCAACAACTCCTTGAGCAATAACTCCCGCTGAGACTCATCTCTCATTACCAGGCAATACGAGTATCCCCGATTCATTTGCAAGCTGCCGCACACTTCGAGAACGGTCTTCACGGCAACATTTGCTTCCAAGAATATAGTTTAACGTGCGCGAAACTTCAGATTCGGATCATCCGGGCGTTGAGCAGACAATTCACGCCACAAATTTTTCGCATCCCCGCGAAATCCCTCAGACTCGAGAAAGATAGCATAAGTCACCTTGTCTGAAAATCTGGCATTGTGCGACGGTTGCTTCCCTAATACTCGCGCTGAGACTTCTTCGTCGGCAACCGTAAACGCTGCCTTGGAAGTCATTTTATCCCCCGTTTTCAATGTCTCTTCAACACTCCATACATAATTAGTACCGGGTTTTAGCGACACCTCATCTGGCAACTTCAAAGAGCTCTCCGACACGGTCTCCTTGTAGACAGGCTCTTTACCCTCTTCGCTCAACACAAACAGATAGCTTTGCGCTTCGTTTACGCTTTTCCAGCTGAACAAGGGAGAAACAACCCCGATTTTTGAATTGACAGGCGACAACAACGTGGGCTTAACGGCGATTGCACGCATCTCGACCGTCGCGAAGGCCAACTTTCCGCTACGTGCAAATCTGGCCGCACCCGCTGTTTTTTCCTGATCCAGCTTACGGATGCTGGCCGATGCACCTTTTTTGACTTTTGCCATTTTTGGCTGTATCACGATCAACGCAGGCCCCTTAAAAGCGAACTCCGTAGATTCGTCAAAGTAAGTGATCACCAACTGCGAGCCGGCATCGAGCACAATCTCTTCTCCCGGAGGAAGATAGGTCAGCAAGTTTAGTTGTTTTGCTCCATTCGCCCCACCTAAATGAGCCCCGCCACTAAGATCGGTTACCATTGCGACGGGTTCAGCTGCCAGCACGAAAGCTGAACATACGGAAAGCAATGCTCCCGTTACCAGTTTCACATACAGCCTCTTCAACAATTCCACTTTATTTCTCCCTGTTCCAACATTTGCACATTCGAATTAGGCTACGCCTTGCGATGCCTTTAATTTGCCTTGCGCCTCGTCAGCACAATCTTTTCTATCAGGGTCTCCCCTGTGTCGTCCTTTTTATAATATATCTTGGTGTCGTAACGCTTAGCCTGATCGATCAGACGTTCTTCTTGCATACTCTTGTAGCTGCCATATGCGTTGAACACCATGGGAATCAGGCTAAAAAGAAAACGCGTCTTCGGGGCAGCTTCACTCGCCAGCAACTCCACCTTACCCTCTTCGGCGGATCGCACGATCCATTTGTCGATACGAGGAGGAATATTGCTCAAAGGAACATGTCCTGAAACATCGACTTCCACGACATCCTTACCCGCTTCCAGTTCTTTACCCAACCTCATGTCGAACAGCTTAGAATCCATGAAGGTCAGCCTAGCCTGTGTCGAAGGCGCAGCTGGCGCAACCGGGTTTTGAGTAGCACTTCCCGGATTCTGAGCTCGCACTGAAATGGTCGCCCCCTCCTCTGCCACCGCCGAAAAAGACAACATACTGATGAATACTGCACTCAACTTGATCTTATTCAAAACATTCCCCTCAATTGAACATGGGCTACTGAAAACACAGTTCATACCATCAGTACTTTCTCACTTCATACAGATAATCGCCGCCCTGGGTGTGACCAGCCGTTACCGATGCGCCATACTGCGGAATCTGGGTCAGTCCATCGCTGGCCACCCCTTCTTTCACTGCATTGAAGACCTCGGCACCGTTCTTGTAACTTTCCACATGGCTCAGCTTATCCATCAAGTGCCAGGCAAAAGCTGAGTGCCCTTCACGCCCCTCGTCCATCACCGGTTCTTCGCCTCCTGACGACATAACCGTTACAGAACGCTTGGCCAGTATATCCTCCACATTTTGCTGATTAACTGAAGTGCTGGCTATCTTCTGCTCATTGGTCAGCGAACCCGAATAGCAACTATCCGATACCAGTATCATCTGTCTGGCCGGGATATTGGTCAGCATCTTGTTGATATCCGAATTGGAGATCCAGTTTTCCGGATTGCTGGTAGTAGCATCTGTCGGAATCCAGTACCCCACCTTGGTATCCTCCATCTGATAGCCGTGACCCGCGTAATAAACCACGACGCTGTCTCTGGAGCCTGTCTCATCAGCGACCTTGTTCAGTGCATTGACGATGTCGGCGCGTGTACCGTTGTGTATCACGCGAGCCTCATACCCCATTTTTTCCTGGAACATCTGCGCCACGCCATCCGCATCGTGGACTGCACCATTCAGCGATGGAATATTGGGATCCTGATAGGCGTTGTTGCCGATCACGATCGCAATTTTTCTCTGAATTTGCGGCAGGAACGAAGTTGTCGGCGTAAAAGTAGGCAGTTGAACACGCGGCATCACGTCCACCATCTGATTCGCAGCGGCCTGTACACGGGAAGGATTGATACAGACCCCGTCTCCTCCGGACCCGCAAGTTTTCAGATCGGCAGCCGCTGGATTGGCCTTCAGTATATTCAAGGCGGGTGCCAGCGTTTCCTTCATAAACTCGTGACGTGCAGCCAAAGCCTGCTGCACATTGTCCTTGCTCATAGCCTTGACATCGATACCGGCGAAGGCAGCAATCGCCATGTCATCGCGACGGACTTTTACTTCCTTATAATCGGATTCCTTGGCCTTGACTTCGGCACTCACCTTGGCAACCTCACCCGATTTGCGCTCCACCTCTACCCGTTTTTGATTAAACTCCTCGCGTTTTTCGGCTATGCGCTTTTCCAGTACCGCTTTTTGCTCTGGTGGTGCCGACTGGACCTCCGCCTCCAGTTGTTTGATGGCGACTTCGGTATGTTTCAGTTCCACTTCGGCTTTTTTCGCTGCGACTTCGATGCGCTTGGCCTCTACTTTTGCTTCAATCGCTTCGATCTTTTTCTGAGCGACATACTTGCTCTCTGACGATGCGGCTTGTTTGGCTTCCTCTCGGGCAATCTTTACCTCCTCAATTGCCGCTTTTTCTTCAGCCTCGGCGCGCCGGGCTTCCGCCAGTGCACGTCTACCCTCAGCACTGGCACGGTGCCCCTCGTCTTTTTCCCCCTTGGCTTCCAGATTGGCTTTTTTAGCCTCTACATTGGCCTTTTTGGCTTCAACTTCGTGCTTGTTTTTATCGCCACCGGATTTTATTTCAGCCGCTTTTTCCTCGGCTTCCGCTTTGGCCACTTCCGCCTTGGCTATCTTTTCTTCAACTTTGGCCTTGACCTCAGGGTTTTTTGCGGTTTTCTCTTCCAGCTTAGCCTGCTTGATTTCGGCTTCGGCTTTTTTGACTTCAGCTTCGGCCTTTTTGGTTTCTACACGGCTCTTATCGGCACCAGACCCTGACTCCTGCACCTTCACTTCTTCCTTCTTGACTTCGGCAGCCGCCTGTTTTGCTTCGGCTTCAGCCTTGGCAGACTCAGCTGCTGCCAGTTTGATCTCGGCCTTTTCTTTCGACTGAGGATCTTTTGCCGTTTTCGCCGCAACCTCGGCCTTTTTCACTTCGGCTTCGGCCTTCTTGACTTCCACTTCGGATTTTTTAACTTCGACGGTAGCTTTGGCTTGTGGCGCATCGCTCGCTTGGGCTTCAGCCTCGGCTTTCTTCAGTTCGCTTATGGCCTTCTTCTCATCGACCTGCGCCTTCTTGACTTCCGCCTCCGCTTTCTTGACTTCAGCGGCCACCTTCCTGGCTTCCAACAATGCTTTAGCGGCCGGGTCGACAGCCTGCTTGGATTCGACTTCCGCCTGCTTGACTTCTGCCTCGGCCTTTCTCACTTCTGCTTCCGCATTCTTGGACTCGGCAACGGATTTACGCGTTTCTGCACGCAGACGATCATCAGGATTCTTAGCCGTTCTGACTTCGTCCTCTGCCGCACGCACTTCCGATTCAGTTTCGCGAACACGAGCGTCTGTCTTCTTGTTTTCTGCTTCAACAACTTTTACTTCCAGTTGTTTTTCCGCCCGAGCTTTCTCTTCGGGTGTCTTGGCATTTTTGACCTGATCTCTTGCATTCTTTTCTTCATGCTCAGCCCGACGCGCATCGTTTCTGGAGTGACGCACATCATCGTAAGTGATCCACACCACCCCGTCGTTCACCTTCATGCCCGAACTGTAGACGACCACCCCTACGGCACGGTTCACATCGGCAACAGCCGCAACCGGCGCCGTCGTTGTTGATGTGACCGCAGGTGTAGTCTGAGTGCAGGTTAGCGGATTCTGAGCGCAGATCTGTTGCGCTGCGGTCAACTGAGACGCCACATTCAAGGTTGCACCTGCGGGAATGTTACCCACCACGCTATTGCCCCCCAGCGCGATACTGGCTCCGGATAAAGTACCGTTGATCGTGATCACATCAGCAGGCAGCAGCGAGCCGACCGAACCTGCCGTCAGCGTCATCGCTCCTCCCGAGGTAATCGAGGCCCCCGCATTCACGGTGATAGGACTGTGCGCCCACATCGAGAAGGTGCCGGACGAACTCGCCGGCCCGTTCACCACGATGCCGCCGATGTTGTCGATAGCGATATTGCCGACCGGGTTGCTCAAGCCTCTGATCGTAAAGGGCGCAAAACTGTTGGTAAACAAAATATTGCCGCGGGTCAAATTGGATGCCATCAGGCTGCCGACATGGTTGCCGGTTCCGGTAAAGGAAGTCCCCAGCAAGGAAGAGATGTTCAGCATCGGCGCTGTAATGCCACTCAATCCACCCACATCCGACACCGTATCGCCGCCAAGACTCAAGGTCTGAGCATAAGCTACAGGGGCTGATACCGTCACCGTCGGTCCGCCGATATGCAAATTCGCAGCGGTAATGGTGGCAAGTTCAGCGTTGGAGAGTTCCAGCGTGCCTATCGCCAAATCCGTCGCACTGCCAAGATCTACAGCCGCCTGTACAGGAGCCATGAGTCCCATACCCCACTGGATGCCTGACAAAAAGACCGAAGGCGCACTGATGGTTCCGCCCGCCAGCGCCATTTTATCGGCCATGAGTCCTAACCCGTTGATTGCGCTATTGGCGGCTATGCTGCTGTTGTTGGTGATCATACCCGCACCAGCTAAACCGTTACTCCATGCTTCAAGACCCACCGAACCTGTCTGAAGAAAATTGATCGGCGCAGAAACTACTATATTGTTGCCTTGTATATACAGATTAGCGGCATTGATTGTAGCCAGCTCCGCATTGGACAGTTCCAGCGTATTGAGCGCATTGTCTGTTGTGCTGCCCAGATTAACAGCTCCGCTCACCGTCATAGCATTTGAGTATAAACCTACAGCTGGCGCGCTGATGGTTCCTCCCGCCAGCATCATTTTGTCCGCACCCAGCGACAATCCGCCATTAAGGTTCACATTATTATTTGCAATGTTAATATTCGGCACATTAGGGGCCGCGATGCTGCTGTTATTGATTATCGTCCCTGTGCCACCTGCTCCAGAGGCCCACAAATCCACCCAGCCAGTCTGGCTAAAGGTAATCGGCGCAGAGACTGTGATGCTGCCGCCGCCTATGTTCAAATGAGATGCCGTAATGCTCGCCAGATCGGCGTTGGATAGTTCCAACGTATTGGCGGTGGTTTTCACCGTGCTACCCAGGTTCACTGCCTGCGTGCCGGTACCGATATTCACAAAATTGCCGCCAGCTCCCAAGATCGATCCGCCGGCCAACGTCATTCTCTCTGCACTCAGATTGAGCCAGTTGCCGTTGCATGTGATCAACGTACAGTTCGGCGTTGTCGCCATCGTGATGGTTCCTGCATTGGTCAGCATGGCACCGGCACCTAAGGCATGCAGAGTACTGTTTGTAACGAGGTTCGCCGAACCGATCGAAACCGGCCCGCCCACGGTCAGATTGCCGGTGTTAGTGACATTGATACCGCCAGGTGCATTGATAGCCCCCAGCGTCAGCGTACCGGGCATCACCGAGATCCCCGGTGCAGTATTCCAAAAATTAATCGCACCGGTATCGCTAGCCGAAAAGCTGTTCACCGTATTCGCGAGATTGAGGTTAGTGCCGCCCGCTGCGGTGGTCGTCAGGCTGGCCGCATTGATAAAGCCCCCCGCGCCTTGCGAAATCGTCGTGCCAACCTGCAGATTGACCGTACCTGCGCCCGGCGCAAGTTGTGAATTAATGGGCGCGTTGATCGCCACACTGCCGGTCGTCGATTTAAAGGTCGCCGTACCCGTAGCGGAAATTCCTCTGCCTATCGTCAGATTGCCGATCGCCTGAGTGATGTTGATATTGCCAGCGTTTTGCACTCCCGCCGTACCATTGTCGATGTAACTGTTGGTGACATTCAAAGTCCCGGGAAAACTCAACACTCCCCCGGAAATATCCAGATTATTCACCGTCAATGTGCCGGAACCATTCAGATTTCCGGAAGAGACAACCAAGTTGGACACCGAATTGACACCCATAGCCAAAAGATTCGAGAAACCTGAAACATTGAGCGTCCCGGCTCCCGCAATGCTCGCATTGCCTGTCAGAGTATGCGACCCTCCGGTAATTCCCCCCAGCATCGGAGTACCTGCCGGTGCCGCGGCGATATTTACCGTGCCCGAAGTTGAACCGCTACCCGATAAAAAGAACGGATTATTGATATTCCAGACCCCGGAATTGCTATACGTCCCGACGGACATGCTGTTACTGCCCACCGCCGATGCGTTATAGCTGTTCACATTCATCGTGCCGGCATTGTTAAAAGTACCGCCCGCCCCGCCGGACATCGCCCCGTTGTTCAGATTCAAGGTTGCACCGGCCAGGTTATTCAGAACAGACACTCCGCCTATCGTCAGCGTCGATGTACCTGCGCTGAGCGCTGGCGCTGCCGCGCCTATGGTCATCGTGCCGCTGTTGCTCAGCGTAGAGCCGCTAAATGTCGCGTTGTAACTCAACGCGGTATTGGTCAGCGGCACCGCTGCACCGACATTGACAAAACCACCAGCGGGTATGGTGATCGCCCCGGCCCCGGTGATGGTGCCTGAAACGAAATTCAGCGTGCTAATGTCGATCGGCACCGCATTGTTAAATATCGAAGTCGCATCCTGCAGCGTGACGGCAGAAATCAATATTTGAGGAGCTGCCGTATTGGTCGTCGTAAAGCTGGTCCCGGCGATACTGAGCGATGCGGCATCGAAAGTTCCGACCGTGCTGGCCCCCGCATTGATGAAGTTGATCGTACCCATGCCCAGCGCATTGTTGTTATTGACACTCAATGTACCGCCAGCCAAGTTGAATGCGCCCGCCCCCGTGATGGTCGCACCACCCGTTCCGGAACCCACGCCGTGGTTCAACACCATGTTAAACGCGGCACCCGCAGAGGTGATGGGCGCCAAAATATTGATCGAATCGGCCGCATTCATCGTCAGCGTGGTAGCCGCGCCCGGTGCAAATCCTGTCAGTGCGGTCGCCGTACCCTGAATGGTGATGTTACAGGTGCCAACTACAGCGCAAGGACCCGCGCCGGTATCCAGAATCACATTACCGCCGCCTTGCAAGGCGGTGAGCAACACCGCATCAGTAATATAGGAAGGACTCACCCCTGCGGTGAAGGGTGATGCGGTTCCACCCAGCACATAGCCGGGCGGTGGCATAGCTGCAGCACCGACCACCATCAATGCTTGAGGATCGAGCAGCCAGGTGCCGCCCTGCCCTTTGGGTGCACCGATTTTTGCCGCAGTGGAAACGCTCAAGGTCTGCTTGCCCGAAGTTTCAACAAAGCCGCCATTGCCTCCCAGCATGCCGCCTTGTGCCGAGACCTGACCGTCTACACGCGTCGAATTATCCGCCCAGACTATCACCTTACCGCCGTTGCCGTTTTGTGTCGCATCCGCGTTGAGCGTACCGGTCACCACGGTATTTTGCGCATTGACAATAGACGGATTCTGCCCGCGCATATCGCCGCCCGCCAGTATCGTACCGCCCCCCGCAGCTCCGGAGGCATCTACCGTACCGGCAATATTGACCTGATTGCCCAGCACCTGCACGGTGCCGCCCGTACCGCTGGAATTCGCGGCGCTGGTGACACTGCCGGCGCTCAGATCGACAGACTGTGCGGCAGAAAGCACGACCTGACCCTGCGCATTGACGCTGGCGCTGTTTGCGCTGATCAAGCCCTGCTGCTTGATCATCGCGGCGTAGATATTGATCGATCCGCCTTGTGCAGTGACCTGACCGAGATTCACCGCCTGTCCGGTTGGCGCGCTCACGGTAACACTCACATGAGGCGTGACGCTATTGACCATGCTGACGCTGTTGCCGGCTGCCAGCACCACATCACCGTTCGGCGCGGTAATCACCCCCTGATTGGTCACATTGTTGCCGATCAAGTAGACGCTGCCGCCAAATGGCGTGGTAATCGTGCCCTGATTGATCACCGAAGCGCCGTTATTGCCGGAAAAATTCATCCGGTTCATCAAAAAGTCTGCATTAGTGATGTTCATCGTCGAGGCGATCAGCCCGCCCACATCCACCACCGACCCGGCACCGAACACGATACCGCCCGGATTGACCAGATATACCTGTCCGTTGGATTGCAAAGTACCCAGAATCTGACTGGGATTGCCGCCTATTACCCGGTTGAGCACGCTAGACTGCGCAGACTGCTGAACGAACTGAGTGGTTTGCCCGGCACCGATATTGAACTGCTGCCAGTTGACTATCGCACCCGGCGTATTGGTCACCACCAGAGAATTGCCGTTGTTGGCAAAAGTTGCCGCGCCGCTCACCACCGTTGGGCCTACCGGGTTCGCCAGTGCCAGCGGCGAGAAGCAGGCGGCTATGGCCAGCACAGCGAGTTTCAAACGAAAAACTTGCAGGTTCTTTTTAGAGGTTCTCATGACTTCATACTCCGGAAAATATTGCTTCTCTATATTCTAAAATGTGTAAGACAGGGAGGCATGGCCAGCCGCGTCATTCCTGCGAACCGGCTTGGCTGTCCCGGGCAATGCCTTTTGCGCCCAGCCCACATCGAGTTTTACGCTAAAATCCTTGTTTCTGACCAGACGCAATCCGGCACCCAGACTATATAAGTTTGTGTTGCGCGATATATTGGCCGGAAAATTATCGTTGACTGTAACGCTGGCGGTATCCCAGAAGAGCACACCGCGCATGCTGTTGGTCTGACTGCCAAGCTCAGGCGTATACAGCTCGAGATTGGCCACATACCCATAATCGCCTGCGGCCACCCGCTCAGGATAACCCCGCACGGTAGCAGCACCGCCAGCTCCTATCTGCTCTGCAGAAATCAGCAGATCGCGGGAATACTGACCGTTGAGCTGGGCGCGAACCTGCCAGTCCTGCGGTAGAGGCACCGCCCCCGAGGCATTGAGGCGCCACAAACGCCAGTTGGGCGTAGCCGAAATCACCCCCGGGTAATTGAAACGTGAAGCCAGATAGTTGGCCGCAGATCCGTTAGCACCTCCCGTTATGTTTTTCAGCCACGACAGGCTGCCGCCGCCCTGAAAACCGGGTTTGCTCGTCTGAGCAAAATAAGCCAGACTCAGCGGAATCTCGGTGATATTTCCGGTTGGAACCCCGTTCATCAAGTTATTGGTGTCTTTGTAGTCCAGCCCCAGTATCACCTTGTGGCGCAGATCGCCTATGCTGGTCAGGGAGCGATTTAAACGGGTTCCGAATATCGTACCCTTGCCGGCAAAAAAGGTATTGCCGTTCACACCCGGGGTATTGGTCGTCGTCGAGGAATAGGCCGCGATCAGATCGACCGACATGCCGTAGCGGTAAACCGGGATGTGATAGCCACCGCTGAAACTGTATACCTTGTCAATCAAATCGGGCGAGCCGCTGTATTGCAACGTCAGGGCATGATCGAGATCGAACAGGTTGGCATTCTGAAAAGCAAAACCCGCCTTGGCATACCCTGTGGCAGCACTGCCGCCATTGTCCAGCGAAACGACGTATTTGCTGAGCCTATCCTCGGTCACATTGATGCGGGTGTTGATTTCACCCAGCTTGGCGCCGGGCTGCACATTGACACCGATCTGTTTGGCTGAATTTTCATTCGCCAGCGTGATCGCAGCTTCCAGCCTGGCGGCATTCAGACTGGTGCCAAGTTTTAACGGGGGCAGACTGGCGCGGATGTTCTCGGCGCTATACAGTTTGTTGCCCTCCACATCGATATTGATGATTTTGTCTTCGACCACCTTCAACAGCACCTTACCGTCCGCAATGGTTTGCACCGGTGGCACTACCTGAACCACGGAATACCCCGCTCGCTCATAAAGCACGTGCAACGCTTCTGCGGCCTTCGATACGTCGGACATCTCCCGATTGGTGCCGACAAAAGGCATTAATGCTTTTTCTATGTCCGATGCAGCCAGCAGAGTATTGCCCTCGACCGAGAATTCTGAAATATCGAACTTCGCCGATTCAGCCTGTACCGGATTAACGCACAGCGCGGCGAGTATCGCCAACGTAAACGAACACTTATTCACATTCCACCCCTTATTCTAAATTTCATCAGGCACATATCGGACAAATCCGCATTTACAAACCGTATCGACAAACTTTTACCGACCCGTCCACTGCGACATAACCGTATAACATTTAGGGCGTATCTTAAACCTTTTTTCCTCATCCTTAGTGAATAAATTTAGCAGAAAAAAACATTTCAAGAAAGTACCGCAAGGCACACGGCTCTTGAGCTCACAGATGCATGGAACATCCGTTCAGAACTAAGGAATGCCCTATGAAAGACCACCGCATCCTGAGAAATATGGCATCATCCAAACGGGTGAGGGGGATAGGAAAAATTACCGGGATACTTAACCTTCAATTTTGAGATTAGCCGCGGAGTGGGCCAATGCAATAAAACCCGCATTAGCGGGTTTTATTGTGTTCATGCAGCTATAGACTCAATAGGGAACCGATGATGCCAGCTGATTACCAAGTGCCTTAACGCCGACGTATTTCCAGTGTCCGATCGTTGTACTGAAGGGTACCGCAGGCTTGGCAAGACTGCCGAAGTTAAGACCAGCCGTCGTGAATGTGCAACTCGTAGGTTGTCCAACCGCACTTTGCTCAGCATTGAGTATCATCGCGCCATTCACATCGCTCAGTCCGACTCCGCAGTGATCTACCACCGCCCCGTACACAGGCGAAACGGTATAGTTATACTTGATCACCCCGTCTATGGCCGCCCCCGTTGCAAAGCCTGCGATGGCTGATTGCAAGGTTGAAATCGTCGTCGTTGCCGTAATGTTTTGCGCGAACAAATCCAAATCGTTAGCCGCGACAAAGGCACGAGAAAGCGGCACCGCTCTGACTGCAAACGGGAATGCGTACAATACAGGACCAGTTACTGCAGGAGCAACTGCCGGACCGTGTGCGGTCACGGTGACCACTGCTCCTGGAGCCAACTTTGTCTCGTCGTAGCAGGGTGTTCCAGCCGGAGGCAAGGCTGCTGGCGCGGCAATTAAAGCCAGATCCTGACAACTCTGAATCGCTTCAGCATTTCCATAAAAAGAGGTGAACAAGTTGGTATTAGCCACATTCATCTGCCCTTTGATTCCCAGCCAGGACAACTGAACGCCCGCAGGAGGTGTCGCCGGAACCACCATGGTGACCGGGGTTGCAGCCCCAACCGGACTAGCCGCGTTGCCGCTGTAGACTCTCAGGCTGGGATGATCAAACACGAGTGTATCGATTCCCTCAGCCACCGCCATTGCGGTACTAATATGGAAGGGCAGATAGCGGGTATAAGTGGTACCGCCCCCGAAGGAGTTTTTAGCCACCCGCGCATTCATGTGCAGATTGATATGATCACTTCCTGCCAATCTCCAGCCGGAGGGACAACCGGCATAAGCTGCACCCTTAACCATTTTCATATCTATCAATCCCCCGCCGAGACTGGAGACATCCATCACCACCCAGGCCGTCGTAGCCGACACCGGCGCAGCCGACGTCACCACGGCGGCGGCATTTGCCTGCCGCGAAGGATCGAAGGGGGAGAGGCCGAGAATCTTGGAAGTTACTGAGCTCCCTGGTATCGCAAAACCGCCTGTCCCTGCAGATGCCAGCGTACTCATTTTTGTGATAAATGCGGCCTGATTGAGAGTAGCTCCCGGCCCCCCCATATTGAAAGTTGCATCGATAAACGGCGTCACCTGAGCCGCGGTGGGTGCCGTTTTCATGGTCGCCGGATAAAGCGCAGTTAACCCGGCCATGCAGGAATTTATCTCGGTCAGCGCAGTCGCTCCGGTTGATGCCTGAGCAATCAGAGCGGCTGAAGGCGGGGTTGCAGGAAGAACAGCAGGCGCTACTGTTCCGGGCACGACAGCAACACTTCCCAATGAAGCCGAAGCAGGAGGCACATTGACCAACGTAACGGTTGCCATCATCGCATTCTGAGCCGAAGCGGGAGTCACGACTATCTTGTCCAGTATCGCATCCATGCCGGTATGACTACCGCCTACGAAAGGATCGGTGATTGGATTGATTCCGGTTGCCACCGGCGCCATCATGTTAGTCACCGCAGCCATAGCCGAACTCAAGTTGGCCCCGGTGGTGGCCGCTTTCAGTGCAGCCGTACACCCCGTCGGAACGGTCGTTGTTCCTGCGGCCGGAGTGCACAAACCCACCAGCGCAACGCCACCTGCCTGACCCGATGCATTCGAGACGATCAAATCAGTCAACGGTGTAATATTTACCGTCTGACCCGGCGCAGTGGCGATTGAACTCAGACTGGCCGACTGACCCGCCGGTGTAGTACCCGTCACGGTTAGTATGAAAGGCGCCGTTCCTCCCGCCACGTTGACGGTATAGGCACCTGCCGCATTCGTCGTTGCGGTAAAAATTTTAGCAGGAAGACTGGAATCGATGGCAACCACGCTGCCTACGATGGGCAGCCCCGTCGCTGCTGTACCTGTCAGAGTCGCACTTGGAGTCGTTACAGTCGCAACAGAACCACTACCTCCTCCGCAACCCGACAACAACAAGGCCAACGAGCTTAACGCAAACACGCTTTTGTTCAAGCAACTACTCATCTCTCCCTCCTGAATTAATATAATTTCACAACGATCAAGTCACTGTCCATAAGTGCAAAATCGCCAATCGAACAATACCGGGAAAATCCTAGCCGAGCATCATCCAAACGGGTGAGAGAATACGAAGATAAGCGCGAAGACTATTTGACCATCTGATTCATGTCGATGATGGGCATCAATATCGCCAGCACGATCAGCAACACCACGATACCCATGGTTAGAATCAGCACAGGTTCCAGCAAAGAAGTCAGGATAGAAGTATAGTTCCCCACTTCCTGTTCCTGTTGCTTTGCTGCACGCTCGAGCATCACATCGAGCTTGCCGCTGGCTTCACCGCTGGCAATCAGATGCACCAGCAACGGAGGAAAATAGCCCGAAACGGCGAGTGCCCGGCTGAGACTCACGCCCTCACGCACCTTTTTTGCAGCCTCGTCCAGAGCCTGCCTCATAGGCAGATTGTTGACTACACCCGCAGCCGCATTCAACGCCGACATCAATGGAACACCGCTGCCAACCAGTATCGCCAGAGTACTGGCCATACGTGCGGTATTGATCCCGCGCACCAGACGCCCGGCCACAGGCAGCCCCAGCAAACTCAAATGAGCCTGATATTTAAGACGTGGATTGCGCAACGAAAAGTACACGGCAACGCTGACAGAGGCCAGCAACAGCAACAAGTAACCCCAGCTTTGCTGTAAAGAGCTGCTCAGCCAGACCAGTGAGCGCGTCAACAACGGCAAGGTCTGATGCGACTGCTCAAAAACCCCTATCACCTGAGGCACCACATAAATCAGCAAGCCTCCCACCACCAGCAAGGCCACCAGCGTGACGATCGCAGGATAGACGAAAGCCAGCACCACTTTTTGCCTCAACGCCTGACGAGACTCGGTGTAATCGGCCAGGCGCAGCATGACGCGCCCCAGTTCCCCGGAAGCCTCGCCCGCCGTCACCAGTGAACGATACAGTTCAGGAAACACCGTCTGATAACAACCCAGCGCCTTGGCAAAGGTATTGCCTCCCAGCACTTCACCCCGCACACCTGCCAGAACCTGTCGGGCGGTTTCATTTTCGGTCTGCTCGATCAACGCACTCAAAGCCTGCTCCAACGTCAGGCTCGCATCCAGCAGAGTCGCCAGCTGTCGCGTAATCAGGCTCAGCTGCGTGACGGACAACTTGCCGCGACGACCGGCGGTCTGTTTCGCATCCAAAGAAACAGGCTCAACAACCAGCACGGTATAGCCCGATTCGCGCAGCGCAGTCCTGGCCTGACGCACGGTATCGGCCTCGGCAACACCGCGCTGCAGCTTACCCTTGTCATCCAGAACCTGATAACTGAAAGCCGCCATATCTAGTCGCGCGTTACGCGCAGCAATTCTTCCAGAGAAGTGACACCGGAGGACACCAGCCGCATGCCATCCTCGCGCAGGCTGTGCATGCCGTGCTGTATCGCATACTGGCGCAAATCCTGCTCCGAGGCACGATCGTGGATTAGATGACGCAATCCGTCATCGACCGTCAACAGCTCATAAATCCCGCTGCGCCCGCGATAACCGCTCTGGTTGCAGGCCGCACAGCCGACGGGACGATAAAGCTGTACAGGCTTATCCGATTCGAACATCGCCAGCTCAATCGCATTGGGCTGATAAGCCTGGCGACAGTCGGTGCACAGCCTGCGCACCAGACGTTGCGCCAGCACGCCCAAGAGACTCGACGACAGCAAAAATGGCTCTACCTCCATGTCGGTCAGCCGCGTAATCGAACTGACCGTATCGTTGGTGTGCAGCGTTGCCAAAACCAGATGTCCGGTCAAACTCGCCTGCACCGCGATCTGAGCAGTCTCAAGGTCGCGGATTTCACCTATCATGATGACATCCGGGTCCTGCCTCAAAATGGCGCGCAACGCACGTGCAAAACTCATATCGATACGCGGATTGACCTGGGTCTGACCGATGCCGTCCAGATCGTATTCCACGGGGTCTTCCACCGTCATCACGTTAGTCACCGTAGCATCGATACGCGAGAGCGCCGCATACAGGGTAGTGGTTTTTCCCGAACCGGTAGGGCCTGTGACCAGCACGATACCGTGGGGCTGATGCACCAGTGCATCCATCGCGACCAGCGTCTCCCCTTGCATGCCCAGCCGCGTCAATTCCAATCGCCCCGCATCCTTGTCCAGAAGCCGCAATACAATTCGCTCCCCATGGCCGGTCGGCAGAGTGGAAACACGCACGTCCACAGGCTTGCCCGCCAGCCGCAACGTGATGCGTCCATCCTGCGGCAGACGCTTTTCTGCAATATCGAGTTCGGCCATAATCTTGATGCGCGAAACCATCGCCGCATGCAGGGCCCGATGCGGCTCGATCACATCTTTAAGTGTGCCATCCACACGAAAGCGCACCGCCGAGCGCGTCTCAAAAGGCTCTATGTGTATATCCGAGGCATTTTCACGCACCGCCTGAGTCAGCAAAGCGTTGATCATCCGTATCACCGGCGCATCGCTGTCGGCGTCGAGCAGATCCTCGACTTTTGGCAACTCATTGACCAGCTGCGACAAGTCCATGTCTTGCTCGACATCATCCACCATTGCGGCGGCCGAACCTTCAGCCTGACCGTAGGCCAGCGCCAGCGCACGATCGAACTGTTCAACGGACAACATAACGGCCTGGACCGGCAAAGACAAAACACGGCGCATCTCGGCGATGACTTCAGGCCTTGCATCCTCGCGCACACTGACCCGGGCGATTTCATCGGTCACGCTATGCAGCAGTACACCGCGACTCCTGGCAAAAGAATAGGGAATTTTTCTGGCCAGTGATCTGGCGGGTATATTCACAGACAAATCCGACAGACCTTCGCTCACGGTTTAACCGCCTCCACAGGGATCGACAATCTAAGCTCAGACTTCAGAGATAACGGCGGCAGTACCGGTGCTGCCATATCCGGCAACATGATGCGCGACGGCATCTGACCTTGTTTCTGCTCTCCGCGCAGATACTCATATCTGTCCTGAGTGAGCCCCTGATGCGATGCCCCCTCACGCAAAACATAAGGCCTGATAAATACCATCAGATTGGTTTTGGTACGGCGGCGCGTTTCATGGCGAAATAGATTACCTAAAACAGGCAGATCTCCCAAACCCGGAACCTTGTCTTCCCCGTTGCTCACGGAGTCCTGAATCAGGCCGCCCAACACGATGATTTGCCCCTCATCGACCAGCACCACCGATTCCAGGGAGCGTTTATTGGTAATCACGCCTGCCGCATTATTGATCGTCTGATTCTGCACGCTGGAGACTTCCTGGTAGACCTGCAGCTTGACCGTCCCCCCCTGCGATATCTGCGGCTTGATCCGCAAAGTCAGCCCGACATCCTTACGTTCTATCGTCTGAAAAGGCGAGGCGGTAGCTGCCCCGCCTGTCTGCGCATAACTTCCCGTAATAAAGGGCACATTCTGACCGATGATGATTTTTGCCTCTTCATTGTCCAGCGTTAACAGATTGGGCGTCGACAGAATATTTGCGTTCGCATCGTTTTCCAGCACGCGGGCCAGCATCCCTAGATTCAACACCGTACCCAGTCCGGGGATCGTCGTGGTGCCTTTCACGATGCCGATATTGAGTCCCTGCCCGACCGTGCCGATATTTCCGGCCGCACTGATGATGTTACCGCCTCCGGCTCCAGCTGCCCCCCCGGCTCCCAAGGTGCCAAAATTGGTCCCGCCGATCACATTCGCACCGGGACTGTTAATGCCGTTCAGCGCCTGCCACTGCACACCGAATTCCGCCGCCTTATCGGCAGTGACTTCGGCAATCAAGGCCTCGACAAATACCTGGGCACGTCGAACGTCGAGCTGTTCGACCACGGCACGCAAGTTGTTATATACCGCATCTGAGGCGGTGATGATCAGCGCATTCGATGCCGCATCCGCCTGTATCATCCCTCCTCCGACAGGTGCCGCCGTGCCGGGAGTCGCGGGTGCCGCCACTGAAGTATCGCCACTCAATACGGCACGCAAAGTCAATGCCAGCTTGGCAGCCTCCGCATTCTTCAGGTAAACGACATGTATATTACCGGGCGCAGTGGTCTGCAAGTCCAGTTTACTCACCAATTCCTGAACCCTGGCAATACGCGCCTGACTGTCGGTGCGCAGCAACAGGCTGTTGGTGCGGGCATCCGCCATCAACATGAATCGCTGGCTTGCGTCAGGCGATCCGGTGGCGACCACAGAGCCATCCAGCATCAGCCGGTTGATCGTTTGTGCCAGATCCATTACCGAGGCGTACTTTACCGGAATCACGATAGCATCGGAGTTTCTGTCATGATCGAGCGTCGCGATGATCTGCTCTATACGTTTTAAATTGCTGGCGTAATCCGTCACAACCAGCGCATTGCTGTTCGGGTAGGCCACCACGATATTGTTGGGTGCGATCAACGGACGCAATACAGGAACGAGTTGAGACGCAGATTCGTGATTGAGCATGAACACTCGCGTCACCAGTCTCTCGCCGCTGCTCGTCTTTTCGCTGGAACCGGAGACATATAATTTCGCGTCGGCTTCCGGCATCACCTTGGTCACGCCGTTTGATTCCACCGCAGCATACCCCTGCAAACGCAATGCAGAGAGCAGCGTGTCGTAAGCCAGAGGAGCCGGAACGGGCGTCGAGGAAACTATATTGATAGTTCCTTTAACGCGTGGATCAATCAAAAAATTTCGTTTGGCAATCTGCGAAACTGCCTTGATCACCTCTTCTATATCTGCATTTACGAAATTGAGCGACACCATCTCATCTGCTGCCTTCGCCACCGATGAGGTGGATAAAAAGGCATACAACAACAAACGTAAAAACCATAAAACCATCGGACACTCCTGTAAATTTTTCACATCCCTCCCCTGAAGTTCGGCATGCGCCTGATGGCGTTGGCCCCTGAAACCGCACTCGCCGATGGCACAACAACGCCAGCCGCCTCTTGCACAACGGATTGCAGTAAGATCGGTTGCGCAACAGATTGAGCACTCGCGGCGCCCGTCACCGTGGCAGATTTCTCCTCCAGCAAGATGCGATGGCGCACACCGTCTCGCTCCAATATCACATGATCGAACGCCACCTCGATGAGCTTAACACCTGCGACGACATCCCCTCCCGCTGCCAAACCCATCTGACGTTTACCATCCAACTCCAGCACCGCGAAACCGGGATGACCTGCAAACACGCCGACCAGCTTCACATCAGGCAAGGCCGCCTGCGGAGTCACCGCTGACACGGCCACGCCAAACAAGCGCTCCGCCTGGACTCCGGATGCGGGTGGCGCGAGCGGCATCACCACCGCGGTGTTTGGCGCCAGCAGTAACCAGGTCCAACGTGCCAGCAAACCGCCCAACAGCAGCGCACCCAGCACACGCCAGAAAACCTGAATCGAGACTGGCTTAATACTCACAGGTATATTTCCGATATTCAGCAACCAAAAACTCCTCATTTATCCGGATCGCAGTATACACAATCATCGTAGACTCAATATTATCCGACGCCAAAATGTCGAATTACGGCTGAAAAGACACTATACCGCTCAGAAATTTCCTGTCGGCACACTTTTAATCATCCCGTGAGTTTAAGGCAAGATTTTCCGAGTCGTATCACCCGTTTGGATGATGCTCCTTATAAAAATTTCTGATACATTTAAACTGCAATTTGATTTCATGGGGGGGGGTGCTCTCGTTGAAAGCTGCGGGACGGCGTTTTCAGCTTCAGACTCACCACATCTATTAAATGAAGCAACGAAACAAATCATGAAAATAGTAGTAAATAAATTCTTACGACGAGTAGAATAAATTCCGCTGCGACTTTGCAGCATTGGCCAATACAAAACATAATTTAAACATATGGGGGTGGCATCATGAGCTTCAAAAGCAAAATCAGAACAGCAGCCGAATTTACCGTCAGCGCAACCGTAATCGCAACCCTGCTAGCAGCCTGCGGGGGCGGCGGCGGAGGCACCGCAGCCGCCCCTGCCGGAGCTAATACAACCCTCAATGTTACGCCTGCGCTGGGCAAATTCTCCACAGGATCAACCGTAATCATAAAAGACAAAACCGGCACCATATGCGGTCAGGCTACCACCAATGCCTCCGGAGTAGCACCGGTGGGGATTAACTCCAATACTTGCGCCGCGCCCTTCATCGTTCAGGCCGGCAAAGCAGGCGACACCTATTTCGACGAAGCCAAACCCAATACACTGCAGACGATTACGGGCAATGGCATCAACGCCGTACTGCCTCAACTGCCCTTGCCGGGCACCGGAGTCGGTGTAACCGCACTGACCAATATCGCTGCCGGCAGACTGCTGAACGCAGCAGGCCAGCTTAGCGCAAGTGCGGTGAGTCCAAGCTATGTTGTTGCGACCAATCAGGCAATAGCAGACATGTTCCTGCCCGGTGGGGACATCTTGTCAGCACCGAATGCCGCCGCCTCCGGAGTACCTGCAGCTGACGCCTATGGCGCAGCGCTTGCCGCCTTGGCGCATGCCGCAGCTCCGGGTAAAAATGCGCTAAATGTTGCGAAAGATCTGGCCGATGACTTGTCTGACGGCATCTGGGATGGCTTAAATGCCAACAACGCCTCCCAAGTCATAGCGACTCCGGCAACACCGGCGGCCTTCTCCACGCTGATGACAACTGCCACCGCTTCTGCAGTTGCGAATATCGCACCTGGTATCACGGCACCCGCTATGGCTCCCGTCAGCAACGTGAGCGCTGCGATCACCAGCTTGCAAACCGCCGTAAATACAGCTTCAGCGGCGACCAGCAACTTCCTGAACGACATCGTCAACGGCGGGCTGCGCAGTTTCTTCGGCGGTTTCCAGTATGTTAATCCAGCTACCGGCGCTACCATAACTCACTATGCGACTGGCAGCACCATCACCGCCACGCTGGCCAACGGCATCTACACCGTCACCCATACACTGAAGGAGATGGTCAACAAGGTATGGCAGGCAATCTCACCCACCTCCAACAATCGAGGCACTAATTATGTGCTGACCGCCAACGGCTGGGTGGATTCGCAACTGATGCCCGGCAGTTTCACGGTCAATGCAAACGGCACCGCAACCACCACCAATACCTTCGGCATACCGGGCACATTCCAGACCGCTGTCTGCGCGGCCGATGTCAGCGGTACAGCAATAGGGGGCGGTGCGGCTTCCGCTGCCTGGGCTGCCTGCAACATGAATCAGCTGGGCGGCGCTTCCGCAGTGCAGATTGCACTGCAAGCTGTGAGCGGTATTGATGCCAACGGCTTTGCCATGAATACCAATGCCAGCGGTGTACAAATCACGCCTGCGGTCGTTCCGACAGGAAACTTCCCTGTCGGCTCACGCAAATATCTGATTACGCCGATCGGCAACAGCACGACGGACATCTATCACCTCTACACCTCTCCGGCACAGCCTCAATGGGGGGTTACCGATCTGAACGGTGTTGCGCTGACCGCTGTGCCAACTGCCTCCTTCTGCGCGAACGGCTATGTGATGACGCCGATCGCAGGAGCCGCCCCCGGTGCTGACAACTACAATGTGTACGGCACCATGGGTGGATGTACTCAAGCCAGCATTGCAGCCGGCCTGCAGAATCCTGTCATGGCCACCGTATTGCTGAGCAACAAGGCAACCGGCAATGCGGCGGTACCAACTGTTGGCATGGCAACTGTAAGCCAGGCTAACCTGGCAGGTCCAAACGGCATGTTCCTGGCCCAACTCAACGGCAGCATCATCGGCGTTGCAGGCGGCAAAGCACTGACCGGCACAATGTTCCCAGCAGGAACTCCGCTGTCTGTTATCAATGGACAGCTGTCGCAAGTGGGCAACAAGACTGCAGCCGATGCATTTATGACTGCATTCGGATGGGGCTTGCTCTAAGCTACACTCATAGCGACTGACTGACGCTACCCCTCCCGCTGTACGGGGAGGGGTTTTTCTTTGGCTGCCCGCTTATTATCTTTGCAATCTCATCAAGACTGCGGCATTATCGGAGCGCCTACACCACGCGCCCACAAGATGGACAACTCGCTCTCACTCGTACTGATACTGCTCGCCACCGCGGTCTTTGTGGTCGTGGCCTGCCGTCTGCTGCGCCTGCCTGTGATGCTGGGCTATCTTGCGGTCGGCATATTGATAGGCCCGCACGCCTTGAGCTGGATACCCAATTCCCCCAGCACGCGCCATCTGGCTGAATTCGGTGTGGTCTTCCTGATGTTCAGCATAGGGCTGGAGTTTAGCCTGGCAAGGCTCAAGGCGATGCAACGCACCGTATTCGGTCTGGGCGGTGCACAGGTGCTGCTGAGCATAGCGCTGGTGGTCGCCGCGTTCTGGCTGTTTGGCATGGACTGGCGCGCAGGACTGGCGCTGGGCGGGATACTGGCCATGTCATCCACCGCGATCGTCAGCAAAATGCTGGTCGAGCGCGCCGAACTCAATCATCCCTATGGACAGCAGATGATGGGGGTGCTTTTGTTTCAGGATCTGGCTGTCGTACCGCTGCTGATCATCATTCCGGCATTAGCGTCCGGGCAGGACGATCTGGCCCTGACGCTGGAGCTGGCGATGCTCAAGGCCGCACTGGTACTGGTGATACTGCTGGTATTCGGACAGCGCCTCATGCGCCGCTGGTTCCACGTGGTAGGCAGCCAGAAATCCTCCGAACTGTTTACCTTAAATGTGCTGCTCATCACACTGGGGCTGTCCTACCTGACCGAAAAAGCCGGCCTGTCCCTGGCGCTGGGAGCCTTCGTGGCCGGCATGCTGATCTCGGAAACCGAATACCGTTACCAGGTTGAGGAAGACATCAAGCCGTTCCGGGACGTATTGCTGGGGCTGTTCTTCGTCACCATAGGCATGATGCTGGACCTTAGCAGCATTATCGCCAACTTTTTCTGGATACTGACCGCGCTCATCCTGCTGATCTTGTGCAAGGCGCTGATCATCGCGCTGCTGGCCCACCTGTTCGAAAGAAACTGGGGCGTGGCCTTGCGCAGCGGCATCGGCCTGGCACAGGCCGGCGAATTCGGCTTCGTGCTGCTGACGCTGGCAGGAGACGCGCATCTGCTTGACGACAACCTGATGCAGATCACACTCGCCACCATGCTGCTGTCCATGCTGATCGCACCATTTTTAATCCAGCACAGCGATGCCATCTCGCGCCGCTTTTCGGCCGACGAATGGACCAGCCGCGCTTTACAGATGCACCAGATCGCCATCAAGACCATGTCCAGCACCGGCCACATCATACTCTGCGGTTACGGTCGCAGCGGCCAGAAATTAGCCTCGATACTGGAATCGGAAAAGTTGCGCTTCATCGCTCTCGATCTGGATTCCCGGCGCGTGCGGGAGGCTGCCGCCGCGAACAAGAGCGCGGTATACGGCGACGCCGCAAAACGCGAAGTTCTGATGGCAGCAGGACTGATGAGGGCCAAGGTGCTGGTTGTCACTTATAAGGACAAGCAATCCGCACTGACCATACTGCGCCATGTCAAGGAGTTGCGGCCGGACTTGCCGGTGGTGGTTCGCACCAATGATGAGACGCATCTGGAAGCGCTCAAAAACGCCGGTGCCGCCGAAGTGGTAGCCGAGGTGCTGGAAGGCAGCGTGATGCTGGCCAGCCAGGCACTGCTTCTGGCAGGCATTCCGATCAACCGCGTGGTGCGTCGCGTGCAGGAAAACCGGGCTCGCCGTTATGCCATGTTCAACGGCTACATGCGCAATTTTCAGGAGCTTGAAATCAGCGACGATCTGCAGCCTAGATTTCTGAATGTGCTGCTAAAGTCCGATTCGGCCGCTGCCGGAAAACGCCTGCGAGAATCCGGACTCGATGAGCTGAATATCGAAGTCAAGGCATTGCGGCGCTATAATGTACACGGAGCGCAGCCTTCCGAAGAAATGATCCTGCAAAGCGGCGATGTGCTGATCCTGTTAGGATTGCCCGAAGCCCTGGAAGCTGCTGAAATTCGCCTGCATAAAGGCATCTAATACCACAATAAACGTCATGAAAAATCCCCCCTCTCAGGAAGAAATACACCGTCTTTTTGACAATCAGAATCCGCAGCAAGTCTGGCAAAAAGCCAGCCTCATTATCCTGCGCATCAGCCCTGGATACGATTTTCTCGCTGCGCAAACGGCCTACGATGATGTAATACGCCTGTTTCGCGGTGACTATCCGGGCTATTGCCAGATCAAAACCCCTTACCACGACCTGCATCACACGCTGGATGTATTTATGTGCGCGATCAGGCTGATGCACGGCGTACAGCTTGCAGGAACTCCGTTATCGGATGACGACCTGACGGTGGTGATGCTGGCTGCATTGATGCACGATGTCGGCTATGCGCAACGTAAAGGCGAAGATGAAGGCACCGGGGCGCAGCATACGCAAAATCACGTCAGGCGCAGCATAGATTTCATGCATCAGTACCTTGCAGAAAAATCACTGCCCGTGAATCTTGCCGCAGCACTGGAGCCGGTAGTACTGTGCAGCAATCCGATGCTGAATATATCCGACATCGGTTTTGCGAACGAACACATCAAACTGCTGGGAAAAATCCTCGGCACCGCAGATCTGACCGGACAAATGGCCGACCGCAGCTATCTTGAAAAGCTGATGTTTTTGTATCTGGAATTCAAGGAAGCGGGTTTTTCCAACTACCAGAACGTCCACGATCTGCTGCGCAAGACACAGGATTTCTATCAGCTGACGCAAAAACGGCTGACGGAACAGTTCGACGGCATCAACCGCTGCCTGGTGCTACACTTCAACGACTGGTATGGCAGCGAGCAGGATTATTATCTCGAATCCATAGAGAAAAATCTCGCCTACCTAGGCAAGGTCACCGCACTCGACGACGAAAGCCATATCGCCATGCTAAAACGCAGCGGCATAGCCGAAAAATCAGGAGCCTACAATAAATTCAGCGGATGAAGCCAGCATACGCCTGACCGGGGTCGGAAGCGCCAGATTCAAAGCCTCGTTTACCCCTATCCACATCCCGGGAGAGGGTTTATCTGCAAAGTGAAGCAACATCGGTGTGATGTGCAGCTTAAAATGAGTGAAGGTATGGGTAAAGCTCGGCAGGCAAGTGCGGCTTTCAACTTCACAGCTTTGCAGATAATCAGCCAAACCGTCATCGCCGAGCTCGGGCAGACACCACAGACCGCCCCAGATCCCCGAAGAGGCACGCTTTTGCAGCAGCACTTCGCCGCTCACTACCGCCAGCACAAAACTCGCGTGCCGCTCAGGCTTGACTCCCAGCTTGCGAGCCGTCGGCAATTGCTCCACCCTGCCGGTCTGAAAAGCTACACAACGAGTTTGTACCGGACATGAAGCACACTGCGGACGACTGCGGGTGCACAGCAGGGCACCAAAATCCATCAGTGCCTGCGTGTAAACGGCCACATCGCTTCCCGGCAACAGCGCCTCGGCCTGCTGCCACAAGCGATTTTCAACTTTTTTTTCGGCGGGATGACCCTCGATTCCGCAATAGCGCGCCAGCACGCGTTTGACATTGCCATCCAGTATCGCATGAGGCTGATGAAACGCCTGGGCGCATATCGCCGCCGCAGTGGAGCGACCGATACCCGGCAATGCCAGCACCTGATCAAACGACTGCGGGAATATCCCCCCGTATTGTGTATATATAATTCTGGCGGCCTTGTGCAGATTTCTGCCCCGCGCGTAATAACCCAGCCCGCTCCAGTGCGTCAGCACCTCTTCCTCACTGGCGACAGCCAGATCGGCCAGGGCAGGAAAAGCCGCGATGAAGCGCAGATAGTACGGAATCACCGTGGTAACCTGGGTCTGCTGCAGCATAATTTCGGACAGCCACACGCAATACGCCCCGCCCCCCTGCCAGGGCAGTTCATGGCGCCCGTGTTCGCGCTGCCAGGAAACCAGAGTTGCTGAAAAAAATGTCATGTGGATTAAAAAGGAGGATTAAATTTCGTATCGAGCATCACTCGGTCATGATAACAGACAGGTCCATCGCTACAAACGCGGCATGCTGGCCGATTCAATGCCGATCTATCCTCTTTCGCAGGGTTCAATTTCGCCAAATAAAAAACCCGCCGCGGCGGGTTTTTTATTTGGCGCCATCCTAGATGACCTTGGAATATCTTGCGTGCTCGGTTCGGGTGCGCAGATACTTATCGAACACCATGCAGATATTGCGTATCAGCATGCGCCCCTTGGGCGTGACGGTAATCCACTGCGGCGACATTTCCAGCAACCCTTCTCGTTCATATTCGCGCAATTCTTCCATTTCGGTGGCGAAATAGCTGTCGAAATCGATCAAATAGGAGATGTTGAGCGACTCCTTGGAAAGCTCGAAGTGGCACATCAGGGCCTGTATGATGGCGCGGCGCACCAGATCATCGGCATTGAGTTCCATACCGCGCATGATGGGCAGCTGGTCGCGGTCGAGCGCATCGTAATAGTCTTCCAGTTCACGATAATTCTGACTGTAGGTGGGGCCTATCTTGCCGATCGCACTGACCCCCAGCGCCACCAGATCGCAGTCTGAATGCGTGGAATAGCCCTGGAAGTTGCGATGCAAGCGGCTCTGCCGCTGGGCTACCGCCAGTTCATCTTCAGGCTTGGCAAAGTGATCCATGCCGATATACACATAACCCGCGCTGGTCAGTTTATTGACCGCCATGCTCAGGATGTCAAGCTTGACCTGAGGTGCCGGCAGATCTTCCTCGTGTATGCGCCGCTGCGGCTTGAACAGGGTCGGCATGTGCGCATAATTGTAGATGGATAATCGATCGGGATCCGCTGCTATCACACGGTCGAGCGTCACGCCGAAACCTTCCAGCGTCTGCCTGGGCAAACCGTAGATCAGATCGATGCTCACCGACTTGAATCCGTTGGCACGGGCGGCCTTGATGATACCCAGCGTTTCTTCCTCGGATTGTATGCGATTGACCGCGCGCTGAACTTCATCGTCAAAGTCCTGCACGCCGATGCTGATGCGGTTAAAGCCTGCCGAGCCCAACAGTGCGATGGTCTCATTGCTCACCTTGCGAGGATCGATTTCGATAGAATATTCGCCGTCGTCTATCAGCTTGAAGTTTTCGCGTATGGCAGCCATCACCTGACGGATTTCATCGTCGGACAGAAAGGTCGGCGTTCCCCCACCGAAATGCAGCTGCTCGACGACCTGGCCCGGCCCCAGCAACCTGGCCTGCATGCCCATTTCCTTGATCAAATAGCGCACGTATTCCGCCGACTTGCTGCGATCCTTGGTGATCACCTTGTTGCACGCACAGTAAAAACACAGCGTATTGCAAAACGGAATGTGGATGTACAGCGAAAGCGGACGACTGACACCGCCTATTTCTCGTTTGAGCAGCCATTGCGTGTAAGTTTCAGCATTGAACGCCTCGACAAAACGGTCGGCCGTCGGGTACGAAGTGTAGCGCGGGCCATTTTTGTCCAGCCTGCGTATCAGTTCAAGATCTACAACTAATTGATTGTTGTTTAACATGGGTATCGCCGCCATTGGAATAGCCGAGTATACTGCCAGTTTAGAGCCAGCATCGCTTTGATATATGTCAAGATTGCATTTTCTTGTAACTTCGTTTCATCGCAATTGCGGATTCAAGCCTTAACCGGCGTTATTTTTTAGGCGTACCAAGTGCAACCTTCAGCCTGTCTGTCAAAATCTGTCTGTTCCAGCTGCAATCTCGCGGCGCTATGCCTACCCGTTGATCTCACCAGCGGCGAGTTGCTGCAACTGGATGATCTGATCACGCTCAAGCGTAACTTTTCACGCGGCGATTACCTGTACCGCAACGGTGACAAATTCCGCTCGCTGTTTGCCATCCAGACAGGCTCCTTTAAGACCCAGATTCTTCACGAGGATGGGCGCGAACAGGTGACCGGATTTCAGATGGCCGGTGAAATCATCGGCCTGGATGCGATCAGCACCGACATACACGCCTGCGAGGCGGTTGCCATGGAGAACAGCGTCGTTTGTGAACTGCCCTTTAACAAGCTTGAGGCCTTAAGCCGGGATATCCCTTCCTTGCAGCGCCATCTGCATAAGATCATGAGCCGGGAAATCGTGCGCGATCAGGGCATCATGCTGCTGTTGGGCTCCATGCGCGCCGAGGAAAGACTGGCGGCCTTTCTGCTCAACATCTCCCAGCGCCATGCCGCGCGCGGCCTTTCTGCCACTCAGTTGCAGCTGCGCATGTCCAGACAGGAGATCGGCAGCTATCTGGGCTTAAAACTCGAAACCGTCAGCCGGGCTTTCTCGCACTTCCAGAATGAGGGGCTGATCAACGTCAAGGTTCGCACCATAGAAATCGTTTCTCTGAGTGGATTGCAAGCCTGCCTCAATCAATCCAGATAACATGCTATCCTCTATCTGTTAGCGAGCCTAGTATTAACCTATTCAACCTACCGGAGACCCAGCGATATGGAACATCAAGTCACAGAAGCCGAAGTATCAAGAGCAAAGAGCCTGCATTCAATCCTGCTGTTCGACTTCATCGTTATACATGTTTTTATTTTTGTTCTCGCCTTGAGCCTGTTAAAAACCAGCCTGCTGCCCATCACCATCATGCCCTTGCTGTCTATAGCGCTGCTGGGCAATGTGATCTACAGAGCTAAACGCGCCACAAGCGCCGAAACTTCAGATTTTGTACTCGCTCACAACATGCTTGCCTCACAGCGCGCCAAGCTTTTTCTGCTGCTGTTTATCATCACCGGCACACTGACCACAGCCCTGGTTTTAGGTGGCCCTGCGATGGGCATGAGCAAGATCACCAGCTGGGCGATGGCGGTAGGAATCGGACAACTGCCTTTCATGGTTGCATTGCTGGTGCTGGTGGTCTTAGAGTTTGATGCTGAACACCAGTGCAAGGATGGCAAGATTCCTGCTGCCGCCGCAAAACTTCTCACCTCCATCAAGAAGGACTGAAATGGAAAAGAAGATCATCCTCGGGGTATTGGCCCTGGTTGTCGCCTCAATTTCCATCATGCTGATGCTGCCGGAAAGCTCCGTCAGCACACCGGATACCCTGCCCTGGAAAATCACTCATCCTACGCCTGACACTACACGCGTTTTCGGCATCACGCTGGGCAAGAGCACCCTCGATGAAATATCTCACGCTTACAAGTATGAGACCGAACTCGTGGTCAGCCTTTTCAAGCCGGTAGATGCAAAAATGGGCGTAGAAGCGTTTTTCGAAGAGGTCAATTTCAACGGACTCAAGGCCAAAATCGTTATGACCATCGGCGTTCCGGAACAGGAGTTGCAGGGCATGTACGAACGGGGGCTGCGCATGAACAGCACACCCAGCGGCAAGCGCATCACATTGACTGCGGACGATCTGGCGCGAGTGCGTTCACTGCCTGTCGCAACTCTCACCTATCTGCCCGCAGCAAGACTTGAGGAATCCGTGATTGCCAAACGCTTCGGGGAACCGGCTCAACGTCTGCGTGAGAATAAGACAAAACTCGTACACTGGCTCTACCCGCAACACGGGTTGGACGTCATCATGGGAGAGGGGCAAAAACCGATTTTCCAGTATTTACCCCTGAAGGACTTTGAACTGGCAAGAACCCCGCTGCTGGCCAACGGGGAAGAAATAACAACCGCCAAGTAGTTAAAAGGCCGCGCCTTACCGGGCGCGGCTTATTCGATCATTCCTTGGTGTTTTTGTGCACCATGGCATCTTCGTCATCGTCGAGCAGTATGCGGTTCGCATTACCCTCCATATCCTCGTATTGCCCCTTCTTGACCGCCCAGATCAATATCCCGACGAACACCAGCCCGAAGAACGTCATGCCGGGTATGAGACTGTAGATTACTTCCATTATGAATCCTTAATGTAAAATTCGCGTAGCGATTCGTTTGTCCCCTCGCCCGCTTGTGGGAGAGGGTTTGGGTGAGGGGAACGAGCGTGCTCGTTGAACAGATTGCGTATGCGGGCCGCATTGCCTATCACCAGCAACGAACTGAGCGGCATGGTGATGGCCGCGAGCAGCGGGGTCACATGCCCCATCATGGCCAGCGGCACCATGATGCCGTTATACACGAAAGACAAGCCTATGTTCTGTTTGATGGTGCGCAAGGTCCGGCGCGAAAGCAGCGTCGCCAGCCTGACCTTATCCAGTTCGTTGCGCATCAGCACGATATCGGCGCTCTCAACGGACACATCTGTGCCCGAACCCAGCGCAATTCCGACATCGGCTCGTATCAGGGCGGGCGCATCGTTTACCCCATCGCCCACCATCGCCACACAGGCTCCTTGCTGCTGCAGATTTTGTATCACGCGATCCTTATCCTGCGGCAATACTTCAGCGATCACCTCCATACCGCCCAATTGCTGCGCAATCGCTTCGGCAACCGCCTTTCTGTCGCCTGAGAGCAAGGTCATAGAAATCCCGGCATCGCGCAACGTGTCGATCAGCGCCTTGGCATCCGGCCGCAACGTATCCGAAATCACCAGCACGGCCACATGCCGTCCGCCTAAGGCCATATGCACACAGGTCTTAGCCTGAGCCTCATGCTCACCCACCCGACTCACCAGAGACTCATCGAGCGCAACCTGGTTGTGTCTTAGCCATTGCGCCGTCCCCAGCAGCACCTGACTGCCGTTCACCATCGCCTGCACGCCGCTGCCGGCAGCCGCCTGAAAATGTTCTACCGTCAGATTCCGGTACAGCAATTCATGCACATCCGCAGCGATCACCACCGCATGGGCTACGCTGTGTTCAGAATATCGCTCGACCGATGCCGCCTGCGCCAGCAGCGCAGATTCTTCTTCGCCTTCTGATGCGATCAGCTTTTCCAGACGCATTTTTCCTTCCGTCAGCGTACCTGTCTTATCGAACACAAAATGCGTCACGCGCGACAGAGTTTCAAGAACCACGCCATTTTTGACCAGTATGCCGTGTTTGGCACCCAGACCGGACGCGACCGCGATGGACATCGGCGTCGCCATACCCAGCGCGCACGGACAGGTGATGATCAGCACCGAAGTCGCCGCCATCAGCGCATACTCGAAGTTGTCCGACCAGAGGTAAAAGGTGAAACTGGCCAGAATCAGCGTCGCCAGGACGAACCAGGGAACGATGCTGTCCGACAGCCGCTGTATCGGTGCCTTGGAGGACTGAGCCTCTTCTACCAGCCTGATGATCTTTGCCAGCGTGGAATCGACCGAGGCTGCCTGAACTTCGACCACCAGCGCCCCGCTGCCGTTGAGGGTCCCTGCTGCCACGCGCTCGCCCGCCGTTTTCCGGACATGCATGGACTCGCCGCTCAACATCGACTCATCGACCGACGAACTTCCCTCGCGCACCACCCCGTCCATGGGGATATTGCTGCCGGGCTTGACCAGCACCAGTTCTCCGACTTTAACCGCTCGCACCGAGGTGATTTTTTCCTCGCCGTCGCGCAACACGGTCGCCACGCGCGGCTGCAAATCCATCAGCCGGTTGGTTGCAGATACCGCCTGGTGACGAAACATCCCTTCCAGATAGCGACCGATCAGAATCACGAAAGTAAGGTTAGTCACGGTATCGAAATACACCTGCCCCACCCCTGTCAGGGTGACATACAGCGAGAAGGCATAGGTTACCGACAGACCCAGCGCGATCGGCAGATCCATGGTCAGGCTCGCATTGCGCAACCCGCTCCAGGCGCCCTTGAAAAAGGGAAAACCGGAATAAAGCAGCGCAGGGGTTGCCAGCGCAAAAGCCATCCAGTGAAAGAAACTGACGAACTGACCGCGGTCCGCGCCGCTATAGAGCGCAATCGCGATCAGATTCAGATTCATCATGGCAAAGGCTGCGAAGAACAAACGATACAGCATGGCGCGGTTGATGCGTTTCATCGATCCTTCCGCCGCCTCGGGATCGTACGGAACTCCTGAATAACCGATCTTAGCCAGCTGATAAATCAGGGTAGACAGCTTGACTTGAGAATTGTCCCAGCGCAGATGCAGACGTTTACCCGCGAGATTCACACCCGCATTGCGTACACCCGGAATTCGCATCATGCCGCGCTCTATCAGCCAGACGCAGGCTGCGCAGTGTATGCCCTCTACCAGCAGATGCGCATCGCGTATATCCCCCTGACAATTGACAAAATCCTGCTGAACATCCTCCAGATCATACATCTCTATGTCGCGCGGCGGGGTGGGCGGAGGAGCCAGCAAAGTCCCCTGAGGCGTACGCTGATAATACCCCTGCAGCCCGTTTTCATAGATGGACTCGCATACCGCCTGACAGGCAAAACAGCAAAAACTGCGCATTTTTTCGTCAAGTTGACTCTGGTAATGCGCATCGGCCGCGATCGGCAAGCCGCAATGAAAACACCCCGCATGGGCGAGGTGGTCAGCTTCTTTCATAGACAATTTGCTATTTTGGTATGGCGACAAAGACTTTTTGCTCCGTGTCGAACATGCTGCCATCGCGTTCGGCCCGTATCAACAGATCCCAGTTACCCGGTCTGGGAAACGTCAGGCTACCCTCATAATGACCGGAAGTCAGCTCTGTTAACGTACCTTTAAAGTCGAACGAAGGATCCCCCGGCCATTGCGCTTTTATCTCAACGGTAGCCCCCTTGACCGGCTGCCCCTGCTTGTCCTGCAAGTCGAACTTCATCTGTGCCGGGCTTGCGATCAGAATGAAGCGGTTGCCGTCCGCGTTGGCCATGCTGTCGTTCTCAAGCCGCTGCGGGGAAGTGAGATTGGTCTTCCAACCCAGCGTCGAGCGTTCAGCCTGTTGCTGCAGCCATTTGGCATCGTATTTGTTGTGAGCCTTTACGCTGTAGTTATCGTCCAGTATACGCACCGGATTGTGAAACACATTCCATAAAAAACGCATATTGATCAGGACCCCTGACAACACGATGATGATCAGCCCCAGCACCCAGGGATTGCGCCAACCTTTATTTTTTTGCGAGAACATTGCTGCCTTTCCTGTTAGCGTTTCGGACCGCTGAATACCGTATTATATTCGGCGCGCATTTCCGGATTTTCCGTGTTGATTACGTGGAACTGGATGCTCGTTGCCTCGCCCTGCACATTTTCAGCAGGAGCTTTGACGAACACGGTGAATCCGGCTGCCTTACCGTGGTGTACCAGTTGCGGCTTGTCAGCATCCACGATCACCTGCCCTTTGACGCCGCCTTCGGCGCTCACTGTGACTCTTACATCCTTATCGGTCTTGTTGAGCACCTTGAAGGTATACTTGTTCTGTATCGTTCCATCGCTCATGCGCACGAACAGCGGCTGACGCTCGGGAGCTACCCGCAAGGTCAAGGAACCCAGATGATTCAGACCCCAGATGATACCGCCCAGCGCCAGCAGCAGTATGCCGACATAGACCCAGGTACGGGTATGCTGGTAGAGCTTCTTGACCGGACGACCTTCCAGTTCATCGAGAGAAGCGTAACGGATCAGACCGCGCGGACGACCGATCTTATCCATCACCGAATCACACGCATCCAGACAAAGACCGCAGGTAATGCAACCCAGTTGCTGACCATCGCGAATGTCCACGCCGGTAGGGCAAACCTGAACGCACTGGAAGCAGTCTATACAGTCGCCCTGCTGCTCGTCCGACTTTACGCCCTGACGCAGCTTGCCGCGAGGTTCGCCGCGTTTGACATCGTAGGCTGGCAGTATCGTCTGTGAATCAGCCATGACCGCCTGGATACGTGCGTACGGACACAACCACAGACAGGTTTGTTCACGCAGAAAACCAGCCAGAACATAAGTACCCACCGTAAATGCGATCAGAGTGGCAATCTCCATCAACGACAGATTGAAACTCATCAGGTCGTGCCAGTAGACGAATGCATCTTCAAACCAGATCGTGAAGCTGATACCGGTAAACACCGAGATTGCAATCCAGATCAGATGTTTGGTCGCCTTGATGCGAAACTTCTCCAGACTCATGGGAGCCGCATCCAGCTTGTGGCGCTTATTGGGATTGCCTTCGATTTTTTCCTCGACCCAGGTAAACAGATCAACCCAGGAGGTCTGAAAACAGAAGAAACCGCAGAATACACGCGAGGCGACCGATGTCACGGCAAACAGGGTCATCGCCAGCAGCAAGAGCAGCAGAGACACCATCCAGATATCCTGCGGCAAGATGGTCAGATTGAAAATGTGAAACTGACGGTTGTTCACATCCAGCAGCAACGCCTGCTTGCCGTTCCAGCGTAGATAGGCGCCAAAAAAGAAGATCAACCAGAACGATTCGGTGATGTATTTAAGCGTACGGAAACGACCCGGCATGCGCTTGGCATGGATGGTTTTTTCGCCAAGATTGGTTGCCCATTCGACGTGTTCGCTGTAGATGCCCGTTACACTGCCAGTTTCTTTTACTGGTTCGCTCATTTCCACTCCTCAAGGCTTTCTTGTCCGGATAACCGGTTGCTATTATATAAGGAAACTCTGATTAAGCCCCTCTATTTTTAAGAGATTATTCAGAGCATACTCGTAATGAAAAAAGGAGGAGGCTAGCCTCCCCCTCCTTCGGTGCGATTGATGTTACTTATCGCCTTGCTTTTTAGTCAAGGCATTGCGGAACAGGAAGATCAACGCAGCAATCAGAGCCGAAAATGCGCCCGCTGTTGCGATCATCAAAGCCCAATATACGAAGTCGTGGCCCATTTCTATTTTCCTTTCATAAAGCCTGCACAGCCGAAAGACCGTGCAGGAAAATGGAGATTTACTTGGCTGCCGGAGCGGCTTCTGCAGCAGCAGGTGCTGCTTCTGCTGCAGGCGCAGCTTCTGCGACCGGAGCGGCTACAGCTTTCTGACCACCACCGAACTTGTAAACGTAAACGGCCAGCTTCTTCATGTCTACAGCAGACAACTTACCTGCTGCAGTGAAGTTAGGCATCACAGCTACACGAGTATTGGCATCACCGGAGTTTACGCCATACATAATGGTCTGCTTAATGCCTTCCACTGAACCGTCGAAACGCCAGACTTTGTCGGTTAGGTTAGCGGAACCCATGGCCTGGATACCCTTACCGTCGTCACCGTGACAGCCAGAGCAACCCTTTTCCTTGAACAGAGGGGTAGCATTTGGTGTACCGGCTGCAACTGCATTTGCCAGAGCATCGACTTCTGCCGCGGACAGCATGTCCTTGTGCGCGATCATCATACCCTGACGACCATTGGCGATGGTTGTGTGGATATCGTCGATCGTGCCGCCGAACAGCCAGTCATCGTCGTTCAGGATAGGCGCCATCAAACCTTGTTCGCGCATTGCGAACTTGCCAGCCTGCAGGGTACCCACGCCGTTCTGACCGTGGCAACCGCCGCAGTTGTCAGAAAACAACACCTTGCCCGAACGCTCAACGTACTTGGACAGCTCTTCGTCTGCCAGAATGGCAGCTGGAGTCATAGTCTTCAGCTTGTCTTCGAATGGACGACGTACGTCATCGAGAACCTTCTGATCGCCTTCCAGTTCCTTGATCGCAGTCCACTGACCCGAACCTGGCAGACCGATACCCTTGAAGAACGTTCCGGTACTAGCCACGGGAATTGCCGGATACATAATAAAATATATCACGACCCAAAGCGCACTGGCTGTCAGACCAAGCATCCACCATTTCGGCGGCTGGTTGACAAAGTCCGCCAAATCATCATCCCACAGATGCCCCGTGGTAGGCACACCACCAGCGGAGTTGTGATTATCACTCATTTTTTATCTCCTGAATTGTTGTATTCGCCTTCTTCCCGCAGAGCCAAATCGCTCTGCGAGTCGAATGCATCCTTGTTCTTAGGATTGAACACCATCACATAGACCACAATCATCGCGATAAACGATGCCACGGTAAAAAAAACACCCTGCCAATCGTTTCCGGTCATGGCTGCCCAGTCCGTATGAAGGTAGTCCATCAGTTTAGTCACGGTAGTTGACACCTTCCTCAAACTTCACGTGATTACCCAAGGATTGCAGGTAAGCGATAACTGCGTCCATTTCTGTCTTGCCTTCGAGTTCTGCCGCTGCGCCTGCGATGTAGGCATCAGTGTAGATAGTCTTAGGAACAGGATTGAACGGCATCTTGGTCATCACTTCCAATGTCTTGGTAGTTTTAGCTACGTCGACCGGATTTTTCTCCAGGAAGAAGAAGTTAGGCATAACGGATTCAGGAACCACGTCACGCGGATACTTCAGATGCTTGCGATGCCATTCATCGGAGTACTTACCGCCCAGACGAGCGATATCAGGACCCGTACGCTTGGAACCCCACTGATAGGTGTGGTCGTACATCGACTCTTCGGCGATGGAGTAGTGACCGTAACGATCCTTCTCATCGCGGAACGGACGTATCATCTGCGAGTGGCACAGGAAACAGCCTTCGCGGATGTATACATGACGACCGGCTGTTTCCAGCGCGGTGTATGGACGTACGCCGTCACCGGGCAGCCAGTCAGCCAGGGTCTTGTGGGCCGAGGTTTCTGGATTCCAGATAATCTTATCCATAGGGATAGCATTACCTTGCAGGTCTTTGTGCTGGGTGTTGTTACATGTTGCGTCACCCTGACACATGCCGGTGTTTGGCAGGTAGAACAAAGGCACAATTTCCACGATACCGCCGACCGCAACTGCAACTGCGGTTAAGACGAACATCAGCAGCGTATTGCGCTCGATTTTGTCCTGAAACTTGGTTGAATAGATTTGATCGTGATCAGACATGTTTTTTCTCCTCTTATGCTTTAGCTGCGACAGCATTTACGCCGCGAACAGCGCCAGCTTGACGAACAGTCATAACCACGTTGAACAACATGATCCATGTACCCAGATTGAAGATTGCACCGCCGACAGCACGCATTACATAGTATGGATGCATAGCAGATACAGACTCAACGAAAGTATAGGTCAATGTACCGAACTCGTCGTAATCGCGCCACATGAGACCCTGCATGATACCGGATACCCACATTGCAACAACGTAAGTAACAGCACCGATCAGAGCAACCCAGAAGTGTACATTTACCAGACGATCAGAATACATTTCAGTATTCCACAGCTTCTTGACCATGTGGTACAGAGCACCGAACGAGATCATCGACATCCAGCCCAGAGCGCCAGCGTGTACGTGACCAACTGTCCAGTCTGTGTAGTGTGACAATGCGTTTACAGACTTGATCGCCATAACAGGACCGTCGAATGTAGACATCGCATAGAACGCCATCGCAGTTACCAGGAAACGCAGGATGTAGTCAGTACGCAGCTTGTCCCATGCACCGGACAAAGTCATCATACCGTTCATCGCGCCACCCC
>CAYPIG010000006.1:0-57497 GCA_964410705.1 uncultured Gallionella sp.
GAAGTCGAGTAATGGATTCATGGGGATTCGGTGAAATGGCTGACGCAGACATTTTACTATGAATCGGCTTATACCCCCCACACGCTGATCTCAAAGCCGCACATCTTGATGCCATAAGGCACACAGGTGTAATATCTGCTACATGAAACCCGTGAACTGGAGCACCGAAAAGAATATCCGCCTCAAAGCAGAGCGGGGCGTATCTTTTGAAGAGGTGCTGTCAGCCATGGCGCATGGCGCCTTGCTGGATGTTTGCGCACATCCCAACAAGGAACAATATCCGAATCAGCGACTGCTCATCGTTCGTATCCGCGGCTATGCGTATCTGGTTCCTTTTGTGGAAACAGCGACTGAGGTCTTCCTGAAAACGATCATTCCGAGCAGGAAAGCCACCCGTGATTATTTGACTAAGGACAATTCGAATGGATAAAGAAAATTTGCTTGAAGAGGAAATCCTTGCCTCTTTTGAACGGGGAGAATGGCAATCCGTGGCAAATCTCGACGAGGAAGTTTCCAGATTTGCCTCACTTGCCTCGGGCTCTCTCGCCAAGGATAAACGCGTCAATATCCGAATCTCATCCCGAGATCTCGAGGATATTCAGGCGAAGGCCGCAGAGGAAGCGATACCCTATCAGACACTCATGGCCAGTGTTCTTCACAAATATGTAACGGGACGCCTGGTGGAGCCATCGCCTGCACCCGCCGTTCAGGCCGGATTGCACACGATCGCATAACCACAGCGATGAAACTTGGCATCGACCTTGGCGGAACTAAAATCGAAATCATCGCGCTAGGCTGCGAGGGTACTGAGCTTTTGCGCCGTCGCGTGCCCACGCCGGGAGGTGACTACCCGGCGACGCTGGCTGCGATTGCCAATCTGGTGCAAAGCGCGGAAGAAGAACTGGGGCAGCGTGGCTCTGTGGGCATAGGCACACCCGGCACCCTGTCGCGCGCCACCGGCAGGGTGAAAAACTCCAACTCGGTACATTTGAACGATCGGCCGATACTTGAAGACTTGCGGATTCTGTTGCAACGGCAGGTCAAAATCAGCAACGACGCCAACTGCTTCGCACTTTCGGAGGCCACCGACGGCGCGGCGGCGGGCGCTTCAGTGGTGTTCGGCGTCATCATAGGCACAGGCACGGGGGCAGGCATCGTGGTGAACGGCCGTGTGCTGACCGGCCCCAACGGCATTGCGGGAGAATGGGGACATAACCCGCTGCCCTGGCCTGCTGAGCAGGAACTTCCCGGCCCGCAATGCTACTGCGGCAAGAGCGGATGCATAGAAACCTTTTTATCCGGTCCCGGCATGATGAACTTGCATTACACCGCGACCGGTGTGCGCCTGAATCCGGAAGAAATCGTTGCACGCGCCGCTGCGGGTGATGCGGCCTGTGAGTTCAGCCTGCAGGACTACGAGCACCGGCTGGCGCGCTCGCTGGCCCATGTGATCAACATTCTGGATCCGGATGTCATCGTGCTGGGCGGCGGCATGTCCAACATCGAACGGCTGTACACCCGTATCCCGGAACTCTGGGGCAACTGGGTGTTTTCAGACCGTGTGGACACTCAGCTTGTGAAAAACCGCTTTGGCGATTCAAGCGGCGTGCGCGGCGCCGCCTGGCTGTAAAAACTAGGGAAGTGTGGAATAAATTGTCTTTGCGAGGAGCCGCCTTTAGCCGCGAGTGCAGCGTGGCGGGACGTGGCAAACCAGAATTCCTTTTAGATCAATGAGCTGGATTGCCGCGCTTCGCTCGCAATGACAGGTTTGACGAATAAATTAGCATCTCCCTAGCCCTGATAAACCATCTGCCCGTCCAGCAGGGTATAGCGCACCCTCCCCTGCATCTCGTAGCCGTTAAACGGCGTATTTTTCCCCTGACTCTTCAGTGCGGCAGGCACCACCTGCCATGAGGCTTCCGGATCGAAGATGCAGATATCCGCATGTGCGCCGACCGACAGATGGCCCATCTTCTGCCCCAGCAGTTGCGCCGGGCTGATGGTGATGCGCGCTAATGCATCCAGCAGCGGCACGCCTTCCTGCTCCGCCCATTTCAATACCAGCGGCAGCAGCAGTTCCAGTCCGGTCGCACCCGCCTCGGCCTCGGCGAAGGGCAACAGCTTGGCATCGTCATCCACCGGCGAGTGATTGGAGCAGATCGCATCTATGGTGCCGTCCCGCAAACCGGCACGCAGCGCGGCCTTGTCGCGCCCGCTGCGCAACGGTGGCACCAGATGACAGTTGGAATCGAAGAAGCCGATGTCCATTTCGGTAAGGTGAACGTGGTTCATCGACACATCCGCCGTAACAGCCAGCCCTTCTCGCTTGGCGGCTCGCAGCAATTCCACCCCTGCCGCGCTTGAAACCCGGCAGATGTGAAGTTGCACCCCGGTTTCCCGCGCCAGCTGCAAGGCAGTGGAGAGCGCAATGGTTTCGGCCACCACCGGTATCGGCGGCAAACCTAAACGGGTTGCCACTTCGCCGTCATGTGCGACCCCGTTCTTGGACAGATAGCTATCCTGAGGGCGCAGCCAGACCCGGTAACCGAAGGTCGCCGCATACTGCATCGCGCGCAGCAGCACACGCGTGTCGGTGAGCGGCGCATCGGCCTGACTGAACGCCTTGCATCCGGCATCGGTCAGTTCGATCATCTCGGTAAGCTCCGTGCCTTTCAATCCCGTGGTCAGGGCACCCACCGGAAACACGCGCGCCTGATTTAACACGCGCGCCCGGCGCTTTAACATCTCCACCAGCCCCGGCTCATCCAGCGGCGGGTCGGTGTCGGGCGGACAGGCAAGAGAAGTCACCCCCCCTGCAACCGCCGCGCTCATTTCGGATTCGAGCGTCGCGCGGTATTCGTAACCCGGTTCACGCAATCGTGCGGCCACATCCACCAGACCCGGCATCACGATCAGACCTGCGGCGTCTATCACTTGGCTTGCGATAAACCCTTCAGGCGCGCTGCCGATGGCAACGATGCGCCGCTCGGCAATGTACACGTCTTGCCTTATGTCCAGTTTGTTTTTCGGATCGATCAGGCGACCGTTTTTGATATGGATGTTCATTTGTTGCTCCCTGCCAGTGTGCTCATCACCGCCATGCGCACCGCGATGCCGAAGGTCACCTGCGGCAATATCACCGATTGCGGCCCGTCTGCCACTGCCGAATCTATCTCAACGCCCCGGTTCATCGGCCCCGGGTGCATCACGATCGCATCGGGTTTGGCCAGCGCCAGACGCTCTTGCGTCAGCCCGTAATATTTGAAAAACTCCTGTGCGGAAGGCAGCAGCGCGCCTTGCATGCGTTCATTCTGCAAACGCAAGGTCATCACCACATCGACGTCCTTGAGCCCTTCAGCCATGTCGTTGTAGACCTGCACGCCCAGCTTCTCGACGTGGCTCGGCAGCAGCGTCTTGGGTGCGATCACACGCACCTCCGGCACCCCCAGCGTGGTCAGCGCGTGGATTTGCGAGCGCGCCACGCGCGAATGCAGGATGTCGCCTATGATCGCCACGCGCAGGTTGTGAAATTCCTTCTTGTAATGGCGGATGGTGTACATGTCCAGCAGGCCCTGCGTCGGATGCGCATGGCGCCCGTCACCGGCATTGATGACGTGAATATGCGGGCCGACGTGGTTCGCAATCAGGTGCGCCGCGCCGCTGGATGAATGGCGCACCACGAACATGTCGGCATGCATCGCGCACAGGTTGTCCACGGTGTCGAGCAGGGTCTCGCCCTTGCTGGTGGATGACTGCCCTATGTTCAGATTGACCACGTCGGCGGAGAGTTTCTTGGCCGCGATCTCGAAAGTAGTGCGGGTTCGGGTGCTGTTCTCGAAGAACACGTTGAACACCGACTTGCCGTGCAGCAGCGGGACTTTCTTGAATTCGTGCCCGTCCGCCTCATCCAAAAAGGTGGCTGCACGGTCCAATATGTCGCGCATGATGCGCACCGGCAAGCCTTCGGTGGAGAGCAGGTGCTGCAATTCGCCGTGTTTATTGAGTTGCGGATTTTTCATGGGTACCCCTGTCGGCATTGACGATTACGCAGGCTGACGGATCATCCAGATAAGCCTGCAGTATTTGCTGCGCGGCATACTGGTCGATCAAATGCTTCTGATCCCGTCCTCTGATGCCCTGTTTGTTGAGTTGTTCGCTGGCGGCGATCGAGGTGTAGCGTTCGTCCACCAAAATTGTGGCTAGTCCGAATCGCCCGTGCAGTCGCTTGGAAAAACGATGGCACAGTGCCGTCATCTGGTGCGGGGTGCCGTCATCGTTCGACGGCAGACCCACCAGCAGCGCAGCCGGTTGCCACTCGCTGATCAGCGCTGCAATGGCGACAAAGCGCAGCTCGTTTTTTTCTTCCGCAATGGTGGTCAATGGCTGACCGCTTGATGAGAAGGTATTGCCGACCGCCACGCCGATACGCTGGGTACCGAAATCAAAGGCCAGCAGCGTACCCGCTACAGGATTTTGGATTCGAGATTCGGGATTCAACTCATCGCTGCTGCATCCTGCATCCCGATTTCTGCATCCCGATTCCTGCATCCTGAATCCTGATGCCTCAGGCATGCCCGACATCCTCGACCAGCATGGAGTAATTCACCCCCAGCAGTTCCATCGCGGCGGGAAGCCTCTCCTCCGCTGTAAGCTCGAACAGGATGCGTTCGTTGGCAGGCACGGTCAGCCAGATGTTCTCGTTGATCTCATGCTCCAGCTGCCCCGGCTCCCATCCCGCATAACCGAGCGCCACCAGCAGATGGTCGGGCCCTCGCCCTTCGCCTATAGCCTGCAGTATGTCTCTTGAGGTAGTCAGAGCCAGCCGGTCGGTGATGCGCAGCGTGGACTGCCACTCCCGCTTGGTATCGTGCAGAACGAAACCGCGCTCGGTCTGCACCGGCCCGCCGACGTGAACCGGCATCGCCGCCAGCGACTGCTGCCGAAGCGGTATATTGACCTGATTGAACATGTCGCCCAGCGTCAAACTGATGGGGCGGTTGATGACAATTCCCAGCGCGCCGTTTTCGTCGTGCTCGCAGATATAAGTCAGCGTGCCGGCAAAAAAACCCTCCTGCATGGCAGGCATGGCGATCAGGAAGTGGTTGGTAAGATCGAATTTGGACATGGGCGCATTGTAGCCGCATCCCCGGACAAAGTCAGCTTATGCGATCTGCCGGGTATTGCAGTTGGAGCAATAAAGCGTGCCCAGGCGAACGTGATAGCGCACTTTCTCACCCGGCTCGATCACGCGCGCGCAGCCATCGCACATGCAACCCTCGTCTATCACCAGTTCCTCGAATCCTTCCAGAGGCAGCTCTACCCCGTTGACCAGCCTGGGAACCGGTTCGGATTTGACGATATCGGGGCGGTAATATTCTTCCATCGCGCGCCAGCGCTTCACCCACTTCTCATCCAGTCCGTGAGCGCGCATGCAATCGACCATGATCTGCTCGCGGTGATCCATCAGCGCATCTGAGATCACCATCCAGTGATGGCTGCTGCGCGGACGGTTGCCGAAATACACCTTGTTTCCCGTCATCACCTGCTGCAAAAAGGAATACTGCTTTTCGACCAGGCGCTGCTGGGTGAAGCCCGTGAAGAAAGATTTAAGCTGGGGATCCTTATAAACACGATCGTAGAAATCCTCCAGTATCGCGGTCAGCAACACCCCGTTGCCCAGCGCTTGCCACATTTCGGGATCGGTTGGCGGATCTTTGGGACGATCGGCTTTCACTAGCGGCTCATCGCCTTGCACGGCGCGCATTTCGATCTGCTCGCCTGCCTGCATTTTTCGGCAGCACTGCGCCAGCTCCGACACATCGTCATCGGCTATCCGAACCGCGTAGTAGTAATCGATCTCGGGCTTATTGGCGAGCGGGTAGCGCCCCTGTCCGGCTGAATTTCTCAGCATGACATCGGTAAGCGGCGTAGATAGTGCACTCAAGGGCTCAAACAGCAACGTGATGCCGCCCTCTTCCTCGATGCGCTGTTCAAGCTGCGCCTTCACGAAAAAGTCATCCGCGAGCGGTTCTGCAAGCACCATATCCCCCGATGGTTTGCACACGCAGGGCATGAAGTAACCGCGGCTAACCAGTTCGGCATTGAGGCCGGACTGAGATCGCGCAGGAATATCTCCTTCCAGACAGCGCATCACGCAAGTCTGGCAAACTCCGCCGCGACAAGAAGAGCGAACTGCGATGCCCTGACGGGTCAGGGCCTGCAGCACGGTTTCATCGGCTGCAACGCCGAGGCGGTATTCTCCGAAGCGCAATTCCATCAGAGCATCCTGCTGGTAATATCGGCCTCGTAGAGGTGCAAAAACTCCTCCTGAACCGCACTTTGTATGAAGCCAGGCTCGATGCGTCGCAATCTGGCCATGGCGCCTTCCGCGCTCAAACCGCCGTCCCGGATCAGCCAGGCGGCCAGTATGGTTCCCGTACGGCCTAGCCCCGCCTTGCAGTGCACGGCCAGCACATCGCCCGCCGCGATGTATTTTTGCATGCGCACCAGCAGCATGTGGGTCTGCCCTATGGATGGGGCCTCGCGATCGAAAATCGGCAGATGCGTATTGGTGAGTTTGTGGCGTTGCAGCGCATCCTGATCCAGATCCTTTTCGGTCAGCGTGATCAGCCGGGTAATTCCGACTCTTGATAGCAAATCCAGATCGTAATCGATGGATGCCACAATGCCCGGAGCCGGACAACCGGCCAGCTTGCCCGGGATGATCCAGTTGAATCCGCGCGGCGCTGCCGCATCGCGCAGCATCACGTTGCCCACCATGGAAGCGAGTTCCACCCCGTCGCGACTGGGCGGAGGCAGCTGCACGCGCGCCACCGTTTCAGATACTGGCGGCTGGATTTGTGCAATCTCGGCAACCGGCTGAGTTAACACAACGGGATCAGCCTTGACCTCTGCTGGCCGGGCGACCGGTTCAACAATTTCAGGCTCAGCGACGTGCGATTCAAGCTCTGCAGCTTCCATGACAGGCGCAGCCTGTTTCTCGGGCGTAATCGCCGCCATCCCTGCATCCGACAAAGGCGGCGGGGTGTGTGTTACACACTCCAGGTCGTGCGCCTTGGCATCCGGAGACGGCAGCGCGAGACTTCCGGTGCGGATAAATTGCTCTACCCATTCGTTGGCCGGGCGCTGGAAAAATGCCAGCGTTTCCTGATGAGCCAACACCCTGCCGCCGCCTATCAGTACGATGCGGTCGGCAAGACGCCTGGCCTGCGCCTGATTGTGCAGCGAAATGAAAAGCTTGCAGTTAAGCGAAATTTTTTTGAGCCAGTCTATGAGCTTGGTAGCTTCGGCCTCGTCAAGCCCGTATGTCGGCTCATCTATCATCAGCATAGGAGGATGCACCAGCGCCTGAGCCAGTATCAGCACGCTGCGCTGTATGCGGGTGCTGCAATGTATCAAGGGCTGATTGTACAGCGTAACCGCATCATTCAAGCCGTATTCGGCCAGCCAGGCCAGCCCCTGCACTCGCCATTCGGCGGGGGACTTTTGCTGGGTGGCGCGTACCGGCTGCAACAAGGTGTCGAGTAAAGACTGCTCAAAAATTTTGGCGTGCTGCTGGACCAGAGGAGGCCGGTGGTTAGTGGTCACCGGCTGATCGGCATAGCTTGCACTGCCCCAGCTTTTTTGCAGTGCATGCCCTTCGTAGAGTCCCGACAAGGTGCGGAACAGCGACGACTTGCCGGATTTGACCGGCCCCATCAGCACATCGATGCCATCTGGCGGCAGCGTCAGGGTGATGCCGTCGAGCACCACCCGCTTGCCAAATGCAACACCGAACCCGTCTAAGCTCAGGGCAGCGGTTCTGGTCGCGTTCAAAGTTTATACCGCAGATTCGATTTCAGGCATCGCCGCACGTGCCTTGGTCAGCACCATGCCCAGATTGGCCGTTCTGCGACACACAAAGCATGCGACATAGTCGGTGTAGCGCTTGCCGCGCATAAACACGTGGATCAGGTTATCGCTGTTGACGATGATTTCCTGAAAATAGTGGTGATTGTCATCCGCAAGTCCGCGCGCCTTCTTGAACAGCTTTTCGATCGCCACCACATTCTGACCGGCGAACAAATCACCCGTCGCGGCGGCCAGCATATCGATGATCTCCGCCGGGTGGGAATCCACCGTCTTGACGGACAACAGCATGCCGGATGCGATATCGATATAACCGCCTGCCAGACATTCGGGGATAGAGCTTACGCAGTTTGAAATTGTTTGGTCCAGATTTGCCATTTTATTTTCCTCTTCTGTATGGGTCGACACGATGCCGACCCGATTTAATCCTGTAGCCAGCCCCAGGTGATATCGACCCGGCACCTTTCAGTTTAAATCCCAAACATACAGAGTGCCGAAGCCAACCTGTTACTGACCGGATTCTATACCTTTAGTTCTATAATTACACGCTTAAATTTCCTTAGTTTCAGCCACTCCGACATATCCTGCGATCCGCTGCAAGAGGTCATCTTCCTGATAAGGCTTGCCAAGGTAAGCGTTCACGCCAAGCTGGATCGCAAAGTCGCGATGCTTATCCGCCGTGCGCGAAGTGATCATGATAATGGGCAGATTCTGGGTTTTCTCGTCGCGGCGCAATAGCTTGGTCAACTCGAAACCGTCCATGCGCGGCATTTCCACGTCCAGCAGCATCACATCCGGCATGATCTCGGTCAGCTGCTCCAGCGCATCCACGCCGTCCTTGGCCGTCACCACCTGATATCCGGCGCGGGTAAGCAGTCGCGTGGTGATCTTGCGCACGGTCAGAGAATCGTCCACCACCATGATCAGCGGCTGCGCACGCAGCACCACAGGCTCTGCCTTGCGCGCCTTCTGGATCGCGACCACGATGCGCTGAGTCATCTGGATAGGGTTGAGGATCAGCACCACCGAACCATCGCCCAGCACGGTTGCACCCGCTATGCCCGGCATACGCGACAGCTGCGGACCGATGTTCTTGACCACCGCCTCCTTGTTTCCCATCAACTGGTCTACATGCAAGGCGATGCGCTGGTTACCGCTGCGCAGCAGCAGCAAGGGGTTGTGAGGCTGATTTTCCAGCAGATGCTCTTCGTCGCCCAGCAGAGTGCGCAAATAGTGCAACGGATAGATTTTTCCATCCCACTCCACTTTCTGCTCGGCATAGACAGCCTTGAGCACCGCAGGTTTCACCTGACGAACCTGCTCGACCATGTTGGATGGGATCGCAAAGATCGAATCGCCAGCGCGCACCATCAGCACCTGGGTTACAGCGAGCGTGAGCGGCAAATGGATGGTGAAATTGGTGCCCTTACCCGTGCGGGAACTGACATCGATACGTCCGCCCAGCGCGGTGATCTCGCTGCGCACCACGTCCATGCCGATGCCTCGCCCTGCGACTTCTGTCACCGAAGCCGCAGTGGAAACTCCCGTTGCAAAGATCAGCTGCGCCAGCTGGTCGTCGCTGACAGCATGGTTGTCCGCTTCGAGCAGGCCTTTTTTGATCGCTTCGATGCGCAACGCGGCAAAATCCAGTCCTTTACCGTCATCGCTGAATTCAAACACGACCTCGTTGTTTTCCTGACGCAGACTAAGACGCACTTCACCGATAGGATCCTTGCCGCAGGCCGCGCGCATGTGCTCATCTTCCAGACCATGCGCAATCGCATTGCGCAGCAAATGGTCGAAAGGAGCTGCCATTTTCTCAAGCATGCTTCGGTCCAGCTCAACGCCGGTACCGGTTAGTTCAAGGTTGACGCGTTTATTGAGTTCTTTGGCCGTCTGTCGAACCAGACGATACAGCCTCTCGCTCGTACTGCCAAACGGCACCATGCGCACACTCATCAGGCTCTGTTGCAGATCGCGGTTGAGACGCGACTGCGCGAATATCACCGAATTGGTTTCGTCGATATTTTTCAGCAGCGACTGCTGAACGGTCTGAACGTCGTGCACACTTTCGTTCATGAACCGAGTCAACTCCTGCAAGCGCGTGAAACGATCGAACTCCAGGGGATCGAACTGCTCGTTGCTTTCGCTCGACAGCGAGATGCGCGCCTGCATCTGACTTTCAGCCTGAATTTCCACCTCGCGCAACTGTTTGCGCAGACGGGTCACGCTGCCGGTCAGTTCCAGCAAACCTTCCTTGAAGGCGCGCAGCTCGGTTTCCATGCGAGAACGTGCAACGCTGATTTCACCTGCCTGATTGACCAGCCTGTCCACCACATCGGAGCGCACGCGCAACATGCTGGCCATCTGCACCGCGCCCGCCTGTACCGCAGCCGATTTTTCAGTTTCGGTCTCTTCTTCCTCGGAAACCGCTTCTTCGACCTGTACGACGCGTCCCGTGCGCAACTCTTCGAGCAGCACGTTGATGCGATCGAAATCGTTTTCCAGTATCTCCCATATTTCGATACCCGGCTTCTCATCGAGCAGGTAATCTTCCATGGTGTGCGCAATGTCGCCGATACGCATCGCACCAGTCATGCGCGCACTGCCCTTAAGCGTGTGCAGCAGCCGGTTGAGCAGATGGAAATCCCCATCCGGCGCTTCGCGCAAGGTGCGCAAACAGACACTTATCTTGGGGCACAGCTCGTCCGCCTCTTCCATGAAGATAGGCAGAAGTTGCGCATCGATATCGTCCCGCAACGCGATTTTCTGTTCGGGTGCGGCCTTTTGTTTGCCCTGCGCATCCGCTTTTGCTTTCTGCTCGGAAAGTTCTTCAGCCCGCGCGATTTCCTCGGCTCGTGCAATTTCCTCGGCACGAAGTTTTGCCATCTCCTCCGCGCGCACTCGAGCCAGCTCTTCGATGCGCAGCTGCTCAGCTTGTTCGGCTCGCGCTATTTCGGCAAGCTCCTCAGCCTTAGCCTGCGCCTGACGCTCGGCGCGCGCTCTTGCAACCTGCTCGTTGATGTGTTCCGCTCTGGCCTGTGCCACCGCCTCAGTCCTGGCCTGCTCCAAGGCCCGTTCTCTGGCTTCGGCTATCTCGCGCTCACGCGTGGCGATCAATTCCTGAGCCCGCGCTTCGATCTGCTCGCGCTCGCGAGCGGCTTCATCGGCCTGCGCTGCGGACTCTTCCGCCAGCTGCGCCTGCAGCTCGCCTTCGCTCATGACCCGGTGCTTGTCAGCCAGCACTCGGCGCACCAGATCGTCGTATTTCTGCGGCATCTGTTTGGCACAGATCGACTGCACCATGCCATCCAGCGCTACGACGACTTCGGCCAGCATCTGCAATTGCTGATCGCCAATGGCTACCGGCACATCGATATTCGCCTGCAACCATCCTTCCAGATTGGCCGCCAGTTCGACTACGGATAAAAAGCCCAGACTGCGACAAATACCCGCCAGCGTATGTGCGGCGCGCATAAAATCGTACTGCACGATCGCGGGACTCGCGGTCAGCAAGCCTTCGAACTGACGGCGTAATGCCTGCACGTTCTGACTGGCTTCTTCGCTGGCGATCTTGAACAATACCGGTGAGAGCGAAATATCGCCTATCACCACCGCATCGGATTCCTGCGCCTCAACCTCGGCAACAGGCGGCTCTACTTCAGGAACCGACTCTGCTGCGACCTCGAGAACGACCTCAGGCTGCGCTGCGGGCGCCACTTCAACAACCGCCTCCGGAACTTTCTCGACAACGGTCTCTACTCCGGTTTCGATCTGCTTGGCTCTCGCGATCAGTTCATGTCCGTTTACGTTGACGTAGCCTTGTCGTTCCAGATCGGCAGCCCAACCTTCGAAAGCCTTTATGGCATCCTCGATAAAGCTGAGTGTGAACGGGGTGATCGCCTTTTTGTCCTGTATGCGCTTTTGCAGCGCACGCTCACCGGCCCAGGCGACTTCACCCAGATCGACCAGTCCCACCATCCGGCCGCTACCCTTCAAAGTATGGAAACCTCGACGCAGCGTGATCAAGGCGGCCGCACTGTCCTGACCCGAATGACAGGCTGCCAGATTTTCACGCATGACGCCCAGCACTTCGCTGGCTTCTTCGATGAAGATATCGAGCAGTTCCGTATCCTCTCCGGAAGGCTTCTGCCCTTCGGGTGCCGCCTGGGCAGCGCCGCCCAGACGTGCCTGCTGCAATCCGGCCAGCTCTTCCAGCGATGCGACCAGCGCCCTGGTGTGATGATCCTGCCCATTTGCCATGTGCTGCAGATACTCGTGCAGCGCGCTCACCGCGCCTGCCAGTGCGTGTGTCTGCGGCGGCATCGGTGCACTCTGCTCTTCTGCCATGGCGCGCACCAGAGTCTGTATCTCCAGCAGCAGTTGCTCAGCATGCTTTAAGGAAAGAATGTGCAAACCGCCGTGTATCTGCACCAGCAGGCGCTGCAAATTGACCAGTTCGCCTCTTCGATCTGCATCGTCAAAAAACTCGTTGAGAACATTTTCGACCACCTGCAGATTCGCCAGCATCTCATTGGCAAGCGAAGATTTCACCGCGCCCTGCTCAGTCTGTCCGTACAGGCTGATCAATTCGGCGATACGCTGTGCGTCTTCAGGCATCTGATTCATGGCCGCATCGATCTGCTCGGACAGTATGCGCGCCTGCTCCTGAAAGCGCGAATCTACCGTTTCGTACTGTGTCATGCCGCTGCGCCAGAGCATTAGAGCCATCGCCACATCTTCGCCTATCAGTCGCGCATAGGCCGGATCCCGCAGGTATTTCGAAAGCGCTTCGATCTTCTTGGTCAGATAGTGCGGCGTGTTACGCTCCAGCTTGTCGCTTTTTTGCGCAATTTTCTCTATGTATTCGACGAACTTGACGCAGGAATCCTTGTCGCCGGCAACGCACTGCTCCCAGTTATCCTCGGCTTCCTGCATCTGGTCGCGCAGCTCTTCATAGGACTGCTTGTCCTCTGCGGTAGCTGTCACTACGGGGAAATACACGCTCAACGAATAGCTTAATCTGATCTGCTCGACGCGCGCGGTTTTAGCCTCGCTGCGCCCGATCAGATAGAGCATTTCATTGATGACGGGCTGCACATCTGTCGTTTCACCACGGGCTGCGGCGCGAATTTGCCGCTCTATCCTGCCCAGCAGCTTGCGCACGGCAAGATCCGAGGATGAGGCATCATGTTCGACGCAATCGAGCAGACCGCTGGAAACCCACCAGAAATCGCGACTGTCCTGATCGGCGCAGGCTAGCATGATATCCAGCGCCTGACGCATCACAGCATAGCCGTCGGCAGCGTTTTGCAGACAGCGCATCAGACCGCGCTGATATTGTCCGTGCGCAGCCTTGATTTGTTCAGGCACATTGGCAATCTGTGCGATGTTCAGCACTTCATCCGGCAGTTTTATCGCCAGATTCGGGAAAAACAGATCCTGTTCGAATGACATTTCCAGGCCGCGCAGATGCTGCATGGCTTCGTATTTCGGAAACAACAGCAGCGCGGCATTGTCCGCGCCCTGCATCAGCGCATCCAGATAATCGGTCAATCCGCTCAGCGCTCGCTGCAGCACGCTGCGATAAAGCTGAGATGCCAGACTGGCATTGGCAGCCAGCTCGTTCAGTACGCGTTCGATTTCTTCACAATAGACGGCCACGCCGTCCAGGCGGATCATGCGCAGCACGCCGCCGATCCGGTGCAGCTCCGAGCGCGCTTCCTCAAGGGCTGGCGTATTGAGTAGAGGGGCATCCAGATACTCAATAAGTCGCGCGCTCACCACGCTCAGCGCTTCCTCTATACCCGGTTTTACAACCGACAGGGACGCGAGCTCAAATGACGTTTGGCTAGACATGATAGGCCGCTATTAAAGTTTAAAGCCGGCTACCGAACCCTTCAGGCCGGCTGCCAAACTGGTCAGTCGGGCCGCAGAATCAGAAGTCTTACGCGTACCTTCAGTCGTTTCTTCGGAAATCCCCAGAATATCCTGCATCACCTCGGCCACTTCGACCGCCATTTCAGTTTGCACCTGGGTAGACACCGAGATGCTGTTGATCAGCGCGGCAAGTTCAGTTGAAACCTGTTCAATTTCTTTGAGCGACTGACCCGCCATTTCGGACAGCTTCGCACCTTCCACCACACCCAGAGTACTCTTTTCCATCGCGGCAACCGCATCCTGCGTGTCGCTCTGAATCGTTTTAACCAGCGCACCGATCTGTTTGGTCGCTTCCGCGGAGCGTTCCGCCAGTCGCTGAACTTCCTCAGCAACCACCGAGAAGCCGCGGCCCGCATCGCCCGCCGAAGCCGCCTGAATCGCCGCATTCAGCGCCAGCACGTTGGTCTGTTCGGTAATGTCCGAAATCAGATCGACGATTTCACCGATTTCCTGGGAGCTTTCGCCCAGTCGCTTGATGCGCTTGGAAGTTTCCTGAATGTGCTCGCGAATACCATCCATACCGGTGATCGTGTTGCGCACCGCCACGGCGCCCTGATTCGTCGCAGACAGCGTCAGTCGACCCACTTCGGCGGCCTTGACTGCGGCGGCATCGACTTCACCGATAGAACGGGCGATCAGCTGCACCGACTCTTCCGCATCCTTGATTTCCCCCACCTGCTTCTGCGAGGAGATCAGCAGGCGCTGCGCCATGGACTCGGAATCTCCAGTCGCCATGTTCATCTGTTCCGATGCCTCGGTGATACGGGTAACCAGCTTGTGCAACTCTTCGGCGGTATAGTTGATCGAGTCGGCAATCGCCCCGGTGATGTCTTCGGTCACCGTCGCACGCACCGTCAAGTCACCCTCGGCCAGATCGCTCAGCTCGTTCATCAGCCGCAAAATCGCGCGCTGATTGGCCTTGTTGCTCTCTTCCGCAACCGCAGCCCGGTTGCGCGCATCGAGCAGGTAGACTTTGGAGAGCAGCCAGGCCGACAACAGCAACATAATCACCGAGACCGACATCGCGTAGGTGGTCCAGCGACCCTTGAGCGAGTCTTCCAGTTCGGTCTTGAGCGCAACCGCGCCCACTATAAAAGGTCCCTTCTTAGTGACCGACACGCTGTCGAAGTATTTACCCGCACCGCTCTTCGCCCCCTGCAATCCCTTGGCTTGACTGACCAGCGCATCGACCGAGTTCTTGTAACCTTCGAACAGATCTACCAGCTCGGCCACCGCAGGGGTGCTCTTGTCTAAACTGTTGACGATGGCCTCCGCCTGCGAGATATCGCTCGACAGCACTTTAACCATCTCGTCGGTCACCGTCGCGCTCAACATCGCGCTGGTATCGTAGTCGACGCGCTCGATCAGCAAAGCCAGCTTGTCTATCGAACCGGATGAGCCGATTTTTCCCAGCGCAACGCGCAGCGGAGGCGTAACTTCACGCACCGCGTCCATCGCACGCGACACCGTCAGAATACCGGGTCGCCCCTCCTCGATGTCCTTGATGTATTGCAAAGACTGCGCGGATACCGGCAATAGCTTGAGCAGCGCATCTCTGGCCGAACCGCCGATGGCCGGAGCCACCGCATCGCCTTTATCGAAAGCGTGCAAAATAGCTTCTACCTCGGCACGCGCCTTGGGCAAGCCCTCGATCGCGGTCTGTTTACCCACCAGAGCCGATCCCGCATCCTTGGCCACGCGCTGCGTCAGCATCACGAGGTTACCCGACAACTCCAGATAGCGCGCACCGTTGTTAGTCGTGCGGTAATCCAGCCCGGCGGAGACAACCGCCACCGCCAGCGAAAACGCGGCTACTCCGCCCAGTATGTTCAGCTGACTGGCTACGGGCAGATTGCCTATCAACGGCAGCGGTTTGTTGTCAGACTTGGAATTCGGTAATTTAAATTTAAACGCCATGATCATTGTCTCCGGGGGGATGAATACCGCGAACTGCTATATGCCTATTTGTAAAAATTCCGGCCGCGCAAGCAGCCCGACTACATCTAACTTGTGCCACACGGCACCTTGCTCATCAAAATACCGGTCTGGCGACTGCGCATCGCGCCGCCAGCTTCTGGCATCGCGCAGGCCGAACACCCGGTCAACCAGCAGCGCCGCATTCACGCCGTAGCGCTCCGCTGCCAGCAACAACCTGTTACCCGCTCCGCCCGATGCATTTCCTTGATGCAGGAAGGCGGCCATATCCGCCACGCAATAAAGATTTCCCCGCACATTGGCTACACCTTTGAACCAGGCCTTCGCCAGTGGAACCTGCGCCAGCGGCGGCAGCGACAATACCTCGCTGACATCCACCATCTCGACCAGATAGTTCTGCCCAGCGATCTGTACGCCCAGCAGCGACAACTGACCGCCCTTGCGCTCCTTGTCCTGCATGCGATCGCTCAGACTTTGCTGAAATTCGCGCAGATTGGTTCGTTTAGCCATGGTCTTTAAGATCAGGCAAACACGGCGATTTTGCTGAGCAATTCGGCCGCGTTGATCGGCTTGACCAGATAGTCTTTGGCACCCTGACGCAGGCCCCAGATTTTATCGGTTTCCTGATCCTTGGTCGTGCAGAGGATGACAGGAATATGCGCGGTCTCGGCATCCTTGGTGATGGCGCGGGTTGCCTGAAAGCCATTGAGCCCCGGCATCACCACGTCCATGACGATCAGATCAGGTTTGTCCTGCTTGGCTTTTGCCACACCCATTTCACCGCTTTCGGCAAAAGTCACTTCGAAACCCTGCTTGATCAGGATTTCACCGACGATGTGGCGCTCTGTCGCAGAATCGTCCACCACCAATATTTTTTTCACTGCCATATTCACGCTCCTTGTTTAGTGTGTGCGATAACCGATTCAATCAGGCTCTTCTTGTTGAATGGCTTGGTCAGGTACTGGTCCGAACCCACCAGCTTACCCCTCGCACGGTCGAATAAAGTGTCTTTGCTAGTCAGCATGACAACGGGTATGTTTTTGAACTGTTGATTGTTTTTGATCAGTGCGCAAGTCTGATAACCGTCCAGCCTCGGCATCATCACGTCGACGAAGATGATGTCGGGTCGGGTATCGACCACCTTGGACAATCCATCGAAACCGTCCTCGGCCAGCACGACCACACAACCCGCCTGAGACAGAAAGATTTCGCCGCTGCGGCGTATGGTGTTGCTGTCGTCGATCAGGACGACTTTAACACCCAATAATGGCAAATCTGTGCTCAACATACCTCCCGCAGGACGCTCACCCGCCCCTGTTCGACATCAAAAAATTCAGTTGGCAATCCTAACCGATAACATCGTTCCGTGTCTCGTTTTTTTACCCCGCGCAGGGATTATTTTAAACCGCTGTTAACGACGCCAGAAATGCGGGGTAAACAGGATCAATACCGTAAAGATTTCCAGACGCCCGATCAGCATCGCCGCCGTGCACACCCAGGTCTGAAAATCGGTCAGCCCCTGATAATTTGAGGCTGGGCCAACTATACCCAGCCCCGGCCCGCAGTTATTTATTGACGCAAGCACGGCGGTGAATGCCGAAATAAAATCCAGACCGCTGATCAGCAGCACGAATGTCAGAATAACGATGACCATGAAGTACAGAAAGATGAAACCCAGCACCGCAAACACCACGCTGTTCGAGATCACCTGCCCGCCTATTTTCATCGGGTTGACTGCCGCCGGATGCAGCAGTTTGACGAACTCACGCCCCGCCTGCTTGACCAGCACCAGGGTGCGTATCATCTTGATGCCGCCGCCGGTCGAGCCTGAACTGGCCGCAATCGCCGTCAGAAACATCATCCACAAAGGAGCGAAGATCGGCCATTGAGCGTAATCCACACTGGCAAATCCTGAACTGGTGGCGATTGAAACCAGATTGAAGCTCGCATGGCGCAGCGCGGTCACGAAGTCTGGATAGATTCCCTGATATTGCAAAAAGGCGGCTATCCCAAAACAACTGCCTATGATCAAGCCGAGTGAAGCCAGCGCTTCCGAATCGCGCAAGTAAATTTTAAGCGAATGAGCGCGCAGCGCCAAAAAATGCGTGGCGAAATTAACTACGGCAAACAGCATGAATACGATCAGCACGGCCTCTATCGCCGGCGAATTGAAGAAACCAACGCTGGCATCGTGAGTGGAAAAACCGCCCAGCCCCATCGCGGCAAACGCGTGACAGATCGCATCCAGCCAGCTCATGCCGACCAGTTTCAACGAAACGATGCAGGCGATGGTGATCCCGAAATAAACAACCCAAAGATTTCGCGCCGTATCGGCAATGCGCGGTGTCAGCGCAGAATCCTTCATCGGCCCCGGCGTTTCTGCCTTGAACAGCTGACGTCCGCCTATACCCAAAAGCGGCAGCACAGCGACCGCCAGCACGATGATCCCCATGCCCCCCAGCCAGTTGAGTTCATGCCGCCAGATATTGACTGCGGACGGCAGCACATCCAGCCCGGTCAGCACGGTCGCCCCGGTCGTGGTCAGGCCGGACATCGTCTCGAAATAGGCATCCGTAAACGACAGGCCCGGAATCAGCAACAGCAACGGCAGGGTGGCCACCGCCGGCATCGCCGTCCACATGGCGACCACCAGCAAATAGCCGTGCCGGATCGACAGCTCGCCCTTGTAGCGGCGGGTGAGCAGCCACATCAGCACTCCTGTAGCCAGCGTGCACAGCATGGCGACGAAAAAGTCCTCGAACACATCCGACTGACCGTTGATGACCGCCGTGACCAGAGGCATCAGGTAGGCGATGCTGAATACCCCCAGCATCAGCCCCAGTGCGTGTATGACCGTCAGGGTGCGCTTCATCAGAAGAACCCGAGGTGAACGTGGAACAGCTTCTCGACCTTCTTCACCATCGCCTTGTTGATGACGAACACGATCACATGATCTTCCGCCTCGATCACTACATCGCGGTGCCCCATGATCACCTCATCGCCGCGCACGATGGCGCCTATGGTCGCACCTGCAGGCAGGTTGATCTCGTCGATGCGCCGCCCGACCACACTGGAGGATTTACGGTCGCCGTGCACGACCAGCTCCAGCGCTTCGGCCGCACCCCGGCGCAGCGAATGCACCGCCGCCACATCGCCCTGGCGCACGTAGGCCAGCAGCGAGCCTATGGTGACGTGGGCCGGAGAGAGCGCGATGTCGATCTTGCCGCCCTGAACCAGATCAACGTATGCGCCGCGGTTGATCAGCGCGATCACCTTGCGCGCACCACCCTGTTTGGCGAGCAGGGCGGACATGATGTTGTTCTCGTCGTCGTTGGTGAGCGCGCAAAACACATCCACCTCGCCGACATTTTCCTGCTGCATCAGCTTCTCGTCCGTACCGTCTCCGTTGAGCACCAGCGTGTTGGTCAACTCGCCTGCAAGGCTCTCGCAGGCTTTTTTGTTGTATTCGATCAGTTTGACCTGATAGTCGCGCTCCAGCGCGCGAGCCAGGCGACGGCCTATATTGCCGCCACCGACGATCATCACCCGGCGGGTGGGTTTATCCATGCGGCGCATTTCCTTGAGCACGGTGCGGATGTTTTTGGTCGCAGCGATGAAGAAGATTTCATCTCCGTCCTCGACCACCGTGTCCCCGTGAGGGATCAGCGGACTGTTCTTGCGGAATATCGCCGCCACCCGGGTCTCCACATGAGGCATATGGGTGTGCAGAAAACTCAGCGGGTTGCCGACCAGCGGGCCGCCCTCGAAAGCTCGCACCGCAACCAGTGAAGCCTTGTCGTGCGAGAAGCGCAGCACTTGCAGCGCTTCGGGGAACTCGATCAGCTTGCTGATGTAATCGGTGAGGATCTGCTCTGGGCAGATGGAGAAATCCACGCAGAAATTATCTTTGTTGAACAACTCGGGACGGGCCAGAAAATCGGCAGAGCGTATCCTGGCGATGCGTGTCGGCGTATTGTAAAGGCTGGCCGCCAGCTTGCAGGCCACCATGTTAACCTCATCGCTTTGCGTCACCGCCAGCAGCATATCGGTGTCGGCAATACCCGCCTGCTCCAGCACCGAAGGGTGGGAGGCGTTGCCGGTCAGCGTGCGCAGATCCAGCCGCTCCTGCAACAGCGCCAGTTTGCCGCCGTCCGAATCCACCACCGTGATGTCGTTAGCCTCGCTGACCAGACTCTCAGCCACCGTGGAGCCTACCTGCCCCGCACCCAGTATCAATATTTTCAAAGTTTTTCCTCTGCGCGTATCCAGGCTTTCCATTCGTTGAACAGCGGCTCGCTGCGCGCGGCGATCACCGAGCGCTGCCAGACATTACCCTGCGAAAAATCATCGTTCTCTATGCAACAGGCATAGCCGCCTGTTTCCGACAGGATCAGCATGCCCGCCGCGTAATCCCATAGTTTTTGTCCGCCGTGCAAATAAAGATCGTAGCGACCGGCTGCCGTATAACACCAGTCCAGCGTGCTGGCGCCAAAATTTCGCTGCGAAGCATAGGGGGGATTGGAGGCCAACGTCGCCGAAAGTCTCGCGCTCAGGCGTTTGAGATCCACATTGGCCAGCGCCCGGTCCATCTGATCGACCGTAACCCGCCCAAACAGCTTGTCGCCATTGAGATAAGCCCCCTTGCCCGCCTCGGCGGCGAACATCTCGTCGGCTACCGGATCGTACACCACGCCCAGCACGCTCTTGCCGCCGCGCAAGAGGGCGACCGACACGGCAAAGTAGGGCAAACCGTGAACAAAATTGGAGGTGCCGTCGATGGGATCGACGCACCAAAGCCCCTCACCCGATGCCTGCCAGATCGCAAGCTGCTCTTCTTCCGGCATTTCCTCGCCCAGCACCGGCACATTGCATATCGCCTGCAGCTTTCTGATCAGCGCCAACTGAGTGGCAAGGTCCGCATCGGTACACAGGCTGCCGTCGCTCTTATGCTTGTGCGCCACCTTCAGATAGCGCGGCATGATCTCTTCGGCGGCCACCAGCTTGACTGCGGCGATGGTCGCCTTGAGCAGCGCACTCATCCCAAAAGCTCCGGTCTTGGCCAGAATGTGCTTTTCCATCATTCATTTTTCCATTTGATCGAACAGCCCATGCTGGCGATCTGCTCACGCGGCCCCTGCCCGGTTTGCGCAACCTGCACCATGGCATTGAAAAGATCGCGCGGCGCATCCGGCACCGCCTCCTTGCGCGAGGCATCCATCCTGCCGCGATACTGAAGCTCCAGGTTGGCATTGAAGCCGAAAAAATCGGGCGTGCACACCGCGCCGTAATCCTTGGCCACCTGCTGAGTCTCATCGATCACGTAAGGGAAGGGATAATCGTACTGCCGGGCGATGAGCTTCATGTTTTCGAAGCTGTCCTCTTCGTAATCGGCAGGATCGTTGGACATGATGGCGATGGTGTTGATGCCGTAAAGTTTTAATTCACGGGCATCCCTCACCAGCCGGTCGCGGATGGATTTCACATAAGGGCAGTGGTTGCAGATGAACATCACCAACAGACCGTTTTTTCCTCTCGCATTTTCAAGGGTGTAGCGTATGCCATCCACACCGGTCAAATCGAAATCGAGGGCCTTCCAGCCAAAGTCGCACAAGGGGGGCTGCAAACTGACCATTTTTTCGCTCCTGACAAATTCTCAACGATAAACTCGCGTAGCCATTTCCTGCCACACCGGTATATTATCACGCCTGTACTCCACCCATATTCAGTTCATATGCCGCGCTTTTACTGCCCACTGCCCGAATCCGACCGCTACAGCCTGCCAGCCGATGCGGCACATCATGCCAGCCGGGTACTGCGCTTAAGAGCAGGCGATGCCGTGCAGATTTTTGACGGCATCGGTCACGAATGCCACGGCGTAATCGATGAAATTTCCGGCAAACAGGTCTTCATAACCGACATCCGGCGCGTGGATACGGACCGCGAATCGTCCCTTAAGACGATACTGGCTCAGGGTTTGTCCAGCAGCGAAAAAATGGACTGGGTAATACAGAAGGCGACCGAACTGGGGGTTACCGAAATACAGCCGCTGGCCACCGAACGCAGCGTCGCAAAGCTATCGCCCGAGCGGGCCGCAAAACGCACCGAACACTGGCAACAGATCACCATTTCAGCCTGCGAGCAATGCGGACGCAATGTGCTGCCGCTGATCCATCCGCCCTTGGAGATCACCGCCTGGCTGCAGCAGATGAAAGGCTCTGAACATACGCGCTACATCCTGCTCCCAGAAGGCTCAAAATCCTTGAAGGAACAGCCAAAACCGCAAGGCGCTGCGGTGCTGCTGATCGGTGCCGAGGGCGGTTTTACCCAGGCCGAGAGCGATACCGCCCTGCTTTGCGGCTTTACACCCATACGCCTGGGCGCGCGCGTGATGCGCACCGAAACCGCCGCCGTAGCAGGCTTGGCTGCGCTGCAAACGCTGTGGGGCGATTTTTGCTAACGATCGAGGAACATCATGCCTTATGTCAATATCCGAATCGCAGGGTCACTGAGCCGCGAACAGAAAGCCGCCATCGCGGCGGAAGTCACCGACACGCTCGAACGCATCGCGGATAAACCCGCTTCATACACTTACATCACCTTCGATGAGGTGGCGGATGAAAACTGGGCCGTTGCAGGTAAACTGCTCGACAGCCAGACATAAAGGAATAACCATGCCGATTAAAACCAAACCCGCCGATTTCGTTGCCTGGTTCCGCTCCGTAGCCCCCTATATCAACAGCTTTCGCGGCAAGACCTTCGTGATCGCCTTCGGGGGCGAGATGGTGGAGGACGGCAAATTCGTCGCCCTGACGCACGACTTCAATCTGCTGGCAGCTTTGGGGATCAGGCTGGTGCTGGTGCACGGCGCGCGCCCGCAGATCGAACAGCATTCGGCGCGCAAAAATCTGGAAGACACCTATCATCAGGGCATACGCCTGACCGATGCCGAAACCATGCAGTGTGTCAAGGAATCGGTGGGCCGGGTTCGCCTCGAAATCGAGGCGCTGCTCTCGATGGGGCTGGCCAATTCGCCGATGGCCAATGCCGACATCAGGGTAGCGGGAGGCAACTTTATCACCGCTCAGCCGATAGGCGTGATCAACGGCGTTGATTTGCAGCATACGGGCTCGGTGCGCAAGGTCGATGTCGCGGCGCTTAACAACCGTCTGAATTACGGCGAAGTGGTGCTACTCTCCCCGCTGGGTTTTTCACCCACCGGCGAAGTGTTCAACCTGACGCTGGAAGATGTCGCCACCGCTACCGCGATCGCGCTCGATGCCGACAAGCTGGTGTTCCTGATGGACACCGACGGCGTGCAGGGAAAACAGAACGATCTGTTAAAGGAACTGACGGTCGCCCAGGCCCAGGCCGAGCTTTCATCCAAACGAGCACAGCCGGACGACATCAATCTGTTTTTGCCCTGTGCGATCCGCGCCTGCGAGGCTGGAGTTGCGCGCACCCACCTGATCAGCCGCCATACCGACGGCGCGGTGCTGCAGGAATTGTTCAGCGACGAAGGGATAGGCACCATGGTGGTCGAATCCACCCTCAACACCTTGCGCGACGCCTCCATCGAAGACGTGGGCGGCATCCTGCAGTTGCTGCGCCCGCTCGAAGAGCAGGGCATACTGGTGAGGCGCTCGCGCGAACTGCTGGAGCGCGAGATCGAGCGCTTCGTGGTGCTGGAGCACGATCACCGCATCGTAGGCTGTGCAGCGCTCTATCCGTTCCCGGACGAGGCGGCAGCCGAACTTGCCTGTCTGGCGGTGGATGCGCAGTGCCGCGACAAAGGCTATGGCGAGGCGATACTCAACCACATGGCGGATCTGGCCAAGTCGCAAAAACTCAAGAAGCTGTTCGTGCTGACCACCCGCACCGCACACTGGTTTTTAGAGCGCGGCTTTAAAGAAAGCGATGTTTCCGCCCTTCCGGCCCAGAAGAAGACGCTGTACAACTACCAGCGCAAGTCCAAGGTGTTTGTGCGAAAAATATAATCAGGATTCAGGATTCAGGATTCGATCGTTCCACGGCGCGACCTTGAACAGCAGCAGCATGCCGGGTATGGCCAGCACCGCGCACAGCAGAAAAAAGCCAGTCCAGCCCATGCTTTCTACCAGCCAGCCGGTGGCGGCATTGGCGAAGGTGCGCGGCATCGCCATTAGACTCGTGAACAGGGCGAACTGCGTGGCCGTGTAGGCAGGATGAGTGGTGCGGGCGATAAAGGCGACGAAGGCCACCGTGCCAAGACCTACGCCCAGCGCCTCCAGACTGATGACAAGGGCAAGCTGGGTGCGTTCCAGCGCGCCGATCTCGGCATGATGGCCGATGGAGGCAAGCCAGGCGAAACCGAAGATCGCCAACAGCTGCACCACACCGAACAGCCACAGCGCGCGGTTGATGCCTATCTTCACCATCCACAGCCCACCCAGGATGCCGCCGATCACCGAAGGCCAAAGCCCGGCGTTTTTGGCGATCAGACCGATGTCGGATTTGGAAAAGCCCATGTCCAGATAGAACGGCGTGGCCAGCGCCGTACACATGCTGTCACCCAGCTTATAGAACAGCAAAAAGGCCAGGATAGTCAGTGCGCTACGCCATCCTTGACGGTTGATGAATTCACGGAATGGCTCGACCACCGCTTCGCGCAGTGTCCTGGGCGCAATCGCCAGATGCGGCTCTTTGATCAGCAGGGTCATGGCGATGCCCGGCAGCATGAACAGCGCGGTTGCGATGAACACGATATCCCAGGGCAGAAAATCGGCCAGGATCAGCGACAGCGAGCCCGGCACCAGCCCCGCGATCCGGTATGCGTTCACATGCACCGCGTTTCCCAGCCCCAGTTCGGAGTCTGAGAGCAACTCGCGCCGGTAGGCGTCCAGCACGATGTCCTGAGTCGCACCCAGAATGGCAAGCAATGTGGCGCACCAGACGATGGCAGAGAGTTCCGTGGAAGGCGAAAATCCGCCCATGGCTGCGATCACGGCCAGCAGTCCCAGCTGGGTCAGCACCATCCAGCCGCGCCTGCGACCCAGCACCGGCAGCGCATAGCGATCCAGAAAGGGCGACCAGATAAACTTCCAGGTGTAGGGAAACTGGATCAGCGCGAACAGGCCTATGGTTTTGAGATCCACATGCTCGCTGCGCAGCCAGGCCGGCAATAAGTTGAACAGCAGATACAGCGGCAGACCGGAAGAAAATCCGGTAAACACGCAGATCAGCATGCGGCGGGTGAAAAGCTGATGAAAAACTGACATAAGCGCCTTTATTGAATTGGTTACAACGCTGCCGCGATTTCCCTGAAACTGTTCAATCCAGCCTCAAGGTTTTCGATGATTTCGCCCGCCAGAATATCCGGCTCCGGCAGGTTGTCCAGATCGGCCAGACTCTTGTCCTTAAGCCAGAAGATATCCAGACTGGTTTTGTCGCGCGCGATGATCTGCTCATAGCTGTATTTGCGCCAGCGGCCTTCCGGATTGGTCGCCTCGTTCCAGCTCTCCGTACGCTCATGGCGGTTTAGCGGATTATAGCTGGCGATGAACTGTTGCAAGTCCTCGAAGCGCAGCGGCTTCTTCTTCAGCGTATGGTGCACATTGGTGCGGTAGTCGTAAAACCAGATTTCCTTTGTCCAGGGTTCGCGACTTGCCGCATGATTATCAAAGAACAGCACATTCGCCTTCACGCCGTTGGCATAGAAGATGCCGGTGGGCAGGCGCAAGATGGTATGCAGATCCGTGGTTTCCAGCCATCACGCGCGTAGAGCGACACGGCAATCCAGCTAATATTTCCACCCCAGTAAGATTTCTCCTTTGTGGATGGAGCTCCCCCAGAAACAACCTTGCCAAGATCAGCAACGGTGACCTGCGCCCAACCATTCGGCAAACTCATCACCATACAACCGGCACAGAATATGCGGCGAACGCATGATCGACGGAGACGATGGTCATGCCTTCAACTATCGCTTGGGCAATAATCAGGCGGTCAAATGGATCTCTATGATGCTGAGGCAATTGTTCTAAATAGCTGATATGCGATAGCTCAATCGGCAATAATTTAATGCCATTTTCAAGCGTGTTCTTATTTACCAGCTCTTCAATTGGCATGGCTAATGATAATTGATCGAGCTGGCTCTTGATTTGCATTTCCCAAGGGGAAGCCATGCTCAAATAAAACTCATGCTGGCCCGAACTGCACAAGTCCTGCATTGTTTTGGAAAGTCGCTCCGGGTCATCGTTCAGCCAGAGAAAAACGTGGGTATCCAGCAACAACTTCATAGTTTGCCTTCCAACCAAAAGCTTTCTGGCAATGGTTCATTAAAGTCATCGCTCATTTTTATTTTTCCTTGAAACAAACCCAATTTTAGTGGTTTCAGGGTTGGGGTGATTTCTTCATACATGACAATCACGCGCGCTTTATGAGCGTGTACTGTTTTGGGCAATTGCAAATGAATTTGCTGGTTGAGGTCAATTTCCACAGGGAATTCGAGGGCGTGCATGGCGGTCTTCCTTTCAAGCTAGATTCATCTGGATTGTAGCAAGCTATCCAGCAGGTAGATCATTTGAATTTCAATCGGACTTCTTGTGGCGGCTGTAGCGGACGTTGCAATGGCGCACCTTCCCATTTCCCTAACAGGTCAAAGTAACCTTCAGGCCATTCCTTTTTTTCTGTTGCAGTAACCGCTTTCAACTCAACAGTTTCGATCAGATAGATTTCATTGCCTACATTCACGCCATCAGCCACGGCCTTTTCATGACTGTAATCGCTGACCACATTTTTCTTGAAAAAACCGTAGGCACGGTTATCCGGCGTGGCGCTAAGGCCAATCAGACTGGCATCAAAATATTGTTGACCCACTTCAGCGTTGCCGAGGCATAGCCTTTAGTCTGCTCCTCCACCTCGGTGATCTTGTGTCCGAGTTCTGCCTTCTTCGCCTCGATCACACCGACCGCTTTTTTATCCACGAATAAGACATAGTCTGCCGGGCCGATGCGGTGTAATACTTCCGAACAGCCTGCCCTTGTCCTGCACTCAGGTCGATCTTTTTAGCCTATTGCACGGCCCAGCCCGCCTGCCTGAGCAGCGCATCGATGTTGTCGCGGGATTTCTGCTCGGGGTTCTGATTTTCGGTCACCCCCGCAGTCATCTCATACTCCGCGCTGAAAGCGGTAAACGGCCGTGCTGCCCAACAGGTTGGGCAAAAACCCCACTTCGCGCCCGCCGGTCATCACGCTGCGAGAAGTGATGCTCACGCAGTATTTGCGGCAGAAAATATCGAAATCGTTCAGGGTGCAAAGGTGCACGTTGGGCGTGTCATACCACTGATAGGGCAGCTCGCGGGATACCGGCATGTTGCCCAGCATCACGTTAAGCCGACTCTTCCAGTAACCGAAATTGGGGAAACTCACGATGCCCTCGCGGCCCACCCGTAGCATCTCCTGGATCAACGCCTCGGTGTGGCGGGTCGCCTGCAGCGTCTGCGAGAGGATCACAAAATCGAAAGAGTTGTCTTCGAAGTCCGAAAGTCCGGCATCCAGATCGTTCTGAATCACGTTCACGCCGTTGGCGATGCAGGAGACGATGTCCAGATCGCTGATCTCAACGCCATAGCCGCGCACAGAGCGAGTCTCCCTTAAATAGCGCAGCAGACTGCCATCGCCGCAGCCCAGATCCAGCACCGAGGCGCCACGGGGTATCCAGGCGGCAATGGCGGCGAAATCGGGGCGCTCTGCTGCGAGCGATTCGATGCTCATGATACCTCCTGGCTGACATTGGCAAGATAGGCGCGCACCACGTCGAAGTAATGCGGATGCTCCATCAGGAACGAATCGTGCCCGTGCGTGGAGGTGATCTCCGCATAACTGACCGGACGCTTGTTGTGCAGCAGCGGACGGATGATCTCACGCGAACGCTGCGGCGAAAAACGCCAGTCAGTAGTAAACGAGATCACCAGAAAACCCGCCTTCGCGCGCGAAAACGCCTGGTTGAGATTGCCTTCGTAATCGTGAGACGGATCGAAATAATCCAGCGCCTTGGTCATCAACAAATAGGTGTTGGCGTCGAAATAGGCGGCGAACTTATCGCCCTGATAGCGCAGATAGGACTCGATCTGGAACTCGACATCGAAACCGTAGTTGTACTGTTCGGTGCGCAGCTCGCGCCCGAACTTGTCCGCCATCGCATCATCCGACAGATAAGTGATGTGGCCCAGCATGCGCGCCAGGCGAAGTCCCCGCGTCGGCACTACGCCGTGACGGTAATAATTGCCGCCGTGAAAATCAGGATCGGTGAGGATCGCGTTGCGCGCCACATCGTTGAAGGCGATATTCTGCGCGGTAAGTCTAGGCGCACTGGCGATCGCCAGCACATGACGCACCCGGTCGGGGAAAGCTAACGACCACTGCAAGGCCTGCATACCGCCCAAACTGCCGCCTATCACGGCGGCAAACTGGCGGATGCCGAGTCTGTCGGCAAGTCGCGCCTGGGACTCGACCCAGTCCTCCACCGTGATCACGGGAAATTCCGAACCGTAAGGTTCTCCCGTCTGTGGATTAACCGTAGAAGGCCCGGTCGATCCGTGGCATCCGCCCAGATTGTTGAGGCCGATCACGAAAAATTTATCGGTGTTGATCGGTTTTCCCGGCCCCACCATATTGTCCCACCAACCGATGTTCTTCGGCTCGTCGGCGTAATAGCCCGCCACATGATGGTGCCCCGAGAGCGCGTGACAGATCAGGACCGCGTTCGATCTATCGGCGTTTAGCTCGCCGTATGTCTCGTACACCAGCTCATAGCGCGGCAGCACTGCCCCGCTGCGAAATGTCAGCGGCGTATCGAACAGTGCGCGCTGCGCCTTAACTATGCCTACAGAATTACCCACAGCCACTCCAAAAAGAAAAACCCGTTTAGCTTAGCCAAAACGGGTGTCCTCGCTTTAGCTGGTATGTTTTAGTGCGCGTAACCCCGCGCACCCGTGCCCCGCAAGCTGATGTCAAATCGGCACAGTCGGAAGTTTGTGCGTTTTACCTCATCATGTCAATGCCTTGAGCGCGCAGCCTTCGAACGAGACGCCCGCCCAGCCGGTCTTCATGAAGTTACGGATATTCTGATGATCCGTACCGCCGGGATTTTTAAGCACGTCCTCCCGGTAATAGGCACCAAAGCATTGCAGGGTTTGCAGCTCGGACAGTCCTTGCAGCTTCGCAAATGAAAAAATCTTGCATGAGCCGGAATTCTGCCCCGCTTCGCTGACCAGATCGCCGTTGCTAAAACGGGTCGGCGTAAATTCATACATCGATTCAATCAGTGCGATAGTGTCATTGAAGGCGATGCCGCCTTCGTTGAGCTTTTGTATAAAACGCTCCATCTGTCTTTCCTCAGGTTAAAAATTGCGGCATATTATCTCACCCTTCCCCGTCAGCATCTCAACGTGAGCCGATTTTCAAAGGCATACGCGCAAATAGCCGTTGTCAGTTTTTGGCACATCCTTCATAATCCATCTCGCCGTCAAGACCAGTGGGAGAGCGTGGTTTCAAGACCACCGCCGAAGGCGTAACACCCGTAACCGCTCAGGCAAAAGAACCACTGGCACAGGCAAATCTGGAGAGCGCAGGCAGAACCTGCCACCGAAGGGGCACGCGAAAATCGTCATTACAAGCTTGCGCAGAAATGACCATCGTAATCTCTCAGGTACCAAGGACAGATGGGGCGTAGCGCGAATTCCGTGCTGCGCCTTTTTTATTTTCTGAAAGAAAACATGACTCTCAAGACGACCCCTTTAAATGCAGCACACCGCGCGATGGGCGCAAAAATGGTGGACTTCGGCGGCTGGGACATGCCGGTCAATTACGGCTCACAGATCGACGAACATCATCAGGTACGAAACGACAGCGGCATGTTCGACGTATGCCACATGCGCGTGGTGGATGTGAAGGGGGAGGGCGTGCGCGCCTTCCTGCGCTACCTGCTGGCGAACAATGCAGACAAGATCACGCAGCCCGGCAAGGCGCTGTATTCGGCGATGCTGCGCCCTTCAGGTGTGGTGATCGACGATCTGATCATCTATTTCATGACCGAGGAATGGTTCCGCATCGTGGTCAATGCAGGCACTGCGGACAAGGACATCGCCTGGATGAAAGAGCAGGCAGCGGTTCACGCGCCTAATCTTGCCATCACTTCCCGCGACGATCTGGCCATGGTTGCAGTGCAAGGCCCGAATGCGCGCGCCAAAGTCTGGCAGGTATTGCCGCAGACTAAAGCTGCAACGGAAGACCTGCAGAATTTTCAGGCTGCCGACTGCGGCGAATACTTCATCGCACGTACCGGTTATACCGGCGAAGACGGTTTCGAAGTCATGCTCCCCAAACAAAAAGTCGAGGCATTCTGGTATGACCTGAATAAGGCCGGGGTCAAACCCATAGGTCTGGGTGCGCGCGACACGCTGCGTCTGGAAGCTGGCATGAATCTGTACGGTCAGGACATGGATGAGACGGTCGGCCCCTTGGAATCGGGTCTGGCCTGGACGGTGGACTTGAAAAGCCCCCGCGACTTCATCGGCAAGGCGGCGCTGCTGGCCAACCCGCCAACCATGAAACTCGCAGGCCTGATACTGTTAGATCGCGGCGTGTTGCGCGGTCATCAGCAAGTGCACACCGCGCACGGCACCGGCGAGATCACCAGCGGCAGCTTCTCGCCGACACTGCAAAAATCCATCGCGCTGGCGCGTTTGCCCAAAGATGTTGCCATCGGCGATACCGTACAGGTGGCAATTCGCGATAAGATGCTTTCCGCACAGGTGGTGAAGTACCCTTTTGCGCGCAACGGTAAAGGTTTAATCGGCTTGTAGCCGGTAGCTCGTAGCTTTCTTGGCCGCGCGATCAGCGCGCCGTTTTTGCTACAAGCCACAAGCCACAAGCTACAAGCTGCATTTCTAATATCAATAAGGAGATCACATGAGCAACCCGTCCAATTTGAAATACACCTCATCCCACGAATGGGTCAAGACCGAAGCCGACGGCACGGTCAGCATAGGCATCACGCAGCACGCACAGGAATTGCTGGGCGACATGGTGTTCGTCGAAGCGCCAGCCGTAGGCCGTCACCTCACGGCGCGTGAAGAATGCGCGGTGGTGGAATCCGTCAAGGCCGCCGCCGATGTTTACGCACCGATCGCTGGCACCGTGACCGAGACCAACGGCGATCTGGACAGCAGCCCGGAAAACATCAACAGCGACCCTTATGGCGCATGGATGTTCAGGATGAAACCCGACAACGCGGCCGATGTGGACGCACTGCTCGATGTGGCCGGATATCAGGCCGTAGTCGACAGCGAAGCACATTAAAAGCCAGTAGCTGGTAGCTTGTAGCTTGGCAAAGCTGATGCTACCGGCTACCCGCCACAAGCTACACGCTCATAACCCCTCGATTTTTTTCAGAGTTCTCTCCATGACCCACACCGACCAATTTGTAAACCGCCACAACGGCCCCTCTGAACGGGATGTTCAGGACATGCTCAAAAAAATCAATGCGCCTACGCTGGACGCACTGATCAATCAGACCATCCCTGCCAAAATCCGCCTGAAAACGCCGTTGAATCTGCCGGAAGGTCTGTCAGAACACGCCTATTTGCAGCATCTGCGCGGTATTGCGGCGAAAAACAAACTGTATAAATCCTACATCGGGCTTGGCTATTACGACACCGTCGTTCCTCCCGTGATTCAGCGCAACGTGCTGGAAAATCCGGGCTGGTACACCGCCTACACCCCTTATCAGGCCGAGATCGCCCAGGGTCGTCTTGAAGCGCTGCTCAATTTCCAGACCATGATCTGCGATCTGACCGGCATGGAGATTGCAAATGCCTCGTTGTTGGATGAAGCGACCGCCGCCGCCGAAGCGATGACCATGCTGCACGGCTTGCGCCCGAGGGATGCGGCAGGCAAGAACAGCTTCTTCGTCTCGCACGAGTGCTTACCGCAGACCATCGAGCTTCTGAAGACCCGCGCCAAGCCGTTAGGCATAGAACTTGTGATCGGCGACTTCAAGACCGTCACTCTGAACGACAAGCTGTACGGCGCACTGCTGCAATATCCGGCCGCCAATGGCGTAATACACGACTACAGCGATTTTGTCCGCCGCGCCAAAGAGCACGGCATGAGCATCGCGGTGGCCGCCGACATATTGAGTCTGGTGCTGCTCACCCCTCCCGGTGAGTGGGGAGCGGACATCGTATTCGGCTCATCGCAGCGCTTCGGCGTACCGATGGGGTTCGGCGGCCCTCACGCCGCCTATTTCGCCTGCCGCGATGCCTACAAACGCTCCATGCCGGGACGCATCATAGGCGTATCGGTGGATAGCGATGGCAATCCTGCGCTGCGCATGGCGCTGCAGACCCGCGAACAACATATCCGCCGCGAGAAGGCCACCTCCAACATCTGCACCGCTCAGGCACTGCTCGCCATCATGGCCAGCATGTATGCGGTCTACCACGGCGCAGCGGGTCTTCGAGGCATTGCCCGTCAGGTGCATTTGTCGACCGTCGCGCTGGCAAGCGAACTGAAGAAGCTGGGCTATACGGTTGCTCACGACAGCTATTTCGACACGTTGAAACTGGTGCATACCGACAACGTCAAGATACACGCGCTGGCGGAAGCGGCGAAGATCAACTTCCGCTACAGCGGCGAAGGAATGGGCATTGCGCTGGATCAGACCACCAGTATCGGTGATCTTAACGCCATCCTCGCAGTATTCGCTCAGGCTGCCGGCAAGACGGCGCCTCGGTTGACCCAGGCGCAAATTTCGGCCTGCGCCATGCACCTGACCGTCAGAAAGTCCGCCATCCTCAATCACGCGGTGTTCAATTCGTATCATTCGGAAACCGAAATGATGCGCTACATCAAGCGACTGGAAAACAAGGATATCTCGCTGACTCACTCGATGATCGCGCTGGGTTCCTGCACCATGAAACTCAACGCGGCCTCCGAGCTGCTGGCGCTGACCTGGCCCGAGTTCGCCAACCTGCACCCCTTCGTCCCTGCCGATCAGACCGAAGGCTATCAGGAACTGATCGCGGGACTGGATGCAGCACTCTGCGAAGTCACAGGCTTTGCGCAGATGAGCTTTCAGCCCAACAGCGGCGCACAGGGCGAATACGCCGGCCTGCTGGTGATACAGGCTTATCACCGCTCGCGCGGCGAAGGACAGCGCAATGTCGCACTGATCCCTTCCTCCGCACACGGCACCAATCCTGCCAGTGCGGCGATGTGCGGAATGAAGATCGTGGTGGTCAAGTGCGACCAAAACGGCAATATCGACGTAGAGGATCTGCGCGCCAAGGCCGAAGAACACAAGGACGATCTGTCCTGCCTGATGGTGACTTATCCCAGCACCCACGGCGTGTACGAAGAATCCATCATGGACATCACTTCCATCATCCACGCCAACGGCGGTCAGGTTTACATGGACGGCGCGAACATGAACGCGCAGGTGGGACTGACCAGTCCGGGCAATATCGGTGCGGACGTGTGCCATCTGAACCTGCACAAGACCTTTGCCATCCCGCACGGCGGCGGCGGCCCCGGTGTAGGTCCGATCGGCGTGGCGGCACATCTGACGCCCTTTTTGCCTTCTCACCCGGTGGTGAAAACCGGCGGCGAACAGGGCATACACGCGGTATCGGCGGCTCCCTACGGTAGCGCGCTGATCCTGATGATTTCCTACGGTTACATCAAGATGATGGGCGCAGCAGGACTGACTCAGGCGACCCGCATGGCGATTCTCAATGCCAACTACATCAAGGAATCCTTAAAGGATCATTATTCGACGCTGTATGTGGGCAGCAATGGCCGCTGCGCACACGAAATGATCCTCGACTGCCGCGAGTGGAAGAAAGAGGGCGTGGAAGTTGCCGACATCGCCAAGCGCCTGATGGACTTCGGTTTTCATGCGCCGACCACTTCCTTCCCGGTGGTGGACACGCTGATGGTCGAACCCACCGAGAGCGAATCGAAGGCGGAGCTGGACCGTTTCGTTGAGGCGATGATCGCGATACGCGGCGAGATCGATGCGGTACTGTCCGGTGCTGCGGACAAAAAAGACAATATCTTAAAAAATGCGCCGCATACCGCGAAATCGGTGGTGAGCAGCGACTGGAACCGGCCTTACAGCCGCGAACAGGCGGCCTTTCCGCTGCCCTGGGTGAAGGAGAACAAGTTCTGGCCGGCTGTTGCGCGCGTGGATAACGTGTACGGCGACAAGAATCTGATTTGCTCCTGCCCGCCGGTTGAAAGCTATAGTTAACGCCGCACTCCCTTGCAGGAAGAGGGCTGGGGAGAGGGTATAAGTGTTACCACTTAACCCCCTTCCTAACCGTCCCCCTAACCAGGTGGACGGAACAGAGATTAAGGACACACCATGACCCGTAATAAAGAAGTTGCCAATAAAGTCGCAGTCACACTCGGGGGCGAACCCGTCACCCTGTACGGCAGCTTTCCCGAAGTCGGTCAGATCGCACCCGCCTTCACGCTGGTCGACAAGGATTTGAAAGATGTGACGCTGGATAGCTACACAGGGAAACGCAAGGTGCTCAACATCGTGCCTAGTCTCGATACCGCTGTGTGTGCAACTTCGACGCGCCGTTTCAACGAGGCTGCAGGCAAACTCGACAACACCGTGGTGCTGGTGATCTCGGCCGATCTGCCGTTTGCGATGAGCCGCTTTTGCGTTGCGGAAGGCCTGGAGAACGTCGTGACACTCTCCTTGATGCGAGGTCGCGACTTCATGCGCAACTACGGCGTGAAGATCGCCGACACCGTGCTGGCAGGACTCACCGCCCGCGCCGTGCTGGTGCTGGACGAAAACAACCGCGTGCTGCATGCCCAACTGGTGGATGACATCAGCCACGAACCGGATTACGATGCAGCATTACGACAATTATCAATTGATAATTGACAATTCATTATCAACTTTCAACTATCAATTGGGTTAACCACATGAATACTCTTATTTGCGGCTCCATGGCCTTTGACACCATCATGGTGTTCAAGGATCAGTTCAAAAAGCACATCCTGCCCGAGCAGATCCATATCCTGAATGTTGCGTTTCTGGTACCCGAAATGCGCCGCGAATACGGTGGCTGTGCCGGCAACATCGCCTACAACCTGAACCTGCTGGGCGGCAATCCGCTGATCATGGCGACGGTGGGCGACGATTTCGCCCCTTACGCCCGCCGCCTTGAAAAGCTCTCCATCTCGCAAAAGCACATCCGTCACGTACCGGACAGCTTTACCGGTCAGGCCTTCATCACCACCGATCTGGACGACAACCAGATCACCGCCTTCCATCCGGGTGCGATGGGCTTTTCCGAGCAGAACAAGGTGGCCGAAGCTGCCGAAGTGACGCTGGGCATCGTATCCCCCGACGGACGCACCGGCATGATAGAGCACGCCGAGCAGTTCGTCGAAGCCGGAATTCCTTTCGTGTTCGATCCGGGTCAGGGCATGCCGATGTTCGGCAAAGAGGATCTGCTGCGCTTCATCGATCAGGCCACTTATGTGACCGTCAACGATTACGAAGCAAAACTGCTGCAGGACAAGACAGGCAAGACACTCGCCAAGATCGCACAATCGGTCAAGGCTTTGATCGTCACGCTGGGCGGCGACGGTTCCATGATCTACACCGAAGGCCGCGAAATCGCCATCCCTACCCCTAAGCCTGCCGCCATCGTCGATCCGACCGGCTGCGGCGACGCGTACCGCGCAGGCCTGATGTACGGCATACAGCGCGGCTGGGACTGGGAGACCACCGGCCGTCTTGCATCCTTGATGGGCTCGATCAAGATCGCCAGTCGCGGCGGTCAAAACCACGTGCTGACACGCGGCGAGATCGAAGCGAAATTCGAACAGCATTTCGGCTTCTCGATCTCTCTGTAAGCCATGCGCCGCCTGTTTCTCATCACCGTCCTGCTGCTGACGGCCTGCGCGAGCGGCGGTCACAGCACCAAGGTCGTCAAGGATACCGTCAGGCATGGCGTGATCGAAAGCGTTACGCCGATAGAAATGGATGCCAGCTCAAACGCCGGTTCCATGGCGGGAGGTCTTTTCGGACAGGTCGGCGGTGCCAGCGCCGGGACCGGACGCGGTTCCGTTGTCGGCTCCATATTCGGCTCAGTGCTTGGCGGCACAATCGGCCATCAGGCCGGCATCAATAGCCGTCAGGGCATGGAATTGTGGGTAAAGGTGGATGGTGCGGAACAGAGCACCTACGTGATGCAGCCCGGAAAACCCGAATACTTCAAGATCGGCGATCACGTGCGCATCGTTCAGAAAAAGGGCGAAACGCGCGTAGAGCCCGACACACCCCAGTCTCCCTGAAGATCGCGGCTTTGCGCAGACAATAGAGACACAACCGCTTTCCGCACTGACTCATCTTCGGCGGTAATCGCAAACTGACGGCGCCGCTTTCCCCGACAGCACACCGGTCACACCAAACGGCTTAGCGGCATTTGACCGATCAAAGACGACCTGAGCCACATCAGTCACCTGATAGTCTCCGGGAGCATTGAGTCTCCATAACTTCGGCGCCGTTGGGAAAGGTTGGTCCAGACAGTAGGCATTGGTATCTCCGTGTATCAGCAGCACAGGCTTATCCAGCACCAGCGACAGGGAATGCAAACGCGCGCAAAAATCCTTGTAGGCGGGTTTATTCAGACAGCGTTGCAGCGCATCCACCGTGCCATCCGGCGGACCGAACGGATCCAACTGCATCGCCACAACCAAGGCACGGGTGTCGGAACGTTGCGCCATCTTAAACGCCCGCTCCAGCCATACGCGATTCTGTCCGTCCCGCTCATCGGCCAGCCGGATTGCTTCCTGCGGGTCGTCCAGCAGCACTTCCTGGCGCCCGTTGTCTTTGCTCACCATGTGTAGAGTTACAAAACGCACTCCTTGCTGCCACCACGTCTGATTTTCCGGAGCCTCAAGCTGCCGTTCATATCGCCAATGAGCCGCCGGCACTTTTGACTTAACGAATAAAATTCTCCTGATAGCCGAGAGCCGCTGCAGCTCGCTGCTGCGTTCGGCGAGTTTCTCGCGATCACAATCCGTCCACTCGTTGTCTCCCGGCGTATAGAACACTGGTTTGACCAGATCGTATTTCCAGAAATCGCGAGTTTTTTCAAGCCAGGCATCATTGCATGCAAACTCTGAGCGACCTATGTCACCCAGATGAATAACAAAGGAAATATCAGCACTGCGGCGAATTTTTGGAGCAATATCCTCTGCCAGAACCTGCTCATCGGTTCTGCCATCGGGCAAAGTTATTCTGTAAGGCATATCGCCATAAGCCGCAAAAACAACCGGAGAGGGAAGGGCTAAAATCGCTGCTGCAGAGCAGGGCAAATACAGCATGAGGAGCACACAAACTGCACGAATCAGTTGAGTCGAAATCAAAGCCATATTTATCTCCACGCCCACCCTCAATTCCGGATAACGATTAGCCTTGAAAAGGCGTACGGCATCAAAGATGCAAAGCGGCCATTACACCGGAGACTATTCCCAAGCCGCTGAACCCGTAGACTGACAAGAGCAGCCAACGCCTGCGTGTGAGCAAGGTAATCGCTGCCAGAGCAATGGAAACCTGAAGCAGCGTGGCACCCAGTGCCCAGCGCTGATGTATCTGCATTTCAACCGAACTCTCGTGATCCGATTCCTGGGCATGTTCATCCAGTTTTTCAGCCTTGGCCTTGATCTCCTCCCTTTCACGGCCATAACGCTCGGCGGAAAGTCGGTGCTGATTTTTCTCCTCCCCGCTGCTCAGCTGTGCCGACAGCTCCGCCAGCGCCTGCTTATTGCTCTTGGCCTGATAATAATTCCACTGGTTGGCGGCGGCGGTTTTTTGTATTGCCGCTTCATTCTTATAGATCAGAGCCGAGTTTTGCGCATGCCCACCCATAAAACCGAAGACGGCACCAATCGTCGAAAGTACGGCGGTTAACACCGCCACCCTCGAAGTAAATTGATCCCCCCCATGCTCGATCACATGCTCTATGGCATGATCATGAGGACCGTGTACGTGAAAACCTTGACCGGACATAATGCCTGCTCCTTATTTGACTGGTTTACCGGCACAGCCGGGACTCTGCAGATATCGTAAACACATTAAACCTGTGGCTCACCGGCTGATTGATGAACAGGGATAAGCGGAATTCCCTGCGCCATAAACTCTCGCTTAACGAATTTCCACAACTCTTCACGGGCCGCTGATTTTTTCGGCATGATTGCCACCCGGTAACCTGCCGCAAAACACGCGACCCATTCCCCTTCTATATTTACGATACCCTTAAAGCGAATGTTGGGGGCAAAAGCCGGGTCTTCCTTGTGCACGATCGAACGGGCACCCTCGGCTGCTTCCTTGATGATCTTGATCACAAAATCCGTATCGACATCGGCAGGCGTATAGAACTGCGTTTCAGCGGCAATTCCGTGCGGCACAACGCTGTAGTTCTCCATCAAGGCTTCAGATACTTTCGAGTTTGCAAGGCTCACCATAGGTCCGTCGTTCGATTCGAGCCTTATGGTGCGCCAGGTAATATCCTTGACCTGACCGACGATATTGTTGATTTTGATGTAGTCTCCCACCCGGAAGGGTCTTTCAATATTCAGAATAATCCCCGAAAACACGTTCGCGATATTCGACTGAATCGCAAGACCGACTATCATCGCCAACACGCCGGATGTAGCCAGCAGACTCGTCAATGTCTGATTGAGAACCACAGAGACGATCCCCGCCGCGGCCAGCGCAAAAAACAGTATGCTGACAATGGCTTTCATAACATTGGGCACTTTACGTCCGGTACTGTTTTCCAGCGGTTTCCAGACAAATCTGCGGACCGCCATATCGATCAGTCTGGCACCTAACAGCCACCACAGACTCTCATACACGGTTACCAGTGCGCGCGTCGTGGTCGGAACCCAATTGGTAAACGACCAGTCGATCACCAGATTCCCGATGGCAAGGAGCAACAAAGGCCAGAAAATCAGGCGCAGCAACCAGGATTGCAACGCAACGTGGCGCTTTAATGACTTCACATCCAGACCCACGGCGGCCAAAGAGCCCAGCAGTCCGAAGATGGCAATGTAGATAAAATATTCACCGGCGATCATATCGCGTGCGGCAACCGTTTCAGGCTTGAGCAGCATGCCCATCGTAATGGTAGAGAATAGCGGCTGCTCTCCTGTCATACCCACATACTGAGGTGCTCCGTCGCCGCGTTCACGCACCAGATCCTGCGAAACCCAGGCATTGTCGATTATCCAGCCGGTATCCGCCTTGACAGATCTGCGCTGCTGCAAGTCATCAAGTAATGCAGATCCGGTGGGCATCCCCAGCACGTCCACAACATACATCAGGTTATTCCTGTTCAACAGGCGATGACGGAAAGAGATCCCGGCAATATGTTGATTATATGCGCGTTTATCCTGAGTAAAGTTAAGTTTGAATTTCTGCTTTATGCGGTAACGACGGTACTGTATTTCATCGCTGTCCTTGCTCTCTTCGGGAGTGCCAAACTTGACCGGATCTATCGCATTGGCGATCTGCAGATCCTGCGGGTCGAATTTACCCCTGTAACGGAACCAGACCGACATATCGAGTTTCGCCGTTTCGTCCTGTCGATTGACTTCGCTGATGTCGTTGATCGTCACACCGACGTAAACAACATTGGTCTTGAACATGAAACGGTTGTTTACATACAGCACGCGACCCTGACGCAGTGCATCGATATAGTTGAAGTTTGCGCCTTTTGCAATCGGAGATAACTGTATCGGTGCAGAGATCAGATTGTCGCCGTTGTATATCCCCATCTGTATCGGCAACTGCGCGCGCCCCCCGGTGAAATCCAGCGTACCGCTCAGCCCTTTGATGCTTTCGGCATGAGGATTCAAAACGACCTGCGCAGCGTCAAAAGCATAGACTGCCAGCCAGTCGGGTGAAGAATTGTATTTTTTCTGATAGCGGGTCTGAAAGTGCTGCGCTTCCTCGTTTGCCGTGTCGAATAAAACCGGTGTTGCCGCAATGACACCGTGACTCAAAGTTGTAGCCTCCTTGCCAGCCAGACTCTTGAGCGACTGAGCAAAAGCCCCGCTGGCCAATTGCGAAGGACCAAATATCTCCAGTGCATTTCCCGTGCTGCGAACATCGCGCACTATGCGTGCAGACAGGTCGGGGCTCGCTGCGATGTACAGCGCGCCGACATCAATCTTGCGTATTTCATCAATCAAATCTTGCCGCGATGAACCGGGCGTGATCGTCCATACCTTCTGAACAGGGGTGTCGAACTTTTTGTATACCTCAAGCAAAGGCTCAACCAGCGGATCAAATTCGCTACCTGCCTCGCGCACCACATACATCAGGCGCTGCTGCTGGATATTGCGCGCATAATTAGCCGAAAAGCGTGCCTCTTCTGCAGGTTCCAACCCCAGTGAAAACACGCCCGGCAAATCAGACACCGGCAAGGTGGTAACAAGCGGAATTTTCGCCTTCGCATATACCGGTGCTGCAGCCTGCAAATTAGCCGCATTAAGATAACCGATCACGCCGATTACGCGTTTATCCGCAACCAGATGCGATGCGGAATCCGGCTTTTCCTCAACTTTGAGCAATTCGAGCGGACGTCCCCGATATCCTCCCTGCCGATTGATGTTTTCAACGTAAAGCGCGGCTCCTTGCATGATTGCCATACCCGACGGAGTCGTCAGCGGAGCTACCACTGCCAGGCGAGGCCTGGTCTCGGTGTCATCCTGAATAAAGGTGATGCGGGTTAGCAAGGACAGTATGGTGCCAAAAATCACAATCAAAAGGAGAACAGATCCGAAAAGTTTCCATTTTGGTGTGCTTTGTATCCGCTTAATCAGTTGACTCATTTGTATATCCTGGTTGTGTTACGGGGTAATTTGAAAATTGTATTTTTCCTGCCCGATGCGCATCACTACAGACAAGGGGAGCGCACCGTCCGGCACGTCCAGTGAAACAAAGTTTTTCGCCGCCGAATCAAAATGCAGCCAGGCTGGCAGCGGCTTACCGTTCGCCATGGTAATTACAGAGCTCTTACCGGCCATTTTCCTGGCAAGCGCGATAGGCAGGGAGCGACGATAGGCATTGGCCTGTTCTGCCCGCAGGGCGATCTCAACGGCCTGCTGCGCTGAAACACCCCGTGCCAGAGCATTGCCAAAAACTTTCTTGAAGGTGCGACTAAAACCGGTATTTTTCAGGATCGGATCGAGACCTCTACCGGTGGCAAGTGCACCGAGCAGAGTCGGCTTCCCTTCAGAGATGATCGCGCGTTGCGCACTGACCATCGCCTTGGCAGGCGTTTCGCCGCGCAAGATGGCGTTGCTCCATGCCTGATCAAATGCAGGATCGGCAACGGGCAGATCTTTCCCGCTGGCAACATCGGCGGATGGGCTTATTACACGCTCGCGCCCCTCAAACTGACGGGCAAGATCGAATGCTTCGCCCGGTGACAGCCCTCGCAGCAGCGCTGCGTTCAAAACCTTATCAAACCTTTCCGAATGCCCATCGAGCGCCGCAGATTTATCCGATGCCAGAGAAATGGCCGGACTGCGTGCCTCGGCAGCAATCGCAACACGCTCTTCTCCTGCCAGTTGCGCCGCCCGCTGCATAGCCCGGTCAAGCGTATACCCCTTCATCAGCAACGCGCTCAAGGTTTTCTGATAACTCGCCGAGGTGCCGGATAACTTTGCTGATGATGCTTCGTTTGCCAGCATGCTCTGCGCTGAGCCATCTGCACGGGCCAGCGCATCCGCCCTCTGCACCGCGACCTGAGCCATTTCTACCGCCTCGGCAAAGTTCAATCCCCGCACCAGTGCGGAGGCCAGCACTTTGTCAAAAGCGGCCGAACCGGAAGGGGTTTTCGCATGAGCCAGCGTCGTCAGTTGGGAAGAGACTTCGTTCCCTGATGCAACCAGATTTTTAATCAGCGCCTCCTGGGGTGACTTGGCGGCGGGAAAGCTTGTCTGAGCGGCAAACACCTGATCGGCACGTTCCAGCGCCTCGCTCAACGTAACCCCTTTGCTCAACTGCTGCGTGAGCGCTGTACTGTAATCATTGCCGATGCGCTGTGCGACAGAAGGACTCAACCCCATGCCCAGTGCAAGCTGAACGCGACTCCCCCCTTGTACATCAATCGCTGCGGCGGGATTGTCCACAAATCCTTTCTTTATTCCCGTCGCGGCCGCATCACCCTTCGCAACCGGCACGCTAACAGGCGCAGCCGGAGCGGTGATTACAACCGGATCAACCGGCGTCTCATGGGGGATGTCAGGTAAAGCTGGCTGTTGAGTAACCGGCGGCGGGGGTGAGGATGTAACAGTCGGCACAGACGGCCCACCCACCGGCACGACCGGAGGGGCTGCGACAGGCAGCTGCGGCGCGGGCGAGAAACTGACCGGAACTAAAGGGGGAGGAAGCACGGGGGGTAATGTCAGCACGGGTGAATTGAGCGTCATCGTGCCATTCACGTAGGAAATCACGTAATTGGCGGCTGAAAACGTCCCGCCCGTTGCCGCCGCCGGTACAATCGCGTATGAACCTACCGTTGCAGTGCTAGCGGCCCCCGCACAGGAAAGACTCACACTGCCGACCGTTTCACCATTTTTTAATCCTGCTGAAACAAATTCCGTCCCTGTAAAGCTATACGCGGTACCTGTATTCTTGCTGATATTATTCGCCGTCACCGTCAGCGGTGCGGGAGTCACATTCAAAGCGCCGCTGACATAGCTGATTGCATAATTACCTGAACTTAGTCCACCCGGTGTGATGACATAATTACCTGCATTGATCGCATTTTGCGACGTGCCGCTGTAACTGACCGCGCCGGTCAGCACTGCACCGGTCTGGCCGTTTACCAGCCCCGTATAACTCACGCCATTGCCACCCGTATAAGCCAGACCATCGTAAATCTTGCCGAAGGCATTCGCCGTCACCGTCAGCGGTGCAGGAGTCACATTCAAAGCGCCGCTGACATAGCTGATTGCATAGCCGACACCATTGCTCAGCCCTGCCGGCACAATCTGATATCCGCCCGCATTAACCGCATTCTGACTGGACCCGCCATAGCTCAGAGCCCCTCCCAATTGCGCCGTCGTATCACCATTCACAAAGCCGCCATAAGTCACGCCGGCCCCGCCCAGATAAGCTAAACCATCGTAGATTTTAGCGGCAGCATTAGCGGTGACCGTGACCACCGGTTGCTCACGATAAACGGCAAACACGCCCGAACCGATAGCACTCGTGTAATTGGTCGCGGCCTCGTCGCTGTTGTAACGTGAATTTCCCGGCCCCGCCATCGCGGCAACACCCAGACTGCCAGCGACACTTCCCGTCATCAGAGTGGCGCTGGTGCCGATACCGATAGCAAGCATCGGAGGTGCAAACCCCGGGGGCGCGCTAAACAACACATTTCCGCCCGTTGCGGCGCCCGCAACCGCCGACTTCCCCGCATTCAAATACAAGCCCCCCAGTGCTGCGATATCTGAAGAAACGGTCAAATCACCCGCCAAAGTTTCGATACTGACTGCGCCATTGGCAAAGATTCCGCTGGCAAAACCCACGGTTCCGATAGTCAAGGCACCGCTGTTCGTAAAACTCACTCCGCCAGTAGCGTTGACAGCCAGCGTGCCTACGGCGTTATTGACTGAAGTATTGAGGGAAAAACTGGCCGGGCCGTCCAATAGCAGACTGCTTGCGCCAAGATCACCCGCCCCGCTGACGCTGCCGGCACTTGCCAGAGTCAATGTTTTGCCAGCTGCCGTACTCAATGGCGCATTGATATTGATGCCGCTGCCGCTCATCAGAGTCAGGTTATCGCTGGATGTCGTCGCGCCAGCTACCGTGATCACCCCGCTCGCACCGTCTCCGATGATAATATCGGCAAACCCTGAAACAAAGTTGCCGGCAAAGTTTGCTGCGCTAAGCTGCAAGCTGCCAGCCCCCCCGGCGATACCGATGGAGGTGCCCGCCGTGCGCGGTCTGATGGACAGCGCGCCGCTGCTTTGCAGAAAATCCGTGGGGGTAAGTGACAGTCTATCGGCATTCAGGGTGATGTTGCCGAATGAAGCGGTAACTGGGCTCAACGCCTTTTGCCCTATGGTGCTGGCCCCATTCATCTGAATATCCATACTGACGCCATCTCCCGCCGTGCCAGACAGGGTGATAGGGCCGGTATTGGACAAAATACTGGTATTCGCAATATACAGACCCAACCCCGCACCAGGCGAAGTAGTAATTCCTCCTGTACCGCTGATGCTGATACCGCCGCCATTTGTAGCCTGAATTGTTCCACCAATATTGACACCGATTGCCTGAGCACCCGTCGACCCCGTGTGTGAGCCAGTCAGTGTGATTGCGGTAGGCGTCGAGTTCGCAGAACTTATCGTACCGGTCAAGATAAGACCTTGCGAGTTTGATCCACTACCCACGGCCTGAATACCCTGGCTGATACCATCCATTTTGATGGTACCCGTTCCGCTATCTATACTGGCATTCGACCATACTCCAACGTAAGGCTGAACCAGACCACCCGCAAAACTCTTACCGAGCAGGCTGATATTGCCGCCACCCGAGTTCAAGCTGGTGGTCGCACTCAGTGAGATGCCATCCACGTTGACGCTGTTTCCAGTAGCGTAATTAACGGACGGATCAGCTCCCCCGCCCATGACAATATTGCCGCCTAAACTGCTGATGCTGGAACCGGCATTCAAGGTGATGCTACCGCCACCCACACCATCGCTGTCGCTATTCAGTGTTACATTCAGCGCGCCCACGGTGGAACTGATGCCGATATTTGTCGCTACGATAATGTTGTTGTGCGCCTTGAGCAGCAGCGTAGCCGTACCGCCCGACGTTTTAGCGATATTGGCGTTGACGTTAATGTCGCCATTGCCGAAGCCATCGCCATTTGCGCCCGTCGTTTGCAGTGTGACGCTGGTACCCAGATTTAACTCATTTTGAATATCGGTATTCAACACATTGGTGGCACCGGTACCCGAACTAAAGGAAGACAACGTACCTAGCGCGCCGATCACCGGTGTGGCGGTCGTAGCCACGCCTGCGATCGTGAGATTCCATGGATCGAGTAGCCACTCGCCGCCCTGGCCTTTGGCTGCCGAGGCATCGGCTGTCATCCCCGACACATCCAGCCAATGCCCAGACGTTTCTATGCGCCCGCCATCGCCGCCATTCGTCCCGCCCTTTGCCAGTAACACTCCATACACGCGGGTAGCCGAGTTGGCGTTATGGACGTCTGACCAGACGGTAATTTCGCCGCCGTTGCCCGAATCGGTCGCACTGGCATCCAGAATGACCGCTTTGGAAACATAATCGGCAATGGCAGGAGTTATTCCGCCGCCACCCTGCCAGCCGCCGCCTATATGAATGGTGCCGCCACCCATGGCACCTGAAGCATCTATCCGCATGTTATCGAGCAAACCGATGTAGTCGCCCGTCACGGTGACGCTGCCGCCATTGCCACGCCGGCTAGCAACATTGACGACGGTATTACCGAGGAACAACACGATGGGCGTTTTGACCGGCGGCAGATCGGGAAGACTTTTCCCGCCTTCAATGTGGATTCTCCCCCCGCCAGCACCACCCGATGCGTCCAGCACGGCATGATCCAGAGTGATATTGCCTGCGGCCACCACTGAAATACCTGCATTGCCCGCAGAACCGGCAATCCCGTTCATGCCGGGCGAAGTATCTTTTGCCTCGATGCTCCCGGCCAATGAAATATCCGATTGCGCGATCAAAGAAACCGAACCCGCCCCCTCAGGTGTGGCGCCACTGGCATCGATATGACCGGTTGCCGTCTGCACTATGCGGTTCGCCGTCAGAACAATATTGCCCGCTGCCACCGGCAGGAATGACGGCGTGTTTATCGCACTGATAACCCCGCTGTTGATTATCTGCGGCGCATTGATTGCCACACTTCCGGCAAGCCCTCCGCCCAAGACTCCGCCATCGGATGCAATACCTGCGGAATCGGCACGGATAGTGCCGCTATTGTCGACCAGGCTGCTGGCCTCAAGGACAATCCTGCCACCCTTCATCGACAATCCGTTCGCCTCCAGACGTCCCGAGTTCCTGACCACGCCGCCTTGCAAGCTATTCGCAGCCTGAGCGGAAAGGATGATCAGACCTCCGGGTGCCAGCACCGCCTGTTTATTTTCGACCAGAGCCTTGATTTGTGAAGGCTGAACTGTAATCCCTGCCAGCGTATTATTGCCACCGAAATTGAGACTGAAAGCTTCACCGGAGGCCAGCACAGCCGTACCCATCTGCGCGATGATGATGCCGTTATTCCTGACTTCCGGCGCCAGCAGCGCGATATAACCGCCCAGCGCCGCCTTCAGCTGCCCTTCGTTGATGACGCTGCCCGTTGCACCGTTCCGGGAAAAGGTCGTCTTACCCGCCAGAAAATCGGCATCGCTGATGCTGTGCGTGGTTGCAACCAGTCCACCTGCATCGACCGAAGAGCCGGGGCCGAAATAAACGCCATTGGGATTGGTCAAAAAAACCTGACCGTTGGCAGAGATCCTGCCGAAAATCTGACTGGGGTTGCTGTCCTGTACCCGGTTCAAGGTAACGCTGTCAGCCGAAGGCTGTTTGAAACTGACCTGTGCCGCCGCACCGACATTGAAGGTATTCCAGTTGATGATCCCGCGCTGCGTGCTCTGACTGATATCCATAGCCGCACCGCTCTGGGTGATCGAAATTGCACCTGCGGCAACCTGTGCTCCTGTGGGCAACTGCACTGAGTCCGGTGGCGCAGCTGCCGCGGACAGGCTGATGCAGAGCCATGAACTCAGCGCCTGCGCACGAGCTCTTTTGCCCTGCGCCTTTTTCACGATGGCTCCCCGGCTATCGGACAATTCGCTCCCTATCAAACGGTAAATATGATTCATGGATCAAAAAGACAGGGCGGCCTGTAGCCATAAACGGTTGTAAACAAGCGTCCCGTCCTGATCGTTGCCGGTTGCGGTCGGATTGGGATTTTTACCCATGCGTCTGGCCCAGGTCGCCTTGAGGGTAAGGCCAAAATCGCTGAACCAGAACGCATTCACGCCCGCCCCCTGCAGCGCATAATTGTTCAATGCGGGTGCGCCAGCAAACACATTGTTGCGATTGACGGTGACGTGGCCCAGGTCATAAAAACCCGTCAGACTGAATGACCGATTCATTCTGGCGCGCAGCTCAACATTGATCATCTGCCCATCGCTCCCTCCCCCTTCACTGGCGGGATATGCGCGTACGCCGTTGGCGCCTCCCAGATAAAACTTTTCCCCTGAGTCGAGATTTTTGTCGGCCAACTGGCCGCTGATCGAAAAATACGCCGTTAGCCAGTCATTCAGCGGTTGCAGGCGGTTGGCCGTATAGCGCAGTTTGTTGAACGATCCGCCGGTTTTCGTCGTTGCCGCATCAGATGCCTGATTTGGCGAGCCGTTCAGATTTACCCTGCCATGCACCCAGCCCAGCCCGAAATTGTTTATACCACCGCCTGAATCGGTCAGATTATCGTTGATGCCGACGGACATCGTGTCTACGGAATAACGCGTGACAGTAGCCAGATTCGCTTCATTATTGAAAGACTTGTGATCATAATTCAGGAAGAAATTTAGGTTGTTCAGACGCGATCGGATGATGGGATAATTTGCCTCCAAACCTGCCGTATCCGAAATTCCTCTCGCCTTGAGTTGCAAAAAATCCGCTGCGATCAGCCGGTATGCCATATGAGAAGCGCTACCCCCTACCCGCCACCCCTGATAGCCTGCCGGTCGCGTAAAACCGATACGCGCATAGTCGCTGCCAGCAGAGCTCATCAAACTGCCGACAAATTGATCCCCCACAGCGAACGGGCCATTCAAACGCAAATTAGCCGAAACATGCTCCGAACCTGTGGAGCGCGAACCGCTGTTATCGACAGAGGTGTCACCTGAAAAAACTGGTTTATCTTCGACCTTGAAAACAAGGTCGGTTTGTGCCTGATCCTCGCCTTCGCTCAGTCGACCCGCCACCTGAACACCCGGCATGTCGCCCAGCAACAGCAATACCCGATCAACCGCAGCTGAACTGAGCGGAACATATTTGTTCTGCACCGCCACGACGTATTTTTCTATCGTCTCATTCGACAAACGGGTAGCGTGCTTCCCTTCAAAATGCGTGCCACCGAAGACAGCTTCTACGATTTCGATGGTGACGATCCCGTCATCGATCTCCTGCTGCGGTAAATAAGCCCGAACGACCCACCCCGCCTCACGGTATGCACTGCCTACCGAGGCGGCCGCTTCCTGCAACAAAGCGAAATCGAGTGGCCGATTGAGGTAAGGTGCAACGACTCTTTTCAAAACATCGGATGAAATCAGCGTATTGCCGGAAAATCTGAATTCTTTGACCGTTATGGCAGTACCAGTCAGCTTCCTCAATGGCTCCGGGCGAGCGGGTTTGACCGATTCCGGGACGGGGGGCTTCAGATCGCGCTCTATTTGCTGCAGCAGCATCCCGGCATCGGGCAGCGCCATGGCCGGATGCGCACCTAGCATCAACAATCCGAGAAAAAAATTTGCGTATATTTTCAAAGCTGCCACGTCACAACCCATATTTCAGGATTAGAAATCGCCAAAACGGATCAACCATATAATTTGATTGATGACTATGGCACACAATACCACCTTCTCCTTGCAGGCAAGCCGACTCAAAATGCCGCGAGGATGATGGCACAAAAACATCAGGATTTCCAGATTTGCAGTGAGGATAAGATTAGGACGACTTTACCCGCCAAGTTATTGGTGTCTGACCCCAATTTCAGGCACCGGCTCATCAACCTTATTATGCGCAAAAATCGGGCGAGAGAGTTTTATGCCACCCCCGACTTTGGTGAACTTTCTGACTAGACGTGCAGCAAGGTGCGCTCGCCGTCGGCATGGCGCAGACGATGGGCCAGGGTGCGCGAAATCGAGGTGATCAGCAACAGTGCCAGCTTCTTGTGATCATCCGCCAGCTGGTTAAACTGCTCCATAGTCAGCACAAACAGATCGATATCGGTATAAGCCACGGCATTATCCCCACGCGCATGCTCGTCCAAAAAGGCGAGCCCGCCGAAGAAATCCCCTCGACCGAACGTTGCGATGTGATGCAGCTGACGGCTGCCGCTGATAGGCGCCATGATGCGCACCGCGCCGCGCCGGATCAGATACAACTCGCGGTTCATGTCGCCTATGGCATAGACCGATTCGCCCGCCTTGAAAATCCTCTGCTCCATGCGCGACTCAAGATCGGTAATCGTCTCTATCTTGCGCCCCTGAAACAAGTCCATCTCCTGCAGGGTCAGCGGAGCCTCTTCTCCGGCGGGCTGCGAGATCTCGCCCACCAGCCGGTCCTCTACCCATTCGATCGCCGACTCTATGGTGGGAAATACCCTGACCGCATCGCTCTGATCGATAAGCTCGGTCTGCTTTAAAAACTCCAGCAGATTTCTGCCGCTGGGCAGATGTTCCCGCACGTTGCTGAGCAGCAACGGTTTTTTTAGGTCGCGCATCATGTCGCGCACCTGGTTGAGCATGTGAGCCCCGGTGATATCCACCGACAACACGCGTCTCATGTCGAGGATGATGTAATCGCGCGACTTGATTTCCGCCTCCAGCACCGAATAAAGCTCATAAGTGGTGCCAAAAAACAGACTACCCTGCAGCTCGAAAATCACCGCCTTGTCGCCTTTTTGAGCGATCAGCCGCATCTCGGCCTCGGGGCGATACCAGGTGGATGATCGCTGATTGACGAAGGTCTTGTGGCGCACGACGGAGCCGCCCACCTGCTCGCGCAAAAAAAGCAGGATGGACAACGCCACCCCGGCTGCGGACGCGGCGATCAACCCGACCGTCAGCGCAAAGCCTATCACCACGGCAACCACCGCAAAATCGAATACGGTAGCGCGCGACTCCAGAAAATTGAGTGGCTTGGTGTCTATCATGCGCAGACCGATCACGATCAGGATGCCCGCCAGCGTTGCGATCGGAATCCAGGCGATGAAGACATTCAACACCAGCGCGGTGATCAGAACCAGCACCCCTTCGACGATGCCGGATACCCGGGTCTGTGCGCCACTGGAGAGATTCACCATGGAGGCGCCCATGGTTCCTGCCCCCGGTATGCCGCCTATCGCCGAGGAGGCGATATTAGCCAGACCCTGCGCAAAAAGCTCACGGTTGGGTTCATGACGGGTACGCGTCATCTGATCTATCACCACGCAAGTCTTCAAGGTGTCGATGGAAAGCAGGGCGGCCAGAGTCACCGCACTGCCAAGCAGCGCCGCGACCTGCGAGAGCTTCAGTTCGCCGATTTCATACCAGCGCCCGACGATGGTAGTGATATAGCCCTCCCCCGATGCGCTCAGCGAACCCAACACCAGTTTGTTATCGGTCAGCGTCATCATGCTCGCATCGGAGTTGGCCAGTGCAAAATAAACCAGTATCCCGGCGATGATGCCTAGTATGGTGCTGGGTATCGCGCGGGTTAATCTGGGGGAAATCAGGGCAACAATCACGGTCGCGGCACCCACTGCGATGCTGCGCATGTCCCACAATTCAGGAGAGAGCAACACCCGCCACCAGGCGGTATTGGCGGAAGCGCCGGCGAATCGCGGAATCTGGCTGCCGATGATGATCAGGCCCACGCCGCTCAGATATCCGCTGACTACGGTATAGGGGATGTAACGGATCAGCTTGCCGGCGCCTAAAAAGCCTATCAGTATCTGAATCAGACCGGTCAGGATGCCCAGCACGCTGAGCAGCAGCACGATGCCCGTCGGGGCGACCCCCTGCCCGACCAGTTCGATGGCAAAGGCGGATAACACGGCCGCGGCAGGAGCGCAAGGCGCACTGATCAGCCGGTCTGTGCCGCCGAAGGTCGGGGCGATCAGGCCTAGCGCCGCCGCCCCCAGTATCCCGGCCAGCGCGCCGAATATTGCGAAATGCGGGCTGATCGCCGAATAGACCGTGACGCCGAAGGCCACGGACGCTGGCAGGGCGACCAGCATGGAGGCCAGTCCACCCCAGAAATCGCCGGGAACTTTAAGGCTGAAAGTCTTCATGATCGCCTACTTGAACTCTATCCCTTTTTTCTTCAGCATCGCGTCGATCTGCTCGCACAGCGTCTTCAGTATCTTGATGCGCGCATAGTTCTTGTCGTTGGCTTCAACCAAGGTCCAGGGTGCAATTTCGGTACTGGTCCTGTCCACCATGTCGCACACCGCCTGCTCGTAGTCGTCCCATTTTTCCCGGTTACGCCAGTCTTCCGGGGTGATCTTGAAGTGCTTGAAGGCGATCTTTTCCCGTTCCTTAAAGCGCCTGAGCTGCTCTTCACCGCTGATGGCCAGCCAGAATTTAACCACCACGATATTATGGCGCACCAGCTGTGCCTCGAAATCGTTGATCTCGCTGTATGCCCGCATCCAGTCGGCTTCAGAACAGTATTTTTCCACCCGCTCGACCAGCACCCGTCCGTACCAGGAGCGGTCGAATATCGTCACCCTGCCGCGCCGGGGTATATGCCGCCAGAACCGCCACAGATAGGGCTGAGCGCGCTCCTCTTCGGTGGGCGCCGCAACCGGGACGACGTTGTAGTGCCGCGCATCGAGAGCTCCGGTGATGCGTCTGATCGCCCCCCCCTTGCCCGCCGCATCGTTGCCTTCGAACATCGCCACCACCGTGATGTTCTTGAACTTGGGATGGCGGGTGAGCATCGCCAGTTTTCCCTGATAAGCCTCCAGCTGCTCCTGATAATCCTTCTTGGCCAAGCTCTGGGTCAGATTCAGCGTTTTGAGTATGTTGAGATGGTCTATGGAAGGGATAGGGGGCGGTGCCGAAACCTCGGCAATCTTCTTATCGGCCACATCCAGGCGTTTGCGTATCGCATCGAGTATCACCCGGCCCACGGTCAGGCTGCGGTAACGCGCATCATAGCCTTCCACTATGGTCCAGGGCGCTTCGGCGGTATTGGTGTGACGGATCACACTTTCGTGCACTATGCTGAATTTGTCGTAAAGCTTGAAATGTTCCCAGTCCCGTTCGGTTACTCTCCAGCGGGTCTTGGGATCCTTTTCCAGCATTTTTAAACGCTTTTCCTGTTTTTCCTTGGATAAATGCAGCCAGAATTTAATGATCAGCGCGCCCTCGTCTGCCAGCATGGTTTCCAGCCTTTTCGCGCGTTCCAGACTCTGGTCCAGCTCCGCACTCTTGGTGCGCCCCTGCACCCGGTTGATGATAGGCCAGGTGTACCAGGAACCCAGAAAAATTCCCGTCCGCCCCTTGGGAGGCAGGGCGCGCCAGAAACGCCACATCATCGGCCTGTCCAGTTCCTCGTCGGAAGGCTCTCCCATGCCGTGGGTCTGTACAAACCGCGGATCCATCCACTCGTTGAGCAAATTGACCGTCTCGCCCCGTCCCGCGCCGTCTATTCCGCCCACCAGGATGATGACCGGAAATCCCGCCAGTTTGGCCAGATCCATCTGAGCATCGAGCAGCGCGGCGCGCAGCGCGGGGACTTCCTTGTCGTAAGTTTCCTTGTCTACCTTGTGACCTAGTTCTGCAGATTCAAACATGGCAACCTCTTCTAGATAAATTCGGGCGTAATCACCAGCTTCAGATCGGTGCTCATAGAGCCTTCGCGGCGGGATAGCCACCAGAGCGCGCTCTTCCTGATGCGTATGGATTCAGAACCGCAGCCTAACAGCTGAGCGGCAACTGCCCCTAGCGTAGGCTGATGCCCGACCACCAGCACTGTACCACCGCCGTGAGGCCAACGCACGGCCTGCAGCACCGAGTGCACACTGGCTCCCGGCGCGATTGTCGCAACCGTGGTGTAGTCGCGGGTGAAGGCTGAGGCGGTTTGCTGAGCGCGCACCGCCGGGCTGACCAGCACACGGGTATCGGAGGGCAGATGCCGACTCAGGAATGCAGCGGATTTTTCAGCCTGCCTGCGCCCCTTTTCGGTCAGTTCGCGCGTCATGTCCGCCACACCGTCTTCGGCCTCTGCATGCCGCCATAAGATTATGTCCACAGCCCCTCCGGAATATTACTATTTACAGCTTTAAAAAATACTATATATACTATATACACCATTTTAATCCAAAGGAAAATATCATGAGCACGAAAAAAGCGGCAAAGGCCGAAACCGTCAGCGAAAAACCCATTGCCGCAAAACCGCTGGCCAAGCCACTGACTACCAAGCCGGTCAAGCCGGTTAAGGCTCCGGTCATCAAGAAGGTCGAAGCCAAGCCTGCCGCAAAAGCTGTCAAGGAGATCAAAGAAGTCAAAGTCGCAAAAACAGCCAAGGCGGCCAAAAAGCCCAAGGTAGTTCGGGACAGCTTTACCATGCCGCAGAGCGAATATCAGAAAATTGCGCTGATCAAGGAAACGGGGCTAAAAGTCGGCCTGCAGGTCAAGAAGAGCGAAGTGTTGCGCGCCGGTGTGATTGCATTGTGCGCGATGAGCGAAGAGCAGCTCAAGGCAATACTGGGCGGACTGGAAAAGATCAAGACCGGCCGACCAAACAAGCACTAGCAGCAGGATGCATTTGGCCAGCCCGAATGCATCCTGGATAAGCTACGCCGACGGAGCGGCTCCGGCCAGTTGGCTCAAGAGTTCGCTCTGCGCGCATTTACACAAGGCGCGGCGCGGCCCCTTGTGGTGGTAAGACCCGTCGCTGTCCATGTCCCAGGCCTGGCAGTTGTCCTGCAGATAGACCTTCAGGCCTTCGTCTATCACGCGTTTTTTGAGTTTTTTATCGAGGATGGGAAAACACACTTCGATGCGCCTGAAAAAATTCCGGTCCATCCAGTCCGCCGAAGCCAGATAGACATCGTGCTGCAGATCATTCCTGAAATAGAAGATGCGCGTATGCTCAAGAAAACGGCCGATGATGGAACGCACCTTGATGTTTTCAGATAATCCCGCCACACCGGGGCGCAACGCGCAGACGCCGCGCACGATCAGATCCACTTTCACCCCGGCCTGCGAAGCTTCATAGAGCGCGTTGATCGTCATGGGTTCGAGCAGCGCGTTCATCTTGGCGATGATGTGAGCGCGCTTGCCTTCTCTGGCAAGTCTGGTCTCATTCTGGATGGCACGCAACACTTCGGCGTGCAGGGTGAAGGGCGACTGCCAAAGGTGATTGAGTTCGCGCGCACGCCCTAAACTTGTCAGCTGGCTGAATACTTCGTTGGCATCGGTGCAGACTTCTTCATTGCAGGTAAACAGGCCGAAATCGGTATAGAGGCGCGCGGTGCGGGGATGGTAATTTCCGGTTCCCAGATGCACATATCTTTTGAGCTTTCCCTCTTCGCGTCGCACCACCATCAGCATCTTGGCATGGGTCTTGTGTCCCACCACGCCGTAGACCACATGAGCGCCGACCTCTTCGAGGCGGTTCGCCCAGTTGATGTTGGCCTCTTCGTCGAAGCGCGCCAACAACTCCACCACTACGGTGACCTCCTTGCCGCGCTGCGCTGCCGCGATCAGCGCTTCCATCAGAGCCGAATCGGCACCGGTGCGGTATACCGTCTGCTTGATTGCAACCACCTGTGGATCGCTGGCCGCCTGCTGAATAAAGTCGATGACAGGCTTGAAGGACTGGTATGGATGATGCAGCAGCACATCGCTCTTGCGGATCACCTTGAACATGTCCGCGCCCTTCTTCTGCAGCACACCGGGCACACCCGGCACAAAGGCCGGAAATTTCAGATCGTCGCGCTCGACCATGCCGGGGATTTCCATCAATCTGACCAGATTCACCGGGCCATGCACCCGGTACAGATCGACCGCAGTCAGCTTGAATTCTTTGAGCAGCAGGGCTTCTATCTGCGGCGAACAGTTATCGGCGATCTCGAGGCGTACCGCATCGCCGAAGTGGCGCTGTGGCAATTCGCCCTGCAGGCTCAGGCGCAGGTTTTTGACTTCTTCCTCGTCGACGAACAGATTGCTGTTGCGCGTCACGCGGAACTGGAAACAGCCCAGCACTTCCATGCCGCTGAACAGCTCGTCGACATGGGCGTGCAAGATCGAAGAGAGAAACACGAAACCATATTCGCAGCCGCTGATTTCCGGCGGCATCAGGATGGTGCGCGGCAACACGCGCGGTGCCTGCACGATGGCTCTTGTCGAGTTGCGCCCGAAGGCATCTCGCCCCTGCAACTCGACGGCGAAGTTTAGACTCTTGTTCAGGACTCGCGGAAAAGGATGCGCAGGATCCAGTCCAATCGGCGTCAATACCGGCATCACCTCGCGAAAGAAGAAATCCTTCACCCAGGCCTTTTGCGCCTCGTTCCAGTGAGTGCGGCGCAAAAACTTGATGCCGTGGGCGGCGAGCGCCGGAGTGATCTCGGTGTTGAACAGCTGATACTGGTGCTCGATCAGCTGATGCGCCTGTTCGCGCACCCGCCTGAGTGTCTGTTGTGCCGTCATACCGTCCGCACCGGTGGCAATCCCGCCCAGCTTGATCTGTTCCATCAGGCCTGCCACCCGGATCTCGAAGAACTCGTCCAAATTGCTGCTGCAGATGCACAGGTATTTCAGACGCTCCAGCAGGGGGATGGCAACGTCCTCGACCTGAGCGAGCACGCGACGGTTGAACTCCAGCTGACCGAGTTCGCGGTTGAGAAACTGCTGCGGTGCGTATGTATTAGGCATATGGCTCTAGTTGTTTTGCGGCACGTACCCTTCCGGCATTTGCGCGCCTTGTCCGAAGAAATAACTCTCCATCTGACCTGCCAGATATTTACGGGCGGCCAAATCCGCAAGATTGAGCCGATTTTCATTGACCAGCATAGTCTGAAACCTGATCCAGCCGGCCCAGGCTTCCTTGGACACATTTTCAAAAATTTTCTGCCCTAAGGGGCCTGGATAAGGCAGACGATCCAGCCCTTCGGCTTCACGCCCCAGCTTGATGCATTGAACCATTCTTGTCATGTTGAAAGTCTCCGGTGATTATGGGGTGTAATTATGACACTGTCGTGACATTTTGTATCATCCCGCCGACCAGCTGACCACCCCGGTGTAATAAGTGATCAGCACCATCAGGCCGAACGCGATGCGATACCAGGCAAATACCGTGAAATCGTGACTGCTGATATAGCGCAGCAGCCAGCGCACGCAGAAAAATGCCGAGATGAAAGAGGCGATGAAGCCCGCCGCCCACATGCCCATGTCATCGAAGCTGAGCAGCGCGCGCTCCTTGTAAAGCTGATAAAGCGTCGCTACGATCAGCGTGGGCATGGCCAGAAAAAAGGTGAATTCCGTTGCCGCGCGGCGTGAAAGACCGAAGAAAAGTCCGCCTATGATGGTCGCCCCGGAACGCGAAGTGCCGGGTATCAGCGCCAGCGCCTGAGCAAATCCGACTTTGAGCGCATCGCGCCACGACAGATCGTCGACCGATTCAACCGTCACGGTGTGTTTACGTTTCTCCGCCCACAGGATGAACAAGGCGCCGGTGATGGAGGTGATCGCAACCGTCACCGGATTGAACAAAGCCTCCTTGATGTGCTTGCCGAAAACCAGACCGATCAGCGCCAGCGGCAAAAAAGCGATGCCGACATTGGCGACAAAACGACTAGCCTCACTGTCCCCGCGCTGCAAGCCCTGCACAACTTGACCTATCTTGGCGCGATATTCCCACATCACCGCCAGAATCGCCGCTGACTGGATCACGATCTCGAACAGCTTGCCCCGTTCGTCGTTGAAATCGAGCAGACTGCCCACTACGATCAGATGACCGGTAGAAGAAATCGGCAGAAATTCGGTCAGCCCTTCGACGATGCCCAGAATGGCGGCTTTTAGCAGTAGTATGAGATCCATTTTACAGGGCGGGCTTAACCCGCCGTCCCGTTATTGGTTTTCAACAGCTGGATACGCCGGTTAATTTTCCTGCGCTCCTCGTCTGTGATCGTTGGCCAGCTGGTCACCTCCTCGAAGGTGCGCAGACAGCTGCGGCAGACATCATCACCCAGCACGGTCGTACAATAGCCAACACAGGGGGAATCCGCATTCACAGCTTCCATAGGGCGGGTATCCGCCTCCAGCTGATTCAAAAATTGCAAGGCGTGTTCGCGGCTATCGCCGCACATCTCAGTTGAGGCCTGCAACCCTGCACAAAAAGCGGGGCGCGACGGATGCCCGAACACCGCGCAGCGATGATCTGCGGTCAGCTGCACACAGCGCTCACCGGCAGCCTTGCCATGAGGCATGCCGGGCAGCGCTGAGTTGATCGAAGGCGCAATGCAACAAGCGCCGCAACCGTCGCGGCAAGCCATCATTTCTTGTGATAAACCTCGGCGCCTTGCTTTACGAACTCGATGGATTTGATCTCCATGCCTTTTTCAAGCGCGGCTTGTTCAGAGATGCCTTCACGGGCTGCAAATTCGCGTACGTCCTGAGATATTTTCATCGAGCAAAAATGCGGACCGCACATCGAGCAGAAGTGGGCTACCTTGGCCGATTCCTTGGGCAGCGTTTCATCGTGGAATTCGCGTGCACGATCAGGATCCAGCCCCAGATTGAACTGATCGTCCCAGCGGAATTCGAAACGCGCCTTGGACAACGCATTGTCTCTGACCTGCGCGCCCGGATGCCCCTTAGCAAGATCCGCTGCGTGGGCGGCGATCTTGTAGGTGATGATGCCTTCCTTCACGTCAGCCTTGTTGG
>CAYPIG010000007.1:0-56845 GCA_964410705.1 uncultured Gallionella sp.
TGGGGCGGTCGAAACTCGAGACGAAGATTCGCGGATTCGAGAGTGCCAGCCGCTCGACGATTTCCTTGCGCGTGACTTCATCGGCGGTTGCTGTCAGCGCGATTCGCGGGATGCCTGGATAGCGCGACGCCAGTGCGGCCAAACGAAGATACTCGGGCCGGAAGTCATGGCCCCACTGGGAAATACAGTGCGCTTCATCGATGGCGAACATGGCGAGCGGCGCTGCGTCGAGCAGCGCGAGGCACTTTTCCGTCAGCAGCCGCTCCGGTGCGACATAAAGCAGGTCGAGCTCGCCGCGTAACAGTTGCGCCTGCACCGCTCTGGCGGTATCTGCATCGAGACTGGAATTGAGATAGGCGGCCTTGACGCCCAGCTGGCAGAGCGCATCGACCTGATCCTGCATCAGGGCGATCAAAGGCGAAATGACGATGCCGGTGCCTTTGCGCAGCAGGGCGGGAATCTGGTAGCAAAGCGATTTTCCGCCGCCGGTCGGCATTAAAACCAGTGCGTCCAGACCTGCCGCGACCTGCTCGACGATGGCTTCCTGTTCGCCGCGAAAAGCGGAGTAGCCGAAGACATCCTGCAATATCTGCCGCGCAGTCATGGGGCTGCAGACCGCGATCGTATCGTTCAGGAGAGCGCTTTTTTGACGCGCTGCAGTGCGTTTTTCAGATTCTCCATCGAGGTGGCAAAAGACAGCCGGATGTAGCCTTCGCTGCCGAATGCAGAACCCGGCACGACCGCAACGCCGGCTTCAACCAGCAGGTATTCGGACAGGGCAATATCGGTCGCCGCGCTGATGATGCCCTTTTGATGCAGGGTAGCGATGGCGACTCTGGCATCCGGGAAGGCATAGAAGGCACCGCCTGCCATGATGCAGGAGAGGCCGGGGATTGTATTCAGTTCGTTGACCACGAATTCGTGGCGTTCGCGGAAAGCCTTGATCATCGGTGCCAGACAGGTCTGGTCGCCGTTGAGTGCGGCTTCTGCCGCAACCTGTGAGATCGAGGTCGGATTGGAGGTGCTCTGCGATTGCACGTTTTCCATCGCGGTGATGATGGCTTCAGGACCTGCCGCATAGCCGATGCGCCAGCCGGTCATCGCATAAGCCTTGGATACGCCGTTGAGCACCATGGTGCGGGAGTATAGATCCGGGCAGGCGTCCAGGATGTTGACGAATTTGTCGTCGGTCAGCGCGATGTGTTCATACATGTCGTCGGTCGCGATCAAAATGTTCGGGTGTTTACGCAGCACTTCACCCAGCGCCTTTAAGTCTTCCAGCGTATAGACTGCGCCCGACGGATTGCTCGGGCTGTTGATCACCAGCATCTTGGTCTTGGGCGTGATCGCCGCTTCCAGTTGCGAGGGTGTCAGCTTGAAACCCTGCGAGATGTCGGTGTGGACGATGACGGGTTTGCCTTCGGCGATGATCACGATGTCGGGATACGATACCCAGTAAGGAGCAGGGATGATCACCTCGTCCTCAGGATCGATCACCGCCAGCGCCAGATTGAAGAAGCTCTGTTTTCCGCCGCAGGAGACCAGTATCTGCTTCGCGGTGTAATCGAGGTTGTTGTCGCGCTTTAATTTGGCGATGATGGCGGCTTTGAGCGCAGGGGTGCCGCCCACCGCCGTGTATTTGGTAAAGCCCGCATTGATCGCGGCTATCGCCGCGTCCTTGATGTGCTGGGGGGTGTCGAAATCGGGTTCACCGGTGCCCAGTCCGATGATATCTTTGCCTTCCGCCTTGAGTTTTGCGGCGCGCGCCGTTACAGCAAGAGTGGGGGAGGGTTTGATAGCCTGGACGCGTTTCGAGAGGGACACGATATTTCCTTGGTGTATGGATAAGGGCATCAATTATACACTCCGGCGGAAGATTGTCGCAGGCAGAGCGGCTTGACGTACAATCTGGCTCATGAATATTCAACACCCCTATAGTTTACTCACGCCCGATGTCGTGCTCGATGCGCTGGAGCACATCGGTCTTGCCGGTGACGGCCGTCTGTTTGCACTCAATAGCTACGAAAACCGGGTCTATCAGGTCGGCATGGAGGATGGCCCGCCGAGAATAGTGAAATTTTACCGCCCGAATCGCTGGAGCGATCAGGCAATACTCGAAGAGCACGCCTTTGTCGCCAAACTGTATGAACGGGAAATACCGGTGGTGCCCGCTCTGGAAGTTATGGGAAATACGCTGCATCAATTCAAGGGTTACAGGTTTGCGCTTTTTTCCCGGCAAGGTGGAAGGGCACCGGATCTGGACAGGCCGGATACGCTCGAATGGATGGGGCGTTTCATCGGCCGCATCCACGCGATAGGTCAGCTTGCACCCTATGAACATCGTCCCGAAATCAATGTGCAAAGTTTTGGGGTGGAGCCGGTCGAATTTTTACTGAGCGGCGACTTTATCCCTTTCGAGTTGCGCGAGGTTTACCGCGGCCTGGTGTTGCACGCGCTCGATGCCGTGCGGCGATGTTATGACCGGGCCGGAGAGGTGAAGTTGCTGCGCCTGCACGGCGACTGTCATGCGGGCAACGTGCTGTGGACGGAAGCTGGGCCGCATTTCGTCGATTTCGACGACAGCCGCATGGGGCCTGCGATTCAGGATCTGTGGCTGCTGCTCTCGGGGGAGCGCGCAGAGCAGACCAGGCAGATGGGCGATTTGTTATCCGGTTATGAGGATTTTTGCGACTTCAACCCGCGCGAGCTGCATCTTGTCGAGGCGCTGCGCACCCTGCGCCTGATTCATTATTCCGGCTGGATCGCCATGCGCTGGAATGATCCGGCGTTTCCTGCCGCCTTTCCCTGGTTCGACTCTCAGCGATACTGGCAGGATCGCATACTGGAGCTGCGCGAGCAGATCGCGCTGATGGATGAGGCGCCGCTACGCTGTTAACATCGATTGCCATCCGGGGGGTATTTCCGATAGAATTGCACGGTTAATTTTCCCGAAGCATTGAGCCCAAAGTACGGGCGCTTATCGATGACACTATGAAAACCAATCTTCCCGTCACCCAGCACGAAATCCCGTTTCCTCAGGGTTCTATTCTGGTATCTAAAACCGATCTCAAGGGTATCATTACCGAAGCGAATGAAGCGTTTGTCAAACTGAGCGGATTTTATCGCGATGAGTTGATCGGCATGAATCACAATCTTGTCCGTCATCCCGATATGCCGACTCAGGCCTTCGAGGATCTTTGGAAAACCGTCAGCCAGGGCAAGCCATGGCGCGGACTGGTCAAGAATCGGGCTAAGAACGGCGATTTTTACTGGGTGGATGCCTTTGTGGTGCCGGTGCGAAAAGGCGGCGTGATTACTGGATATATGTCGGTGCGCACCGAGCCGCTACGTGAACAGATACGCGCCGCCGAGCTGTTGTATTCAGGACTTAAGAATAGCGATCAGCCGTTGCGGACAGAGCCTCGCTTTGCAAGACTCTGGAATGTGCGCACCCGAATGGCCGCGACCATGCTCATTTCCGTTTTGATGGTGATCCTTGCCGCTTTTTTTGGCATGCGCGGCATCAAATCCAGCAATCAGATGCTGACCGACAGCTATCAGGGCTATTTTGAGCCGGTGCTGGAACTCAATCAGTCCATGCAGTTGATGGATGGCGCATTCAAACATGCTTCCCTGAGTTTTGAGCATGAACCTGACTCTCATCTTGCCAGATCGCAGGATCACGCGCTGAACAAACACACCGATAAGATCAGCGCAAAAATCAGCGAACTGGAAAAAATTAAAGCAAAACTCGAATCCCGTCAGTTCAATGCGGAAGAGCGAAGGTTGCTGGATGATTTTATTTCTTCGGAAAACATCTATATCGAGAAAGGGCTGCGTCCGGCCCATGAGTTGATCCGTTCGGGACACTTTGCCGAGGCGCATGTTGTGCTGGATGAAAAAATCGCGCCTTTGTATGATGCCGCGAAAGAAAAAGCGCTGATGCTGGAACAGCATCTCAATAAAAAGGGGCAGGCGCTGAAAATTTCTGCAGCTGACAATTACGATGCGACTTTGACGTTCAATCTGGTATGTGTGCTGCTCAGTCTGCTGATCATGCTGGGGGTCAGTCAGCTACAGGCGCGCGCGGTGTTGCGCCCGATCCGCGAGGTGATCAATGCCTTTAGCCGCATCGGGGAGGGCATATTGACCGATGAGCCCGATCTTTCCCGCCACGATGAATTCGGCGAGTTAAATGCAGCGCTTGCGGTGATGCAGGTGCGTCTTAAAGCCATGCTCGATGAAATACTGATGGCCAGTCTGTCGCTGCAGCAGCATAGCGCCAATCTCGATGCACAGATGTATATGGTGGTTACTCAGTCCGATGTGCAGAACGATAGGGTCATGGAAGCGGCAGCCGGTGCCGAACAGTCCAGCCAGTCGGTCGCGGAGGTGGCAGAGCAGGCCATCCGCATGAGTGAGTCTGCGTTGTCCTCCGATGAGCTGGTCGCGCAAAGCAGTCTCTCCATGCAACAAAGCATGTCGGCCAATCAGAAGGTCGCTCAGGCGGTAACCGCTTCGGGGGAGGTGATCGTCGACTTGAGCCAGCGCATAGACAACATCAATAGCATCACGGTTTCCATCAAGAAGATAGCCGATCAGACGAATCTGCTGGCGCTCAATGCCGCCATCGAAGCGGCCCGTGCCGGGGAGAGCGGGCGCGGATTTGCCGTGGTGGCCGACGAGGTGCATAAACTCGCCGTGCGTACCGCCAAGAGCACGCTGGATATCACGGCTATGGTGGCCGAAATCAGGGGAGTGGCAAGCGGGGCGGTGCAAAAAATGGAACTGGCAACGCAGGAGGTTCATGCCGGTATCGAACAGATGGGCGCCAGCGTTGAAGGTCTTAACCGGGTTGCCGAAGCGGGCAGGCTGGTATTATCGGGTGCGCAGCATATATCGGAATTTGCCAGGGAGCAGGCGCAGACCTCCACTCAGATGGCCGCCAACATGCAGGATATTTCCATGCTGGTTGAACAAAATGCACGGCTTGCCAAGGATGCCTCCGGCTTGTCTCACGATTTGCATGAGACCTCCGAGTTGATGCGTCGGGTCATCAATACCTTTGAACTGCACAAAAACGGGCCAGTATCCACTACATCGTCGGCAAAGGGCGACATCAATCTATTTTAATCGGGAAATTTTATGAATCACGAAAATATCATCGCTGCAACACAGGACTGGCTGGAAAAGGCCGTGATCGGTTTAAATCTGTGTCCGTTTGCCAAGGCGGTGCACGTCAAAAAACAGATTCGCTATGTGGTGAGCATGGCGACAACCGCAGAGGCTTTATACGACGAACTGATCGAAGAGCTGCGGCATCTGCAGGCCAGCGATCCTGAGTTGCTAGACACTACTTTGCTCATCCATCCCTTCGTACTGACTGATTTCCTCGATTACAACGATTTTCTCGATGCGGTCGATATTGCAACGGCCGAGCCTGAGTTCAACGATGCTTTTCAGGTGGCCAGCCTGCATCCGCAATATCAGTTTGCCGGAACAGAGCTCGATGACATCGAAAACTACAGCAACCGTGCGCCGTATCCTACGCTGCATCTGCTGCGTGAGGAAAGCGTGGATCGGGCGGTCGAGGCTTTTCCCGATGCGGACCGGATTCCCGATACCAATATCAAGATGCTTAATCGGTTGGGGCATCAAGGATGGTCGGCGCTTGGGCTTATTAAGTGAATTTGAATCGCCGGATTTGAAGTTGCACACAGACAAAGGTGTTTTAGGGCGAGCTCTGGTAAACTTCGGCCTGCTGTAAACCGAAGCGATGTGCTCTGCGTTAAACGCGCTGCATCCTAATAATAATTTCGCCAGGAAAGACTGATGGAGTTTCTCAAAATATTGCCTCTGCGTGGTCCCAACATCTGGACCTATCGTCCGGTTCTGGAGGTCTGGCTGGATATCGGTGTGCTGGAAGACTCTCCTTCCAATACCATCCCGGGTTTTTATGAAAGACTGACGAACTGGTTGCCGACGCTGATCGAGCACCGTTGCGGCATAGGCGAGCGAGGCGGTTTTTTGCAGCGTCTGCGTGAGGGAACCTGGCCTGGCCATATACTGGAACACGTCACGATAGAACTGCAAAATCTGGCAGGCATGCAAAGCGGTTTTGGCAAGGCGCGGGAGACATCAACGCGCGGGGTCTATAAGGTGGTGGTGCGCTCGCGCAACGAACAGGTATCGCTGGCCGCCATCCATGCTGCGCGCGATCTGATACTCGCCGCCATGCAGGATCAGCCGTTCGATGTGGCGGCAACCGTCGCGCGTCTGAACGAAATGGTTGATTCCTTGTGTCTGGGGCCCAGTACCGCCTGTATCGTCGATGCCGCTACGGATCGCGGCATACCTTCGATCCGGCTGACAGAGGGGAATCTGGTTCAGCTGGGCTACGGGAAAAATCAGCACCGCATATGGACGGCCGAGACCGATCAGACCAGCGCCATCGCAGAGAGCATCTCGCGCGACAAGGATCTGACTAAAACCTTGCTTTCCGCCTGCGGGGTGCCAGTTCCTGAAGGGCGCATCGTCGACAGCCCGGCTGACGCATGGGAAGCAGCAGAAGACATCGGTTTGCCGGTAGTGGTAAAACCCACCGATGGCAATCACGGACGCGGCGTATCGACGGAACTGATGACGCGGGAAGAGGTCGAGGCGGCCTATAAGCTGGCGGATGAACAGGGTAGCGAAGTCATCGTTGAGCGCTATATACGCGGCAATGAGCACCGCCTGCTGGTGGTGGGCGGCAAGGTTGCCGCCGCCGCGCGCGGTGAGACCGTTTCGCTTATCGCGGACGGCGTCTCGACCATCAGAAAGTTGATCGCCGAGCAGATCAATACCGACCCGCGTCGCGGCGATGCGGAAGAATTTCCGATGGATTATGTCAACCTCGACACGGATGCTGCCGCACAGTTTGAAATCAAACGGCAAGGATATACGGCCGAGTCCATACCGGCATCCGGCACCTCGGTGCTGGTTCAGCGCAACGGCAATGTCGCTTTTGATGTCACCGATCTGGTTCATCCCGAGGTTGCCGCAACCGTTTCGCTGGCCGCGCGCATCGTAGGCCTCGATATCGCCGGTATCGATCTGGTAGCAGAAGATATCTCCCGTCCGCTGGCGGAGCAGGGGGGGGCGATCGTCGAAATCAATGCCGGCCCCGGTTTGCTGATGCATCTGAAACCGGCATCGGGTAAACCGCGCCCGGTGGGGCGCGCCATCGTCGACAGCCTGTTTTCGGACGAGCAAAGCGGCCGCATACCGGTCATCGGTATTTGCGGAACTCAGGGCAAGGCGCAGGTCGCGCGCGTCGTGACCCGGTTGCTCAAGCTGGCTGGAAACTATGTGGGGCTGGCCAGCCGTGACGGATTGTTTTTCGACAAACGCCTCGTCGACAACAAAGACGGTGCGACCTGGGCCAGCGCGCAAAAGGTGCTGATCAACCGTTCCGTTGAGGTGGCTGTTATCGAGAACAGCCTGGAGATGATTCTGTCCGAAGGGCTGGGCTACGACAGATGTCAGGTTGGCATCATCACCAATCTGGATCCTGCCAGACACACCGGTGAGTATTACATCGAAACACCCGAGCAGGTCTGCAATGTGCTGCGAACACAGGTCGACGTGGTGCTCTCAAACGGCGTGGCCGTGCTCAACGGCGACGATCCACTGGTGGCCCCCATGGCTGAATATTGCGATGGCGAAGTGATTTATTTCGCCCGCGAAGGTTTGTTGCCTCTCTTCGCTGAACATCTGGAGCGGGGGGGGCGCGCGGTCCTGATCAAAGGCGGAAAAATCGTGCTTTGCACCGGTTTGGAGGAAGTGTTGCTGCTCAAGCTGGCCGCGATTCCGCTGTCCGATGATGAATGCAAGCTGTCTCAACTTGAAAATGTACTGGCGGCGGTGGCCTGTGCATGGGCGCTGGACATTTCTCCAAGCTTAATCCGTGCTGGCATTGCAACGTTTGAAGTGGCTGATATTTCAGCCCGTTAATTGAGGGGAAGTTCTTTAATGGAAGTTTCACGCATACGCGCGCTGCGCGGACCAAATCTGTGGAGTCGGCATACCGCCATCGAAGCCGTCGTGTCCTGTTCCGAGGCCGAGTGCGATACCGCAAAAATCAAGGGTTTCGAGGGGCGTTTGCGGGCTCGCTTTCCGGAGATCGGTTTGCTTCAGTTACCCGGTCATACCGAAGCGGTCACCATGGCCCATATACTGGAAGTGGCATCGCTGGGATTGCAGGCTCAGGCGGGCTGTACGGTCACCTTCAGCCGCACCACCTCCACTTCCGAGACCGGCGTTTATCAGGTGGTGTTTGAATACAGCGAAGAAGAAGTCGGTCGTCTGGCCTTCAAACTGGCGTGTGAACTTTGCGCTTCCGCGCTGGAGGATACTCCGTTTGATCTGCCCGCTGCGCTGGCTATGTTGCGCGAACTGGATGAGGACGTGAGACTGGGGCCCAGCACCGGCTCCATCGTGGAGGCGGCGGTCAGGCGCAACATTCCCTACCGCAGGCTGACCGGAGGCAGTCTGGTTCAGTTCGGCTGGGGTAGTCACCAGCGCCGTATACAGGCGGCCGAAACGGATCAGTCCGGTGCCATAGGGGAAGCCATCGCCCAGGACAAGGAACTGACGAAGAAATTGCTCGAAGCGGCCGGCGTACCCGTGCCACAGGGACGGCCGGTGGCCGATCTGGAAGATGCCTGGGTCGCGATGTGCGAGATCGGCGGCCCGGTGGTAGTCAAGCCGCTGGACGGGAATCAGGGCAAGGGGGTGACTGTCAATATCGCTACGCGGGAACAAATGGAAATCGCATACGCGGCAGCGGCCGAAATCAGTTCGGAAGTATTGCTGGAGCGCTTCATACCCGGCAGCGATTTTCGCATGCTGGTGGTGGGAAATCAGCTGGTGGCAGCGGCACGCCGCGAACCGCCCATGGTGATCGGTGACGGTGTGCATACGGTACGGCAACTGGTTGAACAGGTAAACAGCGATCCTCGCCGGGGCGACGGACATGCGACTTCGCTTACCAAGATGCGCATCGACAGCATCGCCATCGCAAGGCTGGAATTGCAGGGTTATACGATAGATTCGATTCCCGACAAGGGCATCTGCGTGGTGCTGCGCAACAACGCCAATCTGAGCACGGGCGGTTCGGCGACCGATGTGACCGATGATGTGCATCCTGAACTGGCGGCGAGTGCGGTGGCTGCCGCGCAGATGGTCGGGCTGGATATCTGCGGCGTGGATGTGGTGTGCGATTCGGTGTTGCTCTCGCTGGAAGAGCAGGGGGGCGGGGTGGTCGAGGTGAATGCCGCTCCGGGTCTGCGCATGCACTTGCAGCCTTCATTCGGCAAGGGACGCGCGGTCGGCGAGGCGATCGTCTCATCAATGTTCGCAAGCGGCAATGATGGACGCATTCCGGTCGTGGCGGTAGCAGGAACCAACGGCAAGACCACCACGGTGAGACTCACCTCCCATATTCTGGGCTGTCAGGGGCTGCGGGTGGGGATGACCAATTCCGATGGTGTGTATGTCGAGGGCAGGCGCATAGACACGGGCGATTGCAGCGGACCCAAGAGCGCTCGCAACATCCTGTTGCACCCGGATGTGGACGCTGCTGTATTTGAGACGGCGCGCGGTGGCGTGTTGCGGGAAGGGCTGGCCTTTGACCGCTGCAATGTGGCGGTGGTCACCAATATCGGCATGGGCGATCATCTGGGCATCAACTACATCCGCACGGTAGAGGATTTGAGCGTGGTCAAACGCGTCGTGGTGCAGAATGTCGCGCCCAATGGCGTTGCGGTGCTCAATGCCGCAGATCCTATGTCCGCCGCCATGGCGAGTGTGTGCCCAGGTTCGGTGACCTTCTTTGCCCGCGACCGTTACCATCCGGTGATGGCCGCGCACCGCGCGCAGGGTAAGCGCGTGGTGTACGTGGATGGCAACGACATCGTGGCCTGCGAGAATAAAATCGAGCTGCGCATCGATATGGGGCAGATTCCGCTCACCCGCAACGGCACGATAGGCTTTCAGGTTGAAAATGCCATGGCGTCGATCGCTGCGGTGTGGGCGCTCAATGTCGACTGGGATACGATACGCAAAGGCCTGGCGACTTTCGTCAACGATGCGGCTACCGCTCCGGGCCGTTTCAACCTGTTCGACTACAAGGGGGCGGCAGTCATCGCCGATTACGGGCACAATCCCGATGCGATACTCGCGCTGATTTCAGCGGTGGAGAGCATCCCGGCAAAAAATCGCGTGGTGGTGATCAGCGGTGCAGGAGATCGGCGCGATGAAGACATCCGCATGCAGACTGAAATACTGGGCGGGGTGTTCGACGATGTCATCCTGTATCAGGATCAGTGCCAGCGCGGGCGTCAGGACGGCGAGGTGCTGGGGTTGCTGAGACAGGGGCTGATAGGTGCAAAACGCGTCAAGACGACTTGTGAAATCACCGGGGAGTTTCTGGCGATCGACACCGCGCTTGCGCGTCTGCAGCCAGGGGATCTGTGCCTGATTCTGATCGATCAGGTTGACGAAGCGCTGGCGCATATCGCCAGAAGGATAGCAGAAGCGGTTTGATCGCAGTGTTTTGATCATAAAAAAACCAGGCTTAAAGCCTGGTTTTTTTATGATGCCGGTTTCAGGTCAGTGATCAGGTGCCGACAGTAGCCTCACTCCCTGATGCGTGATCCTGACCGTTTCCTCAACCCTGAATGCGGCCACTGCAGCGGCAAGATTGCGCGATTGCTCTTCGAGCGAAGCGGCGGCTGTGGCGGCCTCTTCGACCAGTCTGGCATTTTGCTGTGTCACGTCTTCCATCTGTGCAATGGCCATATTGACCTGCTCTATGCCTCGCCCCTGCTCATTGGATGCGGCGGTGATGTCCGCCATGATGTCGTTCACCTGCTTGACGGCGATTACGACTTCTTCCATGGTCTTGCCGGCTTTGTCGACCAGTTCTGTTCCGGCTGAGACTTTTTCGGCCGATTCATTGATCAGGCTCTTGATCTCCTTGGCCGCATCCGCGCTGCGCTTGGCCAGATTGCGCACTTCGGCGGCAACCACGGCAAAACCGCGTCCCTGTTCACCGGCTCTGGCCGCTTCGACGGCGGCGTTGAGCGCCAGGATATTGGTCTGAAAGGCGATGCCGTCTATCAGGCTGATGATGTCTGAGATCTTTTTCGAGCTGTCGCTGATAGAGGACATGGTCTGAACCACATCGTTGACCACCTGGCCGCCCCTGACGGCGATGTGCGATGCGCCCAGTGCGAGCTGGTTGGCCTGCTGGGCATTGCCCGCATTCTGCTTGACGATGGAGGTGAGCTGCTCCATGCTCGCTGCCGTCCTCTTCAGGCTGTTGGCCTGCTCGTCGGTGCGCTGCGACAGATCTTCATTGCCTGCAGATATTTCTTCGGAAGCCAGGTGTATGGTTTGGGTCGCTTCCCGGATCTGACTCACCAGTTCCTGCAACTTGGCTACCGTGTCATTGATGCCGACTTTCATTTCACCGAATGTGCCGGGATAGTCTTTTTCTATGGTCTGTGTCAGATCGCCCTGCGCCAGCACATTGGCGACCCGCAATACGTCATTCAGACCGGATTCGGTGATGTTGGAGAGCTGATTGAGTAGTTCGGACAATTCCCTTGCGTAACCGGTCTTGTCCTTGGTGTTCATCAGCAGGTGGAAGTTGCCCCGCACCGCGACGCCCTCGACGATATTCTTGATCTCCGCGACCAGATCGCTCAGCGATTCCGCCGTGGTATTGACGCTTTGTTTTACCTCGTTGTAGGCGCCAGAGTAGTCCTTGGTGATTTTCTGGGTCAGATCCCCTCTTGAGAGCGCTTGAGTTACCCTGATGGTGTCCTTGAATGCGGCATCGACGGTGGTGGTCAGCTGATTGAGCAGTTCAGACAGTTCCCGGCTGTAACCCATCTTGCCGTTCATGTCCATCTTGACGCTGAAGTCGCCGTGCACTGCAGCCTGTACGATGTTTTTGATTTCAAAAACCAGTTCGCGCAGATTGGTCTGCATGATCTGCATGGCCTTGAGCTGTTTGCCTACCTCATCGTCGCCTGCGGGAGTGATCACCGAGCTAAGATCCCCGGAGGCGATGCAATTGGCCGTGTCGGCAGAATGCAGCACCGGTGCGGTGACTTTGGCGATCAGTTTGCCGGTCAGGAAGTAAATCAGGATTTGCAGAGTGATTTGCAGTATCCAGGCCGCGTAATTGACCTTGGCGATCAGCTCGAATTCATCGGTTAAATCGGTGGTGACGCTGGTTGCTCCGGTGACTGAGTTCTCAGGCACCATGTGGCAATTTAGGCAGTTGGTGCCGCGGAAATTGGTCTGTGCGAGGAAGGGCACGACTACGCGCAATTGGTGACGCCCATTAAGAGAGGATTCGTGCATCTGTACCTTGCCGCTCTGCAGGGCGGTTGCATCGATTTCATCCTTGGGCTGCTCGGAAGGGGAGCCTGCGCCGAACTGATCTATGACGGATTTGTTGCGCATGACCCGTAACTCGATCATCTTTTCCGATGCACCCATCTTTTCGATGTAGAGAGCGCGCTGAGCCCCATCGCTGATGATGCCGTTGATCATCAGCAGGTTGAGCCCGTTCAATACGCCGTCAGCAGAAAGCTGCGCGTTGTGCCGAGCTTCGCTGAGTACGTATTTTTCAAACTGGTTGATCGCGATGTTCTGCACCAGCAGCATGATGAAAAACAGCAGCAACTGAATCGGAAGCTGCAACTTGCTGCGTATCGAAAGGGTGTTCCACCAGGCATTCATATTCGGCTCCTGTTCGAATTTGCTTGATTTTCGCTGTGGTTTATTTGACGGGAGGCGCTTCCTTCTTGGGTTTTTTTACTTCCTTGTTCTTGCGTTGCTGACCTTTTGCCATGATTTTCTCCTTATTGATGGGGCGATTATATTCTCCTATTGAGCGTCAGGGTATCAGATTTCGACACGGGTCCCCATTTCGATGACCCGATTGGTTGGAATCTTGAAAAAATCTGCTGCATTCATGGCGTTTTTGGACATGATCATGAACAGTCGCTCGCGCCATTGCATCATGCCAGGATTCGGAGCCGAGACTATCATGGCGCGCGAGATGAAGAAGGAGGTGGTCATCATGTCGAATGGCAATCCCCAGGAGGCGCACAATTCCAGCGCGGCAGGCAGGTCGGGGTGCTCCATGAACCCGTAGAAAACACGCACCCGGTAAAAATTATGCCCCATATCGTCTACCAGTATGCGGTTTCCCTTGGTGACATAGGGTTTATCCTCAACGATTACCGTCAGCAGGATATTGCGCTCATGCAATACCTGATTGTGTTTGAGATTGTGCAGCAGCGAGGACGGTGCCCCTTCTCCGGTGCCGGTCAGGAATACCGCTGTGCCCTGAACGCGGCTCACCTGGTCGGCACTGTCCAGAACTACCTGCATGGGAACGGATTTGCGGGCGATTTCTGCAAACAGCAGCTGGCGGCCCTTTTTCCAGGTGGTGAGCACGGTGAAGGAAATCACGGCCATGCCGAGCGGGAACCAGCCTCCCTGAGGGATTTTCATCGCATTGGCCGAAAAGTAAGCCAGATCCACGGTAAAAAAGGTGCCGATCAGCAAGAGTACCAGCGGGGGAGACCAGCGCCAGGCGACCAGCACGAAGGCGATCAGTATGGTGTCTATCATCATGGTTCCGGTCACGGCGATGCCATAGGCCGCCGCCAGATTGCTGGAACTTTGGAAGGTGAAGACCAGAAATACCACGGATAAATACAGCGTCCAGTTGGTCAGCGGAACATAAATCTGACCCTGAGCCTTGTCGGAGGTTTGACGCACTTCCATCCTGGGTAAAAATCCCATCTGTACCGATTGGCTGGCAACCGAAAAGGCGCCTGAGATGACGGCTTGTGAGGCGATGACGGTGGCGGCGGTGGCCAGCAGCACCATCGGAATCAGCGCCCAGTCGGGCGTTAACAGGTAAAACGGATTGGCGATCGCCGCCGGATTTCGCAGCAGCAGCGCGCCTTGCCCGAAATAATTGAGTATCAGAGCCGGCATGACGAATGAAAACCAGGTGAGGCGGATCGGGAATTTGCCGAAATGCCCCATGTCGGTATACAGCGCTTCGCCTCCTGTGACCGCCAGCACGATGGCGCCCAGGGCAAGGAAGGATATCCATGGATCGGTGCTTAAGAACTGCCAGGCATACTGAGGATTTACGGCCATCAATACCTGCGGCGCGTGGACGATCGACAGTATGCCGAATGTGCCAAGACAGGCAAACCATAAAATCATGATCGGGCCGAAGGCTAAACCCACGACGCCGGTGCCGTGTTTTTGAATAAAAAACAGGATGGTCAATACCGTCAGCGTGATGGGAAGAATGAAGTGTTTGAGTTGCGGCGATATGACGTCCAGCCCTTCGACGGCGGACAGGACCGAGATGGCAGGCGTGATCATGCTGTCGCCATAAAACAGTGTGGCCGCGAATACGCCCAGCACGGTGATGATCCATTTGGTCTTTGGGCGCTTTGCGGTCAGTTCGCTGACCAAGGCCAGCAAGGCCAGCGAGCCACCTTCGCCGCGGTTGTCCGCTCTCATGATGACGATCACATATTTGAGTGTAACCAGCAGCATGACGGTCCAGAACATCATCGACAATACGCCCAGAATGTTGGCCTCTATGACGGGCAGGGCATGGTGTCCGGAAAAGGTTTCTTTCAACGCATAAAGCGGACTGGTTCCAATGTCGCCGTAGACCACCCCGATGGCGCCCAGCAGCAAGGTGGGCAATTTCTGTTTCGCAGCACTCATCAAATCATCCCCTGATTTCTTCTCTTCGGAAGAATAACTCGCGACTTTACTCTCGCCTGTGTCCGGACACAATCCGTAATTGCTAAAAATTTTCGATCAGGGCGATCAGGAAGACGATGGTTTTCTAAAATACGGCAGCGGGGATGACGAGCTGATGCGAAAGTGCTATGGTGCGTCCACTCGGGATCGGGAGGATTCGGTTGACCGTGTAATTTTGAACGGGCACAAAGCCCGGAAGTTATAATTCGGAGGAAACTCTATGCACTCCCTGTTTTTGCCGGCTATTCTCATACTCAATAAACTGACTTTTGCCAGGAAGTTTCTTCTGGTCGGCCTCTTTAGCGCCCTTGCCACGGCGGTGCCGCTGGTCGTGTCGTATATAGAGCTGTCCTCCACCATCACCTCAAACCAGCATGAGCTCGAAGGCGCCGAGTTCATCCGGCCGGTCAATAAATTTGTGCAGTTGCTGCAGCAGCATAGGGGTCTTTCCTCCGCCGTGCTTTCCGGAGCCGAAGGCATGAGCGAGAAGCGGCGTGCCAAGCAGGGCGAGGTGAGTGCAGCGCTTAAAGAGACGGACCGAATTTTGCCCGCCGCACTGAAAGATACACCGGCATGGAAATCGGTGCAGTCCGACTGGCAGACAATTGCAGACAACGGGCTTTCCATGCCTGCGGCAGATAACATCGCTGCGCATACTAGGCTGATCGAAAATGTGCTGTCCTTCATGTTGACGGTTGCCGATCACACGGAACTGACGCTAGATCCGGAAATGGATACTTATTACCTGATGGAAGTGGCGATCATGCGCCAGCCTACGGTGCTCGAACGGCTGGGTCGCCTGCGCGCACTCGGCACGCCGGTTCTTGCCAGGAAAAATATGGATGAGGCGCGAAAAATCGCCATTGCGATCCAGTTGTCTGAACTGACTAATGCGGAGCGTCAGCTTAGAGCCGATCTGGATAAGGTTGCCAAAGCCAGGCCTGAGCTCAAATCGCGTCTGGAAGAGCATTCTGCACAATTTACCGCACTTAAAACGCAGATGCTCAGGGTGATCAATGAAGAGATCCTGACCGGCAATATCAGCACCTCACCGGACGCTTATTTCACTCTGGCAACGCAAACGATAGATTCCGGTTACCAGTTTTTTTACGACGAACTGATTCCTTCGCTGATCAAGGCTATTGAGCACAGACAGATGGTGCATCGCAATGAGATGTATCTTATTGCTACGATAGCCTTGATTGCTGCGTTGCTGAGTTTTTATCTGATGACGGCCTCGTCTTTGGCGGTGGTCGAAGGTGTAGGGCGGGTGCGGGAGGGTGCCAAAAAATTAGCCGATGGGGATTTGACTACGCATCTGGTAGCAAACTCCAAGGATGAACTCTCAGACGTGGCTGAGTCGTTTAACGGTGTGGCGGATTCCTTCAGGAAGCTGATTTTGCATGCGCAGCAAAGTGCACAGGAGTTAGGGGAGTCTGCGCGCAAGCTGGGTGCCTCTTCTGCGCGTATCAGGGAGTCTGCCATGTCGCAGAGCGATGCGACTACCAGCATGGCTGCCGCCGTAGAAGAGCTGACGGTGGGGGTGGATCACATCAGCAGCAGTTCCGAACAGGCCTACCGATTGTCTACGGAGTCGGGTAATCTTTCCGCTCACGGTGGAAAACTGGTCTCGTCCGTGGTCGGTGAAATTGAGCGTATTTCGAATACGGTACACGCCTCGGCAAAAGACATCGAGTCGCTGGGCAGCGAGTCGGCACGCATTTCTCAGGTGGTCAATGTGATCAAGGAAATCGCCGACCAGACCAATCTTTTGGCGCTCAATGCGGCGATTGAAGCTGCGCGCGCAGGCGAGCAGGGCAGAGGATTCGCGGTGGTGGCTGACGAGGTTCGCAAGCTAGCGGAGCGAACAGGTAATTCGACCAACGAAATTACCAGAATGGTGTTGTCGATTCAGAAGGGAACTACGGCAGCCGTGAACGGTATCGAAGCCGGTGTGGAGGGCGTCATGGCAGGCGTCAATCTTGCCCGTCAGGCAGGGGATGCCATGCACGGCATAGAATTGGGTGCGGCCAGTGTGGTGAATATGGTCAGCGAAATTTCCTGTGCATTGAAAGAGCAAAGTTCTGCGGCAAGCGATATCGCCAGAAATGTCGAGCGCATCGCTCAGATGGCGGAAGAAAACAGTTCCGCGGTGGCGGAAAATGCGCGGACCGCGGATCGCCTCAATACGCTGGCGACGGAACTGGAAACGGAAATCAGACGGTTTCGTGTGTGAGTACAGCCCCCTGGGGGGGCTGTTGTTTTTAGGCGCGTTGTGACAGCCGTTCGGCGGCTCTGACGGTGTTGGCCACCAGCATGGTGATGGTCATCGGGCCTACGCCGCCGGGAACCGGGGTGATGAAACCTGCCACCTGCGATACGCTGGCAAAGTCGACATCGCCTACCAGTTTGCCTTCTGCATTGCGGTTAATGCCCACATCGATGACGACAGCACCGGGTTTTACCATTTCGCCGGTGATGAAGTTGGCCCGGCCGACCGCTGCAACCAGAATATCGGCATCCCGGGTGTGTTTGGCCAGATCTACCGTTTTCGAGGTGCAGATGGTGACCGTGGCATTTTTGTGCAGCAGCAGCAGCGCCATCGGTTTGCCGACGATGTTGCTGCGACCGACTACCACGGCGTGCTTGCCCTCGATTGCAATACCGGTTTTTTCCAGCATCACCATCACGCCGAAAGGCGTGCAGGAAGGGAAGGGCGTTTCTCCGGTAACGAGTGCGCCTACATTCTTTTCGTGAAATCCGTCCACATCCTTGTCCGGATTGATCGCCTCGATCACCTTGTGCGAGTCCAGATGCCGGGGAAGCGGCAGTTGCACCAGTATGCCGTGTATCGCGGCATCGTTGTTCAGCTTTTCCACTTCAGCCAGCAGCGCTTCTTCAGTCGTGTCGGCGGGCAGTTCAACGTGGATCGAATGTAAACCCAGTTCGGCGCAGGCTTTCACCTTGTTGGCAACGTAAACTTTGGAAGCCGGATCGTTGCCGACGATAATCACCGCCATGCCGGGTGTGACGCCGCGCGCCTTGAGTGCCTCGGCGCGCAGCTTCCATTCGGCGCGGACTTCTGCCGCAATGGCCTTGCCGTCTATGATTTGCGCTGTCATTTTTTTTCCGCGTTTTTGTAGGCTGCCAGACCGTTGGTGATTTCCTTGTGGGCAGATTCCACGCCTTCCCAGCCCTTGATCTTGACCCATTTGCCAGGTTCGAGCGCCTTGTACAACTCAAAGAAGTGCTTGATCTGCTCCAGAGTGATCTGGGGTAGATCTTCATAGGTCTTGATTTCGTGGTATAGCGGAGTCAGTTTGTCGGTTGGAACCGCGATGATCTTGGCATCGTCGCCGCCTTCGTCGCTCATCATCAGCACGCCGACAGGGCGGCAGGGGATGATAGCGCCGTGCACGATAGGGAAAGGGGTGATGACCAGTACATCGACCGGATCGCCATCGTCGGCGATGGTTTCAGGGATGAAGCCGTAATTGCACGGATAACGCATCAAGGAACCGATGAAGCGATCGACAACCAGTACGCCGGACGCCTTGTCCACTTCGTATTTCACCGGGTCGGCATGCTTGGGGATTTCAATGATGACATTGCATTCGTGGGGTAATTTGTTTCCTGGACGGACGTTCAGCAAGCTCATGGCATCTCCTTGAAATAAGTTGAAATTGAAAAACGGCTCAATTATAAGCGATGCGTTGTCGTATTCGGTTAAAATGCGGCCACTATTATTCTAGGGAGACGAGCATGGCACAGCAACTCATCGGCAAAATGGTCATCGGTCAATCGGGCGGGCCTACCGCAGTGATTAATCAGTCACTGGTCGGAGCCATCCTGGCTGCACGCAGCCACGGCTGCATTACCGGCATACTCGGCGCGCATCACGGCATCGCCGGTATCATGAAGGAAGATTTCATCGATCTGACTACGCAGAGTCTGGAACAGCTGGAGCTGGTAGCCTCGACCCCTGCCGCAGCCTTAGGTTCTGTTCGCTTGAAGCCTGGCCGTGCCGAATGTGAAAAAGTCTTCGAAGTATTCAAGAAAAACGACGTGCGTTACTTCTTCTATGTCGGCGGCAACGATTCCGCCGAAACTGCGCACATCATCGCCGAGATGGCCAAAGAAGCCAATTACGACTTTTGCACCGTGCACATCCCCAAGACCATCGATAACGACCTGAAAGTGACCGATCACTGCCCAGGTTTTGCTTCGGCTGCGCGTTTTGTAGCGCTGGCCTTCATGGGCGATGACAGAGACAACAATGCCCTGCCCGGCATCAAGGTCAACGTGGTGATGGGTCGCAGCGCAGGGTTTTTGACCGCTGCATCGGCCCTTGCCCGTCAGTCTGAAACCGACGGACCTCATCTGATTTATCTGCCAGAACGCGTGTTTAATGTTGCATCATTCCAGCAGGATGTCAGGGATGCGGTGGCCAAATACGGCCGTTGCGTGATCGCCGTGTCCGAAGGCATTACAGACCAGGACGGTAATCCGATTTCGACCAGCGGTGAGCGCGACTCGCACGGCAATATCCAGCTCTCCGGCAGCGGTGCGCTGGGCGATACCCTGGCGGCGCTGGTAAAGGCGGCTTTCCCGGGAGAGAAGGTGCGGGTGCGCGCGGATACTTTCGGTTATTTGCAGCGTTCATTCCCGACCATCATCTCGCCTGTCGATGCAAAAGAGGCGCGCGAAGTGGGCAGTTTCGCGGTGAACCATGCGGCAACTACCGGTCAGCCGGGTTCCGTTTCGATACGCCGTTTATCCAGCGTGCCTTATCACAGCGAATGCTTCATCACGCCGCTGTCTTCTGTCGCGCGTGAAGCGACGGAAATGAAGGACGAGTATATCAACGCGGCGGGCAACGATGTGACGCAAGCCTGGATAGACTATGTCGCGCCGCTGGTGGGAGAATTGCCGGTAACAGGGCGTTTGTAATCGATTTAAGTCATAAAAAAACCGGCGCAAGCCGGTTTTTTTATGCTTTTTGTATGTTATAGGCTTGAAGCGATCGCTATTCGGTATCTTTTTGAGAAAAACACCGGTGTAACGGCGGCTTTATATTCTACAATGCGCGAGTATCGTGAGCGTTTAGCAATGTGTGAGATTACGATGAAAGCTTGATGGTGCAAATATCCTGGAATATGTCACTGGTTGCGTTGTCCGTGCTGGTCGCGATGACCGGCGCATTCGCCGCGCTGACTCATGCACAGCGCATGCGCGAGAGCTCAGGACGTGTGGCAATGCTGTGGATGATGGCCGGCGGCTGTACCCTGGGGGTGGCGATCTGGTGTATGCACTTCATCGGCATGCTGGCGCTGCATCTGCCGGTGCCGGTCGCGTTTGATCAGACCCTGACGCTGATTTCCGTGTTTCCTGCGGTTGCCGCTTCCCTGCTGGGGTTTCGGGTGCTGCGCGAATCCAAAATAGGCTACGGGCGCATCGCGCTCAGCGCGCTTTTGATGGGCTGCGGCATCAGCCTGATGCATTATGCCGGCATGGCGGCGCTGAAGATGGATCCAGCCATCCGCTACGATCCCGTCATCGTGCTGTTGTCGGTGATTTTGGCAGTGCTGGCGTCTTGGGGTGCCTTGCTGATGATGTATCAGGGCGAGCGCATACCGCTGCCCCCTTTTATGCGTTTTGTGCTGGGCGCTGTGATCATGGGGGGGGCGATTTCCGGCATGCATTACACCGCCATGCAGGGGCTGATCATACAGCCGGGCAGTGTTTGTATCTCGGGTGAATCCAGAATCGATCCTAACATATTGTCCATGCTGGTATCGGTGACCGCCTTGCTGTGGTTCGCAGGGGGGATATTTGCCAGTCTTTTCGATCGGAAAGTGGCGCAGAACAATGCGCTTGCCCTGGCCGATCTGGAACAGAAACACCAGAATTTGCTGACCAAAACCGAGCGTGATTCCTTAGAAATGACGCAGTCGCTGCGTGACAGCGAAGAGCGGCTGCGGATGACGCTCAAATACGCGCCTGATGCGGTCTTCATCAGCAATACTCTCGGCCAGATTCAGTACGTCAACGATACGGTGATCGAGCTGTTAGGATACAGCCGCGAAGAATTGCACGGAATGACGGTATTCGATCTGTCGCCAGTCGACTGGCGTTCAGTCTACCGGGAGGAGGCGCGGAAAATACTGGTGGATAACGAGCGCCACGTCATAGAGATTCGGCTGGTTAAAAAGGATGGCATCAAAATCCCGATGGAACTCAATGCGGTGCTATTGCCCAACGGACTGGTTTACGGATCCTGTCGCGATATCACCGAAAGAAAGCAGGGGCAGCGTGCGCTGCAGGATTCCCAGGAACAATTCAAGCTGTTGCTCAATTCGGTCGCGGAAGGAATCTACGGCGTCAATACCGAGGGCGTGTGTACCTTCGTGAATGCGGCTTTTTTGCGCATTTTAGGCTATGACGATGCCAGCGAGGTGGTCGGCATGCCCATCCATGAGCAGATACACCACTCGAAGTTGGACGGCAGCCCCTATCATGCCGAGGATTGCCGCATGTATGCGGCTTTCAAAGCCATGCAGGCGATACACGTCGATGACGAGGTGTTCTGGCGCAGGGATGGTACATCGGTTGCGGTCGAGTACTGGTCTCATCCTGTGATCAAGGATGGCGTGGTGCTGGGGGCGGTGGCCACCTTCCTGGATATCACGGATCGCAAACTGGCCGAACAAAAAGTGCATCAGCTGGCTTTTTACGATGCGCTGACCGGCTTGCCCAATCGGCGACTTTTGCTCGACAGGCTGCATCAGGCTTTTGCCGTCAGTGAACGCAATGAGCGCTACGGTGCGCTGATGTTTCTCGATCTGGATCATTTCAAAACCCTCAATGACACCAAGGGTCACGAAATCGGCGATTTGCTGCTCAAGGAGGTGGCCAGCCGTCTGCAGGGTTGCGTCAGGGACGGCGATACGGTTGCCCGTCTGGGCGGCGATGAGTTCGTGGTGGTGCTGGAAGTGCTCAGCGGCAATGTCAACGAAGCGGTCAATCAGGCCGAACTGGTGGGTGAAAAAATCCGGGCTGCCCTGAATTTGCCTTATCAGCTGAATCAGTACGAGCACAATACCACCCCCAGCATCGGTATCGTGCTGTTCAAGGGTTACCAGGAGGGTACGGATAATCTGCTCAAGTATGCCGATACGGCGATGTATCAGGCCAAATCCGCCGGTCGCAATGCGATCCGTTTTTATGATCCCGACATGCAGGCGGCGCTGGAAGCGCGCATCGAGCTTGAGGCCGAATTGCGCTATGCGCTGGAAAAGGGACAGTTCCGTCTTCATTACCAGATACAGGTAGATAGCAGGCGGCGTCCTGTCGGGGCTGAAGTGCTGCTGCGCTGGGTGCATCCGCAACGCGGCCTGATTTCTCCCTTGCATTTCATCCCGCTGGCCGAAGAGACCGGCCTGATCTTGCCCATCGGTCTGTGGGTTCTGAAAACGGCTTGCGCCCAGCTTAAATTGTGGCAGCGTAATGCGCTGACCCGCGATCTGGTGCTGGCGGTCAATGTCAGCGCCCGCCAGTTCAGGCAACCGGATTTTGCAGCTCAAGTGCAGCGCGTACTGGTCGAGAGCGGTGCCAAGGCTTCTCATCTGAAACTGGAACTGACCGAGAGCATCGTGCTGGAAAATGTCGAAGAGACCATAGACCGCATGCGCGAGCTCAAGATGACAGGGGTGAGTTTTTCGATGGATGATTTTGGCACCGGTTATTCATCCTTGCAGTACCTGAAGCGTCTGCCGCTGGATCAGATCAAGATAGACCAGAGTTTTGTGCGTGATATCACCACCGATCCCAACGATGCGGCCATCGTGCAGACCATCATCGCGATGTCGGTCGCAATGGGACTGAATGTGATCGCGGAAGGGGTGGAGAGCGAGGCTCAGCTCGACTTCCTCGATCAGCGCGGCTGCCATGCCTTTCAGGGCTATCTGTTCAGCAAACCTGTGATGCTCGAACCGTTTGAAGAGTTGCTCTATCAGCTCAGTCAGAGGGATGTGAGATGAATTCTGTGACGATATGATATTCATATGACACAGGCTCCCCGCTATCGTCCGCTGTTCCTGGGCTGTTCGCTGTTCTATCTGCTGATAGTCTGGGTGCTGGGCGGCGAGGGGATAGAAAAGTTTGAGCATCTGCACCTTCTGCTCGATACCAGTAATGGCATCTTGTCGCTGCTGCTTGCGCTGTTTTTGATGGCAGAACAGCATACACTGCCGGATCACATCAGAAAGTATCTGGTCATCGGTTTTGGCATCTCGGCGCTGACCGAACTGATGCATGCGCTGGTCGGCATCGAGTGGAACGGAACTTTTGGCTGGATACAGCAGTATTCTCACACTTTAAGGCCGGCAACCTGGCCACCTTCAACTTACGTCCTGCCGCTGGCGCTGGCCTGGACGATCAGCCTGAAGAAGAAAAAAATGATACTGCCGCCCGGATTGTTTGCGACGGGCATGCTGATCGCAACGCTGGTTTTGTTTGTCCTGTCGTTCAATCTTCCCAAATATATGGACACCGGTGTACTGGGCATACAGAGGCCGACTCAGGCGCCGCTGTTGTTTTTGTGGCTGGCGGTCATCGCGATGTGCTGGCGTTTGCGTTTGGAGCATTATCTGTACGAGGGGCTGGCCTGGATGGGCGTGCTGTTGCTGTTGTCAGACCTGTGCATGCTTTATTCAACTTCGCCGCATGAAAAATTCACCATGATGGCGCACAGCGGAAAATTCATCGCCTATACGATGCTGCACGTCATCCAGATGCGCGTGGCCGCTCAGGAAAGCCGGGCGCGTACGGTGGCCGAGTCGGCGCTGATGCTTGAAAAACGCAATTTGCAGCTTGCGCTCAATGAATTGAAGCACCAGAAATTTGCGCTCGATCAGCATGTGATCGTCGGCACGACCGATGTCAGGGGGAAAATAACCTATGCCAATTCGTGGTTTTGCAAGATTAGCGGCTATTCGGAGCAGGAACTGATAGGTCAGGATCACCGCTTGCTCAATTCAGCCACGCACAACAGTGATTTTTTTAAGGAGATGTATCGGACCATTGCCAGAGGCAGCGTGTGGAGCGGTGAAATCTGCAACCGCGCCAAGGACGGCAGCCTGTACTGGGTGATGACGACCATCGTCCCGTACCTGAACGAGGCGGGCAAGCCCACGCAATATATTTCCATGCGCACCGACATCACCGAGCGCAAACTGGCCGAACAAAAAGTGCATCAGCTGGCCTTTTACGATGCGCTGACCGGGCTGCCGAATCGACGTTTGCTGCTGGACCGGCTGGCGCAGGCTTTCGGGCTTAGCGATCGCAACGGGCGTTACGGTGCCCTGATGTTCATCGATCTGGATCACTTCAAGACGCTGAACGACAGCAAGGGTCACGATGTGGGAGACTTGCTGTTGATCGAAGTGGCACGCCGTCTGCAACAGTGCGTGCGCGAGGGGGACAGCGTGGTCAGACTCGGCGGAGACGAGTTTGTGGTGGTGCTGGAAATGCTAAGCGGCAATGCCAGCGAGGCGGCGACCCAGGCCGAGCAGGTGGGTGAAAAAATACGCGATGCATTGAATTTGCCTTACCAGCTCAATCAGTATGAGCACAGTACGACACCCAGCATAGGCATTGTGCTGTTTCTCGGGCATCAGGAAAGCACGGACAATTTGCTAAAATATGCGGATATTGCGATGTATCAGGCTAAAACCTCCGGACGCAATGCGATCCGCTTCTACGATCCGGAGATGCAGGCCGCGCTCGAAGCGCGCATCAGCCTGGAGGGGGAATTGCGCAATGCGCTGGAAGCTCAGCAGTTTTTGCTGCACTATCAGATTCAGGTGGATAGCCTTAACCGGCCGATCGGTGCCGAAGTGCTGCTGCGCTGGCAGCATCCCGACCGGGGGATGATTTCTCCGCTTCAGTTCATTCCGCTGGCTGAAGAAACCGGACTGATCTTGCCGATGGGTTTGTGGGTGCTCAAGACCGCCTGTGCTCAGCTTAAAGTCTGGCAGGATAATGTGTTAACCCGCGGTCTGGTGCTGGCGGTTAATGTCAGCGCAAAGCAGTTCAGGCAGGATGATTTCGTCGCCCAGATCCGGCAGGTGCTGGTGGAATCCGGCATCAGGGCCGCGATGCTAAAACTCGAGCTGACCGAGAGCATCGTGCTGGAGAACGTTGAAGATACCATACAGAAGATGCGTGATATCAGGCTGTTGGGCGTGAGTTTTTCGATGGATGATTTCGGTACCGGTTATTCTTCCTTGCAATATTTAAAGCGACTGCCGCTCGATCAGATCAAGATCGATCAGAGTTTCGTGCGCGATATAGCGACCGATCCCAACGATGCGGCTATCGTGCAAACCATCATCGCGATGGCCGATGCGATGGGGCTGAATGTGATCGCCGAGGGCGTTGAGACCGCTTTGCAAAAAAACTTTCTCGAACGGCGCGGCTGCCATGCCTTTCAGGGCTATCTGTTCAGCAGGCCTTTACCCATAGCTCAGTTCGAGGCCTTGCTGGCTTTGTAAAGCAGTTTAGAGTACGGGTTTCAAAACCATCGGGAAACCCCGGTAGCCCCCCTGAATCTCCCCATATAAAATCAGCATCCCCTGATGGTCATTGCCGGTACGGCATGGCAAAGTGCAGCACCGTTGTCGATCATCGATCAAATCCCGGAAAACCCGTATGCCGCTGCTCGAACTAATTAACGTCACGCGCCGCTTCGGCGAATTTTCGGCAGTCGACAACGTCAGCATCAGTATAGAGGCGGGCGAGTTTTTTACCCTGTTAGGTCCGTCAGGTTGCGGCAAGACCACCATCTTGCGCATGATTGCCGGTTTTGAGCTGCCGGATTCGGGAAAGATACGGATAGAAGGCAAAGATCTTTCGGTAATTCCGCCAAAGCTGCGCCCGGTGCGCACCGTGTTTCAGAACTATGCGCTGTTTCCCCACATGACGGTGGCGCAGAACATCGCGTTTCCGCTCACTATGGCGCATCTTTCCCGCAACGAAATTCGCTCCCGCACCGGCCAGATGCTGCAGCAGATGCGTCTTGCGGACAAGGCGGATCACTACCCTAGCGTATTGTCCGGCGGGCAACAACAGCGGGTGGCGCTGGGGCGTGCACTGGTCAGCCGTCCGCACCTGCTGTTGCTCGATGAACCGCTGGCGGCACTCGATGCCAAGCTGCGCGGGGATATGCAGCTCGAACTGATCAATCTGCAACGCGAACTGGGCATCGCCTTCGTGTTTGTCACTCATGCACAGGATGAGGCGCTGGCCTTGTCGCACCGCATCGCGGTAATGCGCCAGGGGCGTGTGGAACAGGTCGACGAGCCATCCAGGCTGTATGGTTTTCCCAAAAGCCGCTTCGTGGCCGATTTTATCGGACACATCAACATGCTGGAGGCGCAGGTGGTGGAGGCGGTGCACGGCCATCTGCGCCTGCATGTACCGGGCTTGGGAGAAATCAGTGCGCCGCCGGTTGCAGAAATTGCGGCCGGGAGCAAAGGAGTGCTGGCCATTCGTCCCGAGCAGGTGCGCATCGGTATGCACAGCGAAGTGAGAGAATTGAAAAATAATTTTTCAGCTCAGGTGATAAATCTGCTGTATTGCGGCGATGTCACGGTATACAAGGTGCAGATTGCTGACGGGCCGTTGATAGAAGCGCTGCTTCCTAATGCGGCGCCCGGAAGCGCGGAGTTGTTCAAGCCGAAAGATATGGTGCGGGTGGGTTGGCGTCACGATGCGGGCGTGTTTTTAAATGAATGAAAACAGATCAGATGCTGCGCTCTGCGATCTGCGAGGCAGGGGGAGTCTGGCATCCGGTCTTGCCCGTTGGCTGGTGAGCGCACCGCCTGTTGCTTTTTTGCTGCTGTTTTTTGCCGCACCCAGCCTCATCCTAGTGCTCGCCTCGTTTCGCTATCCGGGCGAATTTGGCGGACTGGCTCCGCTTTTTGCCGGTACTTTGCACGGGTTTACGCTGGAAGCGTATCAGTTTTTCTTCAGCGATCCTATCTATGCGGGAATTTTTTTCAAGTCTTTCACCGTCGCCCTCGCGACCACGCTGATCTGTCTGGTGTTGGCCTATCCGCTGGCCCTGCTGATCTCGCGTAGCCCCAAGCAGCGCCGCAGCACCATGGTGCTGCTGGTGATATTGCCGTTTGCCAGCAATTTTCTGATCCGCATCTACGCCTGGATGATTTTGCTCGGCCCGCAGGCGGCGCTGAGCGTGCTGATCAACGGCCTGCTGGGCCTGTTCGGCATCGAGCCGGTACAGCTGTTGTTTTCGCCGTTTGCGGTGCTGGTCGCGATGGTCTATGTGCATCTGCCGTTCATGGTCTTGCCGCTTTACCTCAACCTGGAAAGACACGACCCGGCGCTGCTCGACGCGGCCCAGGATCTGGGGGCAAATGCATGGCAGCGCTTTTTGCGGGTGACTTTTCCGCTGTCGCTGAGCGGGATTTATTCAGGTTCGGTTCTGGTCTTCATCCCGGTGCTGGGTATGTTCGCCATCCCGGACATGCTCGGCGGCACCGGCGATATGCTGATCGGCAATCTGATCAAGGAGCAGTTTCTCGGTACGCGCGACTGGCCGTTCGGTTCCGCCCTGTCCATCATGCTGATGATCGCGGTGCTGTTGTGCGTCCGGCTGGGGCATCGTGCGTAGCGCGCGCCGCGGGCTGTGGGCAGCCGCACTCGCGGTGTACGCCTTCCTTTATCTGCCGCTGCTGATCGTCATGGTTTATTCATTCAACGACTCGCGCCTCAATGCCGAGTGGGTGGGTTTTACCTGGTACTGGTATGAGGTGCTGCTGGATGACGGGGAAATGCTGGCGGCGGCGGGCAATTCGCTGCTGATCGCCACGCTGTCCAGTTTGTCGGCCACGCTGCTGGGCACTCTGGCGGGCATCGCGATGCAGCGCTATAAAATCAGGTTTTTGAGCTTCCTGGTGACGGCACCGGTGGCGATGCCGGAAATCCTGCTGGGCGTGTCGCTCTTGCTGTTCTTCATTCAGGTTCTCAACCTTACGCTGGGGATGTTCTCCATCATCCTGGCTCACATCGCGTTTTCCATCGGTTTTGTCGCCATCGTGGTGCGCACCAGTCTGGCAGGGCTGGACGACAGCCTGTTTGAGGCGGCGCGAGATTGCGGCGCAACGCCCTGGCAAAGCTTGCGCTACATCACTTTTCCGCTGATTATGCCCGCGGTTGTTGCGGGCGGCCTGATGGCTTTCACGCTGTCCTTGGACGACTTCGTCATCACTTTTTTCACCGCCGGGGTGGGCGTGCAGACCCTGCCGCTGCGTATCTACTCGATGATAAAAATCGCCGTCACGCCCGAAGTGAATGCGGTATCGACGCTGCTGATGCTGCTCACTCTGGGCATAGTCGTGCTGGCCTCGCGCATTGCACCGGGCTTGCTGCAAGGGAAGGCATGATGCGGTTCCTGTTGGTTCTGCTGCTGGCTTTCAACGCCAGCGCCGACGAGGTGCTGCACCTTTACAACTGGAATAACTATATTTCAAGACAAACGCTGGCGCGCTTCGAATCGCAGTGCGCATGCCGTGTGGTTCAGGATTTTTATTCGGACAACGAAGAAATGCTGGCCAAACTGGCGGCGGGTGCGACGGGTTACGATCTCATCGTGCCGACTGGCAACGCGATGGAAACATTGATCCGGCAGCAGGCGCTGCGTCCGCTGGATAAATCCAAATTGCCCAATTTCGACAACATCAGCTCATCGTATCTCAATACCGTCTTCGATCCTGGTAACCAATTTTCCGTGCCTTATGCTTACACCCTTACGCTGATCGGCTACAACGAGGTGAAGATGCGCGAGCTGAATCTGCCCACAGATAGCTGGGCGGTAATTTTCGAGCCGCGTTACCTGGCAAAAGTGAAGGGGCGTGTCACGGTGCTGGACTCTCAGCGCGAGCTGATGGCCGCGGCACTGAAATATCTGGGCTATTCGGCGAACGATACCGACACGTCACACTGGCAGCAGGCGCGCGATCTGATCATTCGCGCCAAACCGTATTGGGCGGCGTTCAACGCATCGAGTTATATCAAGGAGCTCACCATCGGCAACATCTGGCTGGCGCACGGTTATTCCAACGACTTTTTTCAGGCGGACATGGATGCGCAAAAGGTCGGCAGAAAGTTTCGCATACGCTCTGTTATTCCCAAGGAAGGCGCGGTACTGGCGCTAGATTCGATGGTGTTGCACCGGAGCGGGCCGCGTCCTGACCTTGCGCATCACTTCATCAATTTCATGCTGGAAGGGCGCAATGCCGCCGAGCTCACCAACCTGATAGGCTCGGGTAATCCCAACCGCGCCGCGCTGCGATATATCAAGGCTGAAATTGCGCAAGATCCCGTCGTGTTCCCGGAACGCGATCAGCTGGAGCGGCTGGAAATGCTGCGCGATCTGGATCGTCATCAGCGCCGCATCTTGTCGCGCATCTGGACCGAAATAAAACTGAAATAAAGCTAAAAGCCGCAGTTTCATCCGCATCGATGATTGCAGGCGCGCCTGGCAGGGGGGCAAGAAAATTCAGGATGAGGCTGAAAACCGGCGCAATGCCGGAGATATCGGAGCGTGCCTGGTGCGAAAGGAGAGACTCGAACTCTCACGCCGTAAGGCGCTGGAACCTAAATCCAGTGCGTCTACCAATTCCGCCACTTTCGCAAGGTCTCGCATTATAACATCGGCGTGCCAGTTTTGGCGCTAAAATTCAATACTTCCGGAGTCATTCCCGTCCGGATTAAACCTGTCAGCCGATATTTTGCTGCGAGCTATTCCTGATTTTTCCAGTAGGTCATTGCAGAACACCCGATACAATTCTGTTCTAACTCCTAGTTCCTAAAGAGTATTCCCGTTTCATCCACAATATCTGTGGATAACTCTGTGGATAATGTTGGGGGTGAAAGCTGTAAAGCACCATCCCGTAAGGATTTTTCCTAGGCTGCCTGTTTTTTGATATTTAAAATAAATCAAATTAAACAATTAGTTATCGTAAGTTAACTGTTTTTCAGCAGGGCGGTATCGCTCTATCCCGCATGCTGCCTGACTTTGTGGGTAATTCTATATTGTCAATATGTTTTTCTGTCTGTTTTTTGAAAAATAACTCCACTTTCCAATCAGTAAGTTAGCAGTATGGATTTGGCGTTGATATCAGGCGCCATGTCTTTGCGACTATCAAATATAATCACAGCGGCAAATTTCACGAGGCGCTCAGTTCCGCTCACCGGCATGGGGCGTTCACGCATCATGATCGCATAGCAGGCCTCGATCGTGTAACGCAAGCAAATAGGGGACATATATGCAACAAATTGAATTCCAACTGAACGGCGAATATGTCGAACTTAACCAGCTGCTCAAGATGGTCGGCCTTTGCGACAGCGGCGGTGCAGGCAAGGCGATGGTGGCCGAGGGGATAGTCTTCGTCGATGGTCATCAGGAGCTGCGCAAGACGGCCAAGATACGCTCCGGGGCGGTAGTGACGCTGGGGGATGTGGAGATTACCGTGCTGGCAGGGTAATCGGAATGAAATATCGGCACTATAAAGGTGGTATCTACGAACTGGTCTGTGAAGCACATCTTGAGGCAGATCCTGATATTTTCATGATGGTTTATCAGTCGCTGGCTGACGGCGTGATCTGGACGCGACCCCGGGAGGATTTTCAGGCTCAGGTGGCGTGGGGCGGCAGCATGGTGCCAAGATTTGCACCGATAGACTGATTGAACTTTGCCGTGTCTGATAGGCAATTATTAAGCCCGCGTTCCGAGCGCAGTTGTTGGGTGCTAGCTGTCCACAATTTCTGTGGATAAGTCTGTGTAAACTATTCGAGTTATTGCGCTATGTGACTGTAGTAGAATGCCTTGTTTCGATTGGCGACATTTTTGAGCACCGCTGGCGGATGGCCGCCCTTATTTCCGGAGTTTTCAATCTTGCTGTTATGACCCGTCGCAACCATCACAGTGTATATGTCGTCGAGCTGTCCAAGGACGTGCTGCGCGAGGGAAAGTTCAGGAAGTGCAATCCAGGTTATGTGCCGGGCAAGCCTTGCGTGTATGTCGGGATGACCGGACTGGATCCTGATGTGCGGTTCGACAAGCACAAGGCCGGTATACAGTCCAACCGGTACGTGCTGCTGTACGGGCTGCGACTGCTGCCCGATTTGTATGAAGGATTTAATCCTATGAGTTATGGCGAGGCCTGTGACACGGAAATCGAAATTGCCATTGACTTGCGAAGTGCAGGGTTCGGGGTCTGGCAGGCCTGATTTATTCTATGCAATCAACTGAACGGCGCATGCACCTGATTTTCAATGCATACGCCAACAAATATCTATGTGCAAATTATCGCGAACAGTCTTGCTGGCTATCCTGGTTTCTGTATCACTTATTGCCAAAGCGGCGGAGCCTGGGGTCATCTACTGGAATACGGAGGCTGGCAAACCCTTGCGTGCCCGGATATCAGCCGATGCCGATTATTGGCAGCTCATTCCGTGGTTTGCCGAGCAAGTTAACCAAACCTTTTGCGGCGTGGCCAGTGCCGTTACGGTGCTCAATGCGATGCCGATCAAAAAACCGGTCGATCCTGTTTACGCGCCGCATGCTTATTTTACCCAGAGCAATTTTTTCACGCCCGAAGTGATGAAGGTCATCACCCCGAAGACTGTTAGAGATCAGGGTATGACGCGCGACGAGATGGTCATGACTTTGTTGCGTCACGGAGTTAAAGTCAAGACCATCGCGGGTGATCGCATTGATGAAGCTGAGCTGCGTGCCTTGCTCTCAAAGCTGCTGGCGGATGACGGGCAGTTTGTGCTGGTGAATTTCTCGAGAGCGGAATTGGGTCAGGAAGGCTGGGGGCATTGGTCTGTGTTGGCGGCCTATGATGCGCACTCAGATCGTGTGCTCATTCTCGATGTGTCGAAGTATATGTACGCTCCCGAGTGGGTCACCATCCGCACTCTGCGCAAGGCGATCGATACGCTGGATACGACCAGCAACAAGGCGCGCGGGCTGGTGATCGTGTCGCAATGAATGTCAGCTCAGCGGTTCAAAATATACAAAAGCCATGAAGCGGCCCATCGAGCCGCACGCAAGACATGAAATCAGTGATACACCCAATTACACCCATTTATGCTATTCAGAAATATAACCATTTACAGCAGGCGCATTGGCGCTATGAGCTACAAATAACACGCAGGTGTGTCATCGCCCCGCGTCCGTACCGGACGCAGATTCAATCTTCGTGCAATTTCAATCAACAAATAAAACGACACCGCAAGGGTAGGGTGCTGAGGGTGGGAATTGCGAGGTTGTCGGATTGCATCCGCGATAACCTCGTCCCTTCGGGATCGCCTTCGGCGTCCTGCGCGAGCAGTGCTCGCTGGTGGCCATGCTGACCAGCCAATGTGCCTGCATGCACATTGCCGCTCCGGGCTACAAACAGCACGCAGGTGCTGTTTGTTTGACGCCCTTCGCCCCGCGCTCGTACCGGACGCGGATTCAATCCCGTGCAATTTCAATCAACAAAACAAAAAGCCCACCGCAAGGGTGAGCTTTTTGTTTTGTTGGTGGAGACGGCGGGAATTGAACCCGCGTCCGCAAGCACTCTACAGGCAGTTCTACATACTTAGCCATGCTGTTTGATTTAATCCCGGACACGCCAACTGGCGGGCTGGTACGGGACGAGTCACCTTAATTTTAGCTCCGGACAAAGTAACCCTGCCCGGCACGATTCTGTGTTAGTACCTCACTCATCTCCGTCTTGTCCCCGGTAAAATCTACCGAGGATAAACAACTTTGAGCCCCTCCACAGACAGCAGGGTGTGAGGTCTAGCTGACTAAGCAGCTAAAGCGTAGTTTTCGTCGTTTGCGACTAGTTTTTTCCAGCTGATTTACGAGGTTGCGGGTCCTCGGTATGCCCTACACTGCTTTGCAACCCACGTCGAAGCCATGTCGTCCCCGGTGTTGATACAAAACGCTGATGATTATAGCAGATTCAGAGCGGGATCAGTTCCAGAAGTTCCACTGGGTTGCCGATAGTTGCGTGAGCCTGCCATGTATTAAGGTCTGCATCAATGCTGATATAGCCGTAACGGGCGATGATGCCGCGCATGTTTACCGCATTGGCGGCCTGCATGTCGCGCAGATCGTCCCCCAGATAAAGGCAATCTTCGGGCGCAATTCCGATCAACTCGCAGGCCTTTAACATCGGCTCGGGATGTGGTTTTGCATGGGCGCAGGTGTCGCCGCTGATGAGGCACGCAGCGCGCTCTGCATAGCCTAAGGCCTGCATCAAGGGGAGGGTATAGATATGCGGTTTGTTGGTGACGATGCCCCAGGGGATGGCGCGTGACTCGAGTGTATCGATCAGTTCTGACATTCCTTCAAACAATCCGGTATGCACGCAGATGTGGTTTGCATAGTGATCTAAAAAAATATCGCGAAGCTCGATGAAGTCGGCTGAATCAGGGGTGATATTCATGCCGACCTTGAGCAAGCCAGCCGAGCCGTGCGAAGCCTGCGGGCGCAGCACTTCAAGCGGCAGGGGAGGTAAGTTGCGGGTAAATCGAACGTGATTTAACGCCGCAGCCAGATCAGGTGCCGTGTCGGCAAAGGTGCCGTCCAGATCAAACAGCACCGCCTTGACTGAATTCTGAATCCTGCATCCTGCATCCTGTATGTTAATCACGTCGACAAGCTACCATGTAGTTCACGCTGGTGTCGCGCCCCAGTGTATAGATCTTCGAGAGCGGGTTATAGCTCATCCCGGTCAGATCGGTTACATTCAGTCCCGCACTGCGGCAGGACTGCGCGAGTTCCGAAGGTTTTACGAATTTCGCGTAGTCATGCGTGCCGCGCGGCAGCATGTTCAATATATATTCGGCGCCGATCACGGCGTACAGGTAGGATTTCGGATTGCGGTTGAGCGTGGATAAAAACACCCATCCGCCCGGTTTGACCAGCTTGGCGCAGGATGCGATCACGCTGTCAGGATCGGGCACGTGTTCTATCATCTCCATGCAGGTGATAACATCAAAGGATTCAGGGCATTCAGCGGCCATCTCTTCCACGGAAATCTTGCGGTAGTCGACTTTTTTTCCGCTCTCGAGCAGATGCAACTTGGCAACCTTCAGGGCTTTTTCGGACAGGTCGATACCGGTCACCTCGGCATTCATTCCCGCCATGCTCTCCGACAATATTCCGCCGCCGCAGCCGACATCCAGCACTCTTTTGCCTGCAATCGCCGCAATCTTGTTGATGTAGTTCAGGCGCAGCGGATTGATCTCATGCAGCGGCTTGAATTCGCTCATCGGATCCCACCATTTGTGGGCCAGTTGGGAGAATTTTTCGATTTCGACGGGATCTGAGTTGCTCATGGCGTTGTGTGTATTGATGTTCAGGGTGCGACTCTAGCAAATCTTGATTGAACAGCCAAATTATCCTGCATAAAGAAGGTCGTCTTTGAGTATAGCGACACGCTTTTAATTCCTCATGAAAAGGCATAACATGCAGCGTATCCGGCTTTTTTCTGCTTTGACTCTGAGGAGGAAGATCATGAAACACATTTTGTTGCTGCTGGCTCTGCTGGCTCATGCGGCGTTTGCAGAAGAAAGCCGCGTGGTCAGGCCCGAAGAGGTGGGGCTGTCATCGCCTCGCCTTGAAAAAATCGGCAATATGATACAGGGCACGGTAGCCGACAAAAAAATGGCAGGTGCGATCGTGCTGGTTGCCCGGCACGGCAAGATCGCCTATTTTGAGACTTTCGGCGAGGCCGATATTGGCAAACCGATGACGCGCGACACGATGTTCCGCGTCTGCTCGATGACTAAGCCCGTGGTCACGCTGGCGATTTTACAGTTGTACGAAGAAGGCAAGTTGCTGCTCTCAGACCCAGTCGCCAAATACATCCCTGAATTTTCCCACCCCAAGGTGATCGAGATGCTGCCCGAGGGCTCCAATCCGGCCTTCAGGCTGGTTCCTGCAAAAAGGGATATCACCATCAAGGATCTGCTCACCCACACCGCCGGCATGCCTTATCCGTTTGCCGCCGAGTGGTATCCGAAAGACCGGCTGCTGCGCCAGATGCATGACATCTATGAAGAGGCCGGTATCAGCAGCGGGATGGTAGAGACCGAAGGCACGATAGGCGATATGGTCAAGCGGCTGGCGCGCCTGCCGATTGCCAGTCAGCCGGGTGAGGCGTTCATCTACGGTATGGCAGCCGACGTGCAGGGCTATCTGGTCGAAGTGGTCTCCGGACAGAAACTCGACGACTATATCACTACGCATATCTTCAATCCGCTGAAGATGAAGGACTCCTATTTCTTCGTGCCAAAAGACAAGCAGGACAGGCTCTCGGCAGTGTGGAAGAGCGACTGGAACGGCAAGCTGGAAAAGGTCGCGCCCGGTCCTCATGTGGAGGGGATGTACAAGTATTCGCCAACTTTCCAGACTCAGGGACCTAAGACCTTTCTTTCGGGTGGCGTCGGCATGGTCACTACCCCAATTGATTATTTCCGCTTCGCCCAGATGCTGCTGAACAAGGGCGAATTGGAGGGTGTGCGGGTGGTCAGCCGCAAGACGGTCGAGCTGATGACCAGCAATCAGATCGGCAAGCTTTATGAGAACACGCTGCACGACGAGGGCTGGAAGTTCGGGCTGGGGTTGGGTGTTCAGGCGGATCGCGAACACAATGTGGATGCGGGCGATGCGGGCACTTTCGAATGGGCGGGCCTTTATTCCACCCGTTTTAGCGTGAATCCGAAAGAGGAAAAAATTACCCTATTCTTGTCGCAGACCCATCCGTTCAACTATCATTTCGAGCTTTGGGATAAGCTGCTGGTGATGTCCAGTTCAAGCATCGCAGACTGAGAGGCTATCAACATGAAAAACCTTAATATTTGGATTTTCCTGGCAGCGCTGGCGTGTTCTTTTAACGCTCAGGCCACCGCCCCGCGTATCACGGCACAGCTGTTCGGCGAAGAGCAGAAGGCCGATATCGTCGCCTACCAGTCTGTCGATACCGCGCTGGCGGTCGAAATCGTCAATGCGGCATTCAATGCGGCCGGAAAGTCGCCGATTCTGGATGTTTTACCTTCTAAGCAACTGGCTATTTACGCGCTGTTAAACAAGGATGCAATGGCGCTGATCGGAACGGTCGATGATGTCGCGGCCGGGGACAGGAAACGGTATGAAATGCTGACTTTCTATCTCGGTGCGAAAACCGACAGCGTATTGATCTTAGCGCGAGGTTCCAGCCTGCGCAAAGCCTTTGTCGACGGTATGAAAAAGCTCATCAATAGCGGAGAATATCTGCAAATGATCGAAAAGATGCGCGGTAAACAGCCTGCCGATTATGTCAGTCGCATCAAACGCCTGAATCCGGGCTGGAAATGAAATCCGCCATTCTGGTCGTCAGCACAACGATCAGAGTGGTCGCGCTTTGTCTGCTGGCGGCCGCCAGTTTCGCCGAACCCATCGTCTTCGAATCAACCGACAGCCCTCCTTACTGGTCCGCGTCCCTTCCCGATCATGGTCTGGGCGGGCGTATACTGAAGCTGCTCTCCGATGAGGCGGGCGTATCCTTTGCCATCGACTATTTGCCGGTCAAACGTTTCAGGCAAAGTACGGCGACTTATATGGTCGGAGATCCCGATATCCTGGTCCAACAGAAAAATCGCGCCATTTTTCCGGTCGGAATTTTTGATTCGGCTTTTTTTTATTACAAGCCTCATCACGATGTGATCGATTATAAATCCCTGCGCGATCTGCGCGGACATACCCTGGGGGTGTTGCGCGGAACGATAGAAGACAAGTCCGATTTTGTCCGCAACGGAGTCAATGTCGAGGAGAGCGATTCGGTAGAATCCCTGCTCAGAAAACTCAAGCGGGGAAGGATAGATTTTTGTATCATCGTGGCTGCCACAGCCCATTACAAGATACAGCAACTTTTTCCGAATGAGCGGAATGACTTTGTCCAGGTTTATCTGGCGGGTCTGGATCGTCCCCTCACTGTCATGATAGACGTGGACAATCAGCAAGGTCGCCAAATCGCCCAGCGTTACCGTCAGGTTCTGGAAAAAACGCTGAAAAGCCAAAAGTACCGGGACATACTCCATGATTATTACGGTGCCGACGGCGCAGATCGTGAAAAGAGACTGAGCAAATTTATAAGCTATTACGCCCATACCTGGGGGACAAAATGAAGGACGTTAAGAGCGCCGGGCCAAAGTCGCTTTATCGTGAACTCACGATGGCGCTGGTTTTGCTCGTCACGCTGGTTTCATTTATGGTCAGCCTGCTCAATTATTTTTATGCCTCGCGGGAGTCGGGTGCACAGTTTGACAGCAAGGTTGCAGCCTATACCGCCAATCTGAACGAATCGCTCGAATGGCCTTTGTGGAATATGGACGACGAGTTGATCGCAAAGATAGGCATGGCCTTTACGGGCAATACTGAAATTTCATCTCTTTTGATATTCGATGACCGTCAGCGCATCGTTTACAGCCACGGCAAACCTGGGGGAAATCAGATCGGGCGTAGCTTTATTATCGAACACGAGGGTAAGAAAATAGGCAGCGTCGAGATCGGCTTGTCTATGGAGGCTTATGAGGAGAAAAGCCGCTGGCTGTTGTACACCAGCATCTCTACCGCCTTGCTGATGATAGTCAGTCTGCTGGCGGCAATGCGCTGGATTCTGGCCAGACTGTTGAAAAAACCGGTCGATACGCTGGTTGGCATCATAGAGGAAGTGGTCGAGAGAAAGTATCAGCGGATTGAGGCGGCTCAAACCTATGTCGAATTTTCCCCCATCGTGTCGGGAATCAAGATCATGTCCGATACGGTTGCGGCGCGCGAAGCCAGTCTGCGCGCCAGCGAGCAAAAACTGCTCAGCATCCTCGAAGGCGTCGACGCCTGCATTTATCTCAAGGATTTGGACGGGCGCTATCTATTTGCCAACCGCCCTGTCCGTGAACTATGGCAGGTTGAAATGGAAGACATCATAGGGTTCGGTGATGAAAAATTCTTCGATGCTGCAACAGCGGCCAACATCAGGCAGAACGACCTGCAGGTTCTGTCCTCGGGAAAAGTCGTACGCACCGAGGAAGTCAATTCGGTCACTGCCACTGGCATGACGGTGTTTTATCAGTCCACCAAACTGCCGCTCCGCCGCGAGGACGGCAGTATCTATGCGCTGTGCGGGATCTCGGTTGATATCACCGAGCGCAAACGCATGGAAAAACTGCTGCGTGAAGGCAATCAGCTGCTCAACAGCATCGTCGAAAATATCCCCAATATGGTTTTTTTGAAAAGTGCAAACGATCTGCGTTTTGAACTGCTAAACCGGGCAGGGGAAGAGCTGCTGGGGCGTGCAAGAGATGAGTTCATAGGGAAGAACGATTATGACTTTTTCCCGAAAGAGCAGGCGGATTTCTTTACCGGTAAGGATAAGTTGGTGCTGGCAGAAAACACCCTGCTGGACATACCCGAAGAGCGTATCGAAACGGCGCGTGGAGCCCGCATATTGCATACCAAAAAACTGACCTTGCGGGACGATCAGGGATGTGCGCAGCATTTGTTGGGCATTTCAGAAGATATCACCGATCGAAAATTGGCCGAGGAGCAGTTGCGGCGCTACAAGGGTCATCTGGAAGACGAGGTCACTCAGCGCACGGCAGAGCTTGTGCTGGCACGCAATGCGGCAGAGGCGGCCAACCTTGCCAAGAGCGTATTTCTATCCAGTATGAGTCATGAGCTTCGTACCCCGCTCAATGCGGTGCTGGGTTTTTCGGGGCTGATGCGCAAGGACTCCCATCTGACTCCGTCGCAGCGAACCAATCTGGATATCATCAACCGCAGCGGAGAGCATCTGCTCACCCTCATCAACGATGTGCTGGAGATGGCCAAGATTGAATCCGGTCGTGTTCAACTGGAGCATGCGCCGCTGGATCTGGGTTATCTGGTGCGGGAAGTCACGGACATGATGCAGCTGCGCGCCAGAGAGAAGGGGCTGCAGATGCTGATCGATCAGTCGTCCGAATTTCCCCGTTATATCCGGGGGGATGAGGCGCGACTTCGCCAGATACTGATCAATCTGGTAGGCAATGCGGTGAAGTTCACCCAGCAGGGCGGTGTGACGGTGCGTTTTGGCATGATGCCGCATGTCAGCCCGCAAAGGCTGCTGATCGAAGTTGAAGATAGCGGCCCTGGTATTAATGAGGCGGATCAGCAGCATATTTTTGAGCCTTTCGTTCAGGTGGGCGAGCCCTCTGCGCAAAAGGGAACCGGACTTGGCTTGACCATTACCCGTCAGTTCGTGCAGCTGATGGGCGGGGAGATCTCGGTCGTCAGCACGCCGGGCGCAGGTTCCTTGTTCAGGGTGGAATTGCCCGTGGAAATGGTCGTGCCCTCGGAGGTGGCGCAGCGTGAAGAGCGGATCAAGGGCGAAATCATCGGGATGGCTCCCGGGCAGCGCAAGCTTCGCATCCTGATCGTCGAAGATCAGCTGGAGAATCAGCTGTTGCTGGCCAATCTGATGGAAAACATCGGTTTGCCCTATGCGGTGGCGGACAACGGCGAGCGGGCGGTGTCGCTATTTCAAAGTTATCAGCCCGATCTGATCTGGATGGACAGGCGCATGCCGGTGATGGACGGACTGGAGGCGACCCGTCAAATCCGTCAGCTGCCAGGCGGCAAGGAGGTCAGGATCGTCGCCGTGACGGCCTCGGCCTTCACCGAGCAGCGCAAAGAGATGCTGGCCGCAGGCATGGATGACTTCGTGCGCAAACCCTATCGATTCAATGAAATTTACGATTGTCTGGCAAGACAGCTGGATTTGAGCTACGTTTATGCCGCAGGAGAGGAGAAAGCGCCGCCGACTTTGACGAATCTGGCCTCGCTGCCCCTGGATTTGCGTGAACAATTGCGCGAAGCGCTGGAGAGTCTGGACTCGGATCGCATCAGCCTTGTCGTGGCGCAAGTTGCAGATGATCAGCTGCGCAGCGCGCTGCATAGTCAGGTGGAAAATTTCGATTATCCGGCTATTCTGGATGCGCTCGATGCGGTACAGTCCGAAAAATGAGAGCAAGTTCTGGGAATATCTGCTCAGGATCAATATGCAAAACGGCGTTTTTAGCCTAAGGATGGTGCCATGATAGATAAAATACTTGCAGTCGATGATACCGCCGCCTCACTGCGTCTGCTGACGGATCTCCTGAAGGAGGAGGGCTATGAGGTGCGTTCGGCAATCAGCGGCGAGCTGGCTCTGCATGCGGCAAGCATCAGCCCCCCGCAGCTTGTGCTGCTCGATATACGCATGCCCGGCATGGATGGATACGAAGTTTGCCGTCGTCTGAAGGCCGATGCGGCAACCTGCGATGTCCCGGTCATTTTCGTCAGTGCGGCGGCTGAAACGGATGAGAAGGTGCAGGGGTTCAAAGTAGGGGCGGTCGATTTTGTCACCAAACCCTATCAGCGCGATGAATTGCTGGCTCGTGTCCGTACGCATCTGGAACTGAATCGTTTGCGCAACAATCTGGAATCGCTGGTGGATGAACGTACCGCCGAGCTAATCGAAAGCGAGAAAAAACTAAGGGAGAGCCTGCTCGAATCGATCACTGCACTGGCCGCCGTCGTTGAGATGCGCGATCCTTATACTTCAGGGCACCAGCACCGTGTCGCACAACTTGCGATTGCCATCGCACGCGAACTGAAACTTACCGAAGACAGAATCGAGGGAATCCACCTTGCCAGCGTGGTGCACGATGTCGGTAAAATACGCGTTCCGGCTGAAATATTGAGCAAGCCTGGCAAGCTCACTGCGCTGGAATTTGGTCTGATCAAGGAACATAGTCAGAACGGCTATGAGATCCTCAAGAACATCGCTTTTCCCTGGGCGATCGCCCAGATCGTCTGGCAGCATCACGAAAGGCTGGATGGTTCGGGTTATCCGCAGGGGTTAAGAGGCGATGAGATACTGCTGGAGTCGAGAATAGTGGCCGTTGCCGATGTGGTCGAGTCGATGATCTCTCACCGTCCTTACCGGCCCGGACTTGGGCTGGAGGTGGCGCTGGAGGAAGTTGTACGCCACAAGGATACGCTGTTCGATCCTGTGGTCGTGGCGGCCTGTGTGAAACTGTTCCGTGAGCTGGATTTTCGTTTCTCGGTATGATTCGGTTCGTGTGTCAATGGGCGTATAATGCGACAGTTTTGCAGGCTGTCTTCGATTACCGTAAAGAGATAACATATTGAATAATTTTTCAGAGTTGAACCTCGCGCCCGAGATATTGAGGGCGCTCACCGAATCCGGTTACACCACCCCGACCCCGATACAGGCAGAGGCCATCCCGCTGGTCATGGAGGGGTGCGATCTGATGGCGGGTGCGCAGACAGGGACGGGTAAGACGGCGGCGTTTGCCTTGCCCATGCTGCAAAAACTGATGCCGCTGGCCACACCCAGCCCTTCTCCTGCCAGACATCCGGTGCGCGCGCTGATCCTGGTGCCGACCCGGGAGTTGGCGATTCAGGTGGAGGCCAGCGTCAAAGCCTACGCAAAGCACAGCCATTTAAGATCTCTGGTGGTGTTCGGCGGGGTCGATATCAAGACCCAGACCCCGCACCTTAGAACCGGGGTGGAAATACTGGTTGCCACGCCGGGGCGTCTGCTCGACCATATCGAACAGAAGACCGTGCAGCTCAATCAGGTGCAGATGCTGGTGCTCGACGAAGCGGACCGCATGCTGGACATGGGGTTTATGCCGGATCTGAAGCGCATCCTGGCCTTGTTGCCCAAACAGCGGCAGAATCTGATGTTTTCGGCGACCTTCTCGGCGGAGATCAAGAAGCTTTCGGCGGAGTTTCTGGTCAATCCCAAACTCATTGAAGTGGCGCGCAGCAATGCGACCTCGGAAAACGTCACGCAAAAAGTTTACAAGGTCGGTCACGAGGAAAAACACGGCTTGCTGGCGCATTTGTTGCGGGGCGGCGAGGCCTCTCAGGTGCTGGTTTTTACCAAGACCAAACTGGCCGCAAGTCGTATTGCCCGCCAGTTGCAGCGCGAGGGATTTTCCGCCGATGCCATACACGGCGACAAGAGTCAGTTGGAGCGCATACAGGCGCTGGATGCATTCAAGAGCGGCAAGACCACCGTGCTGATTGCGACCGATGTGGCAGCACGCGGTCTGGATATCGACCATCTGCCTATGGTGATCAACTACGAAATCCCCAGCGCGGCTGAAGATTACGTACACCGTATCGGTCGCACCGGTCGGGCAGGGGCTTTTGGCATTGCGATTTCGCTGGTGTCTCCTGAAGAGGAAAAGTATCTGGTCGAAATACAGAAGCTGATCAAGTGCCAGATCCCCTGTGAACAAATGCCTCAGCTTCGCCCCGCGCGTTCTGAGTCCCGTCCCGAAGCGCGTCCGGAGCATCACGTACACATCCGCGCCAAGCACACACCTGGTGCCAGAAGACCGGTACACGATGCCTGGTTCAACAAACCCTATGAGCCGTCTCCGGGTCAGCGGGTCGAAATGATGCCGGTTGTTTCGCAAAGTAAACCTCAAGCTCAGATACCGGCGCTGTTCATGCGCCGCAAACCCGCCGCAGATGTACAAGGCTAAGATGCTGCGTTATTGCCTGACTGTGCTGCTGCTCAGCGCCTGTAGCGCGGTTCCGGTCGCAACGGTTGCGCCTGAAAAGCCGATCGAAAAACCGATCGCAAAAGCGGCCCCTAAAGTCGCGCTGGTGCTGGGCGGGGGAGGATCGCGCGGATTTGCCCATGTCGGTGTCATCAAGGCGCTCGAAGCGCAAGGCATTGTTCCGGATATCGTGGTCGGCACCAGTGTCGGATCTGCGATCGGTGCGCTGTATGCCGCAGGTTATACGGGTTTTCAGCTGCAGGAGATGTCCATTCCGATGAAAGAGGAAAAGGTGATCGACTGGTCCTGGCCCAATCGGGGGCTGTTTACCGGTAAACCCTTGCAGAATTTCATCAATCAGGCGGTAAAACAGCAGCCGCTTGAGAAATTGCGCCGCCCCTTTGCCGTAGTGGCAACGGATCTGGCAACGGGGGAAAAAATCGTCTTTCGCACCGGCAATACCGGGGTTGCGGTCAGCGCTTCCTGTGCCGTTCCAGGAGTGTTTCAGCCGGTGGTGATCAACGGCAAGAGCTATGTCGATGGCGGTCTGGTCCGGCCGGTTCCTGCCTCAGAAGCTCGCGCGCTGGGTGCGGATTTTGTGATCGCCGTCAATATCTCCAATCTGCCGCAGAACAATAAGACCGAAACTACGGTGGATGTACTGATGCAGACCTTCGATATCATGAGCCAGACCATCAATCGTTATGAGCTGGCCAGCGCCGATGTGGTGATACGTCCTGTCACCCGCGAGATTGCACAAGGCAGTCTGGATGACAGACACCGCGCCATCATGGAAGGCGAGAAGGCGGTGGCGGCCATACTGCCCGAGCTCAAGGCCAAACTGGACAAACTTCGTCACTGAGCCATCTTGCAGGATGCAGCTCTTTGCGGCTAGTATGCGGCAATTGGGATACCGGTCTGTAAAATGTGAAATTCGGCTTGCGCATCCTCTTCTTATTCTCTCTGCTCAGTCTGACGCAGGGCGTCGCCGCGGCAGAAATTCGCATCGGCGTGCTGTCGTTCAGGCCGCTGGCGCAGACGATGAAACAATGGCAGCCGACAGGCGATTATCTTAATTCCCGCATTCCTGGCCATCACTTCACGATCACGCCGCTCTATTACAAAGAGCTTGATCTTGCGGTCAATCGTCACGATTTTGATTTTGTCCTGACCAATCCTGAACACTATGTCACGATACGCGCCGATCACGCATTGTCCGCCACGGCCACCCTGATGCCGATGGCCGAGGGTCGTCCGGTCACCCTGTTCGGCGGGGTGATACTGACTCGTTCGGATCGAGTCGACATCAATAAGCTTGAGGATGTGCGCGGCAAGGTGGTGGCGTCTCCGGCGGAGCAGTCGCTGGGCGGCTTTTTGATGCAGCGCTGGACACTCTATAAAAACGGAGTGGGTATCACCGAAGCGTCATCGGTCAAGTTTACCGGCATGCCGCACGATAAGGCCGTGCAAGAAGTGATGGCAGGACGTGCCGATGTCGCTTTTGTGCGTACCGGTATCCTCGAGAATATGGCGCGCGAAGGCAAACTTCGCCTCGATCAGTTTAAGGTGCTCAACCTTCAGCGAACGGCAGGCTTTCCTCAGTTGCTCTCGACGGACCTTTATCCGGAGTGGCCGTTTGCCGCCATGCCTTCGGTTCCGGATGAGCTGATCAAACAGGTGACGCTGGCGCTGTTGAATATTCAGCCGCAAGAGGAGGCCGCAAGGCAGGGGCATTATTTCGGCTTTTCGCCTCCCGGTAACTATGCGTCTGTTGAGGCGATGATGGCACGCCTGAAGGTAAACCCGGAGCGGGCGCATGAATTCAGTTTGCGTGACATTTCCAGAAAATATGTGTTTGAACTGATAGGCGGCGGTTTGCTGCTTATTCTGCTGATGCTGGCGGCGGCGGTGTTTCTGGCGCGCAACAACCGGCGTCTGAAGATCAGTCAGCACGAGCGCGAGCTGCTCGATGATCAGTTGCAACAGGCCAATCTGACACTGGAGCAGAAGGTGGACAGCCGGACCCGGGAGTTGCAGGAAAGCGAGGCGCGTTTCCGGCAGATGTTCGAACACCATGCTTCCCCTATGTTGCTGATCGAGCCCGTCGAGGGCGCGGTGGTCAATGCCAATCACGCGGCAGCAGTCTATTACGGTTACAGCATCGCCCAGATGAAATCCATGCACATCGGGCAGATCAGCCCTGCAGCGGAGATCACGCGGCAGCCGGCTCAGTCCAAGCAACGCAACTGTTTCACCCACCGTCTGGCTTCCGGAGAAGTGCGCTCGGTGGAAGTGCACTCATCGCCTGTGGAGGTGGAGGGACGGACTTTATTGTTCTCCATCGTACACGACATCACCGAGCGTACCTTGCTCGAAGCGCAGATGCACGATCTTGCGTTTTACGATCCGTTAACCCGTTTGCCCAACCGGCGTTTGCTGACAGACCGGCTGGAGAAGGCGCTGGCAAGCTGTACGCGCAATCGGACTCATGCTGCGCTGATGTTTCTCGATCTGGATCACTTTAAAGTGCTCAACGATCTGCACGGTCACGATGTCGGGGATCTGCTGCTGGTCGAGGTGGCCGATCGCATCCTGCACTGTATCCGGGAGCAGGACAGTGCAGCGCGATTTGGCGGTGACGAGTTTGTGGTGATGCTGGAACATCTGTCGGATAACCTGGATGAGGCGGTGAATCAGGCCGATCAGGTGGCCGAGAAGATACGCGAGGCGTTATCGAAACCTTATCTGCTCAGTCAGGGCGAGGAACTCATTTCTCATCACTGTTCATCCAGTATCGGAGTGACCGTGTTTCGCGATCATCATGAGGCGCTGGAGCAGCTGCTCAAATGGACTGATATGGCGATGTATCATGCCAAGGATGCCGGACGCAACGTGATTCGTTTCTTCGATCCGCTGATGCAGACCGCCATCGAGAATCGGGCCGCGCTGGAGGCGGATCTGCATATTGCGCTGGGCGAGCGGCAGTTTTTGCTTTACTACCAGATACAGGTGGATAGTGAAGGTCGTGCACTGGGGGCGGAGGTGTTGCTGCGCTGGCGTCATCCAGAGCGCGGACTGGTGTCCCCAGCGCAGTTCATTCCGCTGGCCGAAGCGGTCGGGCTGATCGTGCCTGTGGGTACCTGGGTGCTAGATACGGTTTGCGCGCAACTGGCCGTCTGGCAGGATCAGCCGCAGATGCGCCACCTGGTGATTGCGGTCAATGTCAGTGCAAAACAGTTCAGACAGGCCGATTTTGTGTCCGTGGTCAAACAGACTGTTTTAAGGCACGGCATACCGGCAGCCTGTCTCAAGCTGGAACTGACCGAGAGTCTGGTGCTGGACGATGTCGAGGATACCATCGCCAAGATCAGGCTGCTCAAGGCGTTCGGTGTGAGTTTCTCCATGGATGATTTCGGCACCGGTTATTCTTCGCTGTCCTACCTGAAGCAATTGCCGCTGGATCAGCTCAAGATCGATCAGTCCTTCGTGCGCGACATCACCGTCGACAAGATGGATCTGGTGATGGTCAAGACCATCGTGGATCTGGGGGTCAATTTTGAAATGGATGTGATAGCCGAAGGGGTGGAAACGGCTGAACAGCTGCAGTTGCTGCAGCAGTCCGGCTGTTCGCGTTTTCAGGGCTATTATTTTGGAAAACCAGTCCCGGTTGAAGACTTTGCAGCATTGATTGCGGCGATGTAGAATGATCCGGCGGCATGAAGGCGGGCGGTTTGATTAAGCAGTTTTAAATTTCAGGAGAGTTCCGTGACAGTCGGTAAAAAGCTTTGGTTGATGAACGGGTTGGCGATTCTTGCCTTGTTGCTGGTGGCCGTTTTTACGATTTATTCCGAGCGCACTACTTTGACCGAAGACCGACAGCGGTCTACCCGATATGCGGTGGAGACGGCCTGGGGCATGGTCGATACGCTGGGTCGGGCGGCCAGCTCCGGTGAAATGTCGCAAGAGCAGGCCAAGAGCCGCGCGATTTCCCAGCTGAAGAACATGCGCTACGACGGGAAAGAGTATTTCTGGGTGAACGACATGCAGCCGCGCATGGTGATGCATCCGACCAAGCCTGAACTCGATGGCAAGGATCTTGCCGCATCCAAAGATCCCAACGGCAAGCCGTTATTTCTCGACATGGTTCAGGTCGTCAAAAATGAAGGTGCCGGATTCGTCAATTATGAATGGCCGCGTCCGGGCAGCGATAAACCGGTTCCTAAAATTTCGTATGTCAAAGGCTATCAGCCCTGGGGCTGGGTGATAGGCTCGGGCGTCTATGTGGACGATATCAACGAGGCGGTATTTCGTCATGCCTGGCAGCTGGCGCTGATCGTGCTGCTGGTAGGCGGTGCGATGACGGTGGCATCCAACCTGATGGCGCGCAATATCTCCCGCCGGGTGTCGGTTGCAGCAGGGGTGGCCGATGCGGTATCCCATGGGCGTTACAACAACGACATCGCAGCGGAAGGGAGCGATGAAATCACCGATCTGATGCGTTCCTTAAAAGACATGCAGAGCAAGCTGCTGCAGCGCACCGAGGCCGAGCTGCAAAGCGCCCGTGAAATGCAGCGCCTAAAATGCGCGCTGGACAACGTCAGCATGTGCGTGCGGGTCGCAGACAATGACGGGAAGGTTATCTATATCAATCATGCGCTGCGTGACACGCTGCACCGCTACGAGAAAGCATTTCAGCAGGAAAACCCTGCGTTTGTTGCGGATAAGGTGTTAGGCGGCAGCATAGGTGTGTTCTATGCCGATCCGGCTGCGGCAATAGAGCGGCTGCGCAGCCTGCGCACCACCGTCAGTACCCGTCTGAAACTGGGCGGCAGGCAATACAATGTGGTGACCACGCCGGTCGTGTCCAGTGAGGGAGAGCGGCTGGGAACGGTCGGTCAGTGGCTGGATTTGACCGATCAGCTCATGGCCGAAGAGGAAGTCGCGGCCATTGTTCAGGCAGCGGTGCTGGGCGATTTTGCCGGGCGCATCAGTCTTGAGGGCAAGACCGGCTTCTTCCTGCAACTGGCCGAATCTGTCAATGCGCTGATGCAGACCAGCGAAGTGGGTCTGAATGAAGTGGTGCGGGTGCTGGGCGCGCTGGCGCAGTACGACCTGAATGAGACCATCAGCGGCGATTATCAGGGTACCTTCGGGCTGCTGAAGGATGACGCCAATGCGACGGTGGGTCAGCTCACCGAGATCATTACGCGCATCAAGGAAGCCACCGAAACCATCAACGTCGCTTCGGCCGAAATCGCTACGGGCAATGCGGATCTTTCCAGCCGCACCGAACAGCAGGCCTCCAGCCTCGAAGAGACGGCGTCCAGCATGGAAGAGCTGACCTCTACGGTCAGGGAAAATGCCGCCAATGCCAAACAGGCTAATCAGCTGGCTGCGGGCGCCTCCAGCATCGCCATGCAGGGCGGTGAGGTAGTAGGCCAGGTGGTCCACACCATGAGTTCGATCAGCGAGAGTTCCAAACGCATCGTCGACATCATCAGCGTGATCGACGGCATCGCCTTTCAGACCAATATACTGGCGCTCAATGCCGCCGTCGAAGCGGCGCGTGCCGGTGAGCAGGGCAGAGGATTTGCCGTCGTGGCAACCGAGGTTCGCAATCTGGCAAAACGCAGTGCCGTCGCGGCCAAGGAAATCAAGGATCTGATCGGCGATTCGGTCGATAAGGTGCGCGCAGGTACGGTGCTGGCCGATCAGGCCGGTCAAACCATGGAAGAGGTGCAGGCGGCGATCAAGCGCGTCACCGATATCATGAGCGAAATCAGCGCCGCTTCTGCAGAGCAAAGTTCCGGTATCGATCAGGTCAATCTGGCCATCTCCCAGATGGATAACATGACGCAGCAGAATGCCGCTCTGGTCGAACAAGCTGCCGCCGCCGCCGAGTCCATGCAGGAACAGGCGCAGCAGCTGACGGTGATGATGTCGACTTTCAAGCTGGGCCGGGCTGAACGCGGCAGGGTAGTTTCAACCGTGCCCAAACTGGCCAATCCCGCTACTTTTTCCTTCGGCGATGCGGTCAATGCGCACATCAAGTGGAAATCCCGTCTGGTAGACTATATCAAGGGGAACAGCAGCGAAGAACTGGAAGTTGCAAAGGTGTCCTGTGATGACAAGTGCGATCTGGGTAAGTGGCTTTATGGTCCGGCGAAAACTTATCAGCATTATCCGGAATACGGCGAGCTGAAGAAATCCCATGCGGCTTTTCACCGCAGCGTCGGTGTGATTGTGCAGTGTGTGCATGACAAACACATGGATGAGGCAACCAGCAAGCTGGGAGGGGAATTCTTCCAGTTGTCCAACCAGACGATACGCGCCATCAAGACCTTGCAGTCCAGGGTGAGCAGCGTGCCCAGACTGCCCGGATAAGGTCTATCATCCCGGCATGCCGGGATGAACAACGTTTTCAGTAGTCGTTGTAGCCTTTTTCGCCTGGGGTGTAGAAGGTGTTGAAATCGGGCGGCGTCAGCGCGTCGCCGTTTTTGAGTTTCTGCACCAGATCCGGGTTGGAGATGAAAGGACGGCCAAAAGCGACCAGATCGCCGAAATTCGCTTCAAGATCGCCGTTGGCACGCGCCAGATCGTAACCGCCTGACAGTATGTATAACCCCTTGAACTTGCTGCGTATCTCGGCTTTCAATGCTGGGCTGACCGGTGGTGCGCCCATCGCACTGTGATCGACGATGTGGATGTAGACCAGGCCGATTTCGTTGAGCGCCTCGATCAGCTGATCATACATCGCGTCCATTTCGCTATCGGGTGTCATGCCGTTGAATACGCCGTAAGGGGAGATGCGCATGCCGATGCGATCCGCCCCGATGGCCTTTGCGGTTTGTCTTGCGATCTCAACCGCGAAGCGGATGCGGTTTTGTATGCTGCCGCCCCAGTCGTCGGTGCGTTGATTCGATGCGGTATTCAAAAACTGATCGATCAGATAGCCGTTCGCGCCGTGCAGTTCTACGCCGTCAAACCCCGCTTCTATCGCATTTTTCGCCCCCTGCACATATTCGGCGATGGTGCTCTGAATGTCCGCTACGCTCATCTGGCACGGAACCGGGTAGGGCTGCATGCCTTCGGAGTCCGTCCACATTTCTCCGGGCGCGGCCAGCGCGGAAGGCGCGAGTATCCTGGTGCCAGGCTGCATGTTGGCAGCATGGCTCACCCGTCCGTCGTGCATCAGCTGCACGAAAATATGGCCGCCTGCCTGATGTACCCCTTCGTTGATGCGGCGCCAGCCCTGTATTTGTTCGGCGCTGAACAGTCCCGGCTGACGGGCATAACCCAGTCCGTTGGGGGAGGGGGAGATACCTTCGCTGATGATGAGACCCGCAGCGGCCCGTTGCCGGTAATAGGTTTCCATCATTTCGTTGGGCAGATTGCCAGTCGCGCGGCAGCGCGTCATCGGCGCCATCACGATGCGGTTGGCTAAGGATAGTTTGCCCAGTGTGACCGGTGTAAAAAGCATGTTCATGTGTAGCTCCTTAAGTCTGGGTGGGTTTACTGCTTGATCGCTTCGACAGGGAGCGTCAGGGTCACTTCGTCGCCGACATAGGGGGTGCCTTTGCTCATGTTGAATTCGCTGCGTTTGATCCGGGTGGTGGCGGTCGCACCGCAGGCGTCCTTCTTGACCATGGGGTGTGGCATGCACAAAAAGGAATTGACGGTCAGCGTCACGGGTTTGGTGATGCCCTTGACGGTCAGCTCACCCTCGACGGAACTGAGCTTGTCTCCCTCAAAATTCAGCTTGCTGGACTTGTAGGTGATGGCCGGAAATTTTGCGGTGGCGAATAATTCATCGCCCTGTATATGCTCGTTGAATACCGCATAGCCTGTATTGACCGATCTGGCATCGATGGTGACATCCACCGAGCCTGTCTTAGCGGCGCGGTCCAGTGTGATGGTGCCGCTGATCTTGTCGAAACGGCTCAGCTGTACGGAATAGCCCAGATGGCTGTACTCGAAGCGCGGCAGGCTGTGGGTGGGTTCGATCACGTAAACTTCCGGTGCGGCCAGAACAGCTGAGCTGAGCGTAGAGAACAGGGCGGCGGTAATGATTTTTTTCATGATGACTCCTTGGGGTTAAAGGTTATTTTTCGGTTGCTACCAGGTGAAACACGATCTGGATGTCATCGCCTACGGTTGCAAGGTCGCTCCACATGCCGGTGCCTATGCCGTAAGCCAGACGTTTGATGACAAACCTGCCCTCGAAGATGCCACGCTTGCCGTCGGTTTTGAAACTGACCGGTGCGTTCACCTCCAGGGTTTTTCCTTTGATGGAGAGCTTGCCCGATGCCAGGTAGCGGTTGCCGCCCAGCGGTTTTAGGCCGGAGGAAACAAAGCTTGCCACAGGATAGGTCTTGGCGTCGAACCAGAGTTTTGAGGCAACCTCCTCGTCGGCCTCTTTGGAGCCAGTGTCTATGCCGGCAAGATTGACCTCGAATCTGGCCATTGAGCGCTCCGGTTTGGCAGGATCAAAGGCGATTTGTGCTGAAAACTGGCGGAATCTGCCGTCCATTGCCACCCCCATCTGCTGATAGCCGAAGCTGAGTGTGCTCTGATTGGTCTGCAGCTGTTTGTATTCGACGGCGTAAGCCGCGCCTGACATCAGACAGGCTGCCAGGATGCTGTATTTCAATTTTTTCATGAGGCTCTCCCGAACAACATTCGATCTAATATTCTGTCACGGTCTATAAAACGGTGTTTTATCGCCGCTGCAATGTGCAACGCGACCAGCAGCATCAGCAGATTGCTCCAGTTGGCATGCAGGTTTTCCAGCAGCAGCCCCAGTTCCTTGTTCTTGTCGATCAGATCGGGCAGCGGCAGCAGGCCCAGCCACACGGTCTTAAAACCCTTGGCCGAACTCATCAGCCAGCCTGACAGCGGAATTAACAGCAGCAGCGCGTACAGCAGGCCGTGCACCGCGCCGCTGAGCGCTTTATGCAGGGGCGGCAGATCAAGCCTTGGCGGTTTATGGCTGAGCCGCCACAGCAGGCGCAGTAAAGCTGTCATCAGCAGGGTGATGCCGACCCATTTGTGGTAGCTGAATAATTGGAGTTTTGTCGGCGATAACTTCAGATCGCTCATGTAAAGACCCAGCGGTACGATGGCGAAAATCAGCAGCGCCATCAGCCAGTGCAGTGCGATAGCGACAGGCGTGTATCTCATGCGAACCTCCCGGAGCGAAAGTCATCCAGCGCCTGATGGATTTCTTCCTGTGTGTTCATCACAAAAGGGCCATATTGCACGATGGGCTCGTTAAGCGGTTTTCCGGCAAGCAGGATCAGCCGGGTGTCCCCGGATGCAAGGATGGACACGCCTTCTTCGCCGTTGCTCAGTATGCCCATTTGCTTCGAGGCGATGGCGATTTCGCCGATTATAGCCTCGCCGCGATACACGTAGACAAAGGCGTTGTGTGCAGGGGGTAGTTCGGTGGCAAAGCTGCCGCCCGCTTTCAGATGGATGTCCAGATACAGCGGCTCGGTATTTTTTCGGCAAACCAGTCCGGTCACACCGTTGCAGGAACCTGCGATCACCCGTACCAGATTGCCGTCTTCGTCTGCATATTCCGGAATTTCGCTGCTCTGGAAGTCCCGATACCACGCTTCGTCCATCTTGGTTTCGGCGGGCAGATTGAGCCAGAGCTGAAAACCTTCCATCACCCCTTCGACCTGTTCGGGCATCTCCGAATGGATCACGCCGCGCGCGGCCGTCATCCACTGCACCCCGCCGCTTTGCAGCAGGCCTTGGTGACCTGCGTTGTCGCGGTGGCGCATCGAGCCTGTCAGCATATAGGTCACCGTCTCAAAACCGCGGTGCGGGTGATCGGGAAATCCTGCGATGTAGTCATCGGCCACATCGCTGCCGAAGGCATCCAGCATCAAAAAAGGGTCCAGACGCCGTTGCAGTTTTCCACTCAGCACGCGGGTGAGCTTAACGCCCGCGCCATCGGAAGTGTTTATGCCGGTGATCCGTTGTTCTACGCTGCGCAAGGTTTTCATGTTTTTGGTTCCGGTAGCAAGTGCTCTGCATGGTAGGGCAATAAAAACAATAGATAAAGCCGATATTTCGGGATAGACTGTTTCAAATATGGAACAAAAACAGATTTCTGCCGATGATTGTATCCTGTTCGCCACAATAGTCGAGCGGCAGAGTTTGGTTCGTGCCGCAGAATTTCTGCTAATCCCCAAGGCCACGGTTTCGCGGCGATTATCCGGCATGGAGGGCGTACTGGGGCAGAAATTGCTGATACGCACCACCCGCCGCCTGATGCTCACCGACTTCGGTCAGGAGTTTTTCGAGCACTGCCGCCGCATCAACGAGGAGGTGGCGGCGGCTCAGGATTTTTTGCGCAGTCAGGATGCCAAGCCGCACGGACGTTTGCGCGTCTCCATGCCGGGAGATTCCGCCAGACAGCACTTTTCGCGCGCCATCGCCACCTTCATCGAGGCTTATCCAGAGGTGGATCTCAGTCTGGATTTGTCGTCTCGGCGGGTCGATCTGATCGGCGAGCGTTATGATCTTGCCATCCGCATGGGCGAATTGAGCGACGATGCGACGCTGGTTGCGAAGAAAATCGACGAACATCACTTCGGTCTTTATGTCAGCCCCATCTATCTGGCGCTGCATCCGATGCCGCAACATCCCGATGATCTGGCGCATCATGCGGCAGTACGCCTGCTCTCCGACCGGGGCAGTGCCGTGCCCTGGGTGCTCAACAAGGGTAAGGAGAGCTGGGAAGGGGTGCCGCCCGGCAGACTCACCCTCAACTCTCCTGATATGATCCAGCAGTTGCTGCTGGACGGCGCTGGCATAGGCGCGCTGCCCTGCTCTTTTGCAGCGGAAGATGTCGCCTCGGGGCGATTGCTGCGCGTGCTGCCGAACTGGTCGTTGCCGGTCGTTCCCGCCTGGGCGGTGATGCCGATGCGCCGCTACCTGCCGGTCAAGACTCGCGCATTTTTAACGCATCTTGAGCGCTTCATGGAACGGGGCTAACGGATGAGCACATTTAGGCGGCCAGTCTTTCCAGCGGTTTGATATTGGGGGCAGGTTGCTGTTCGGCTTGCCACAAGTCCCACTGTGTTTGCATGCCTAGCCAAACATCTGCGGATGTACCCAGCCATGCGGCTAAGCGTAGTGCCATACCCGCAGTTATACCGGCTTTGCCGTTCAGTAGCTTGGACAGAGTGACGCGGGAAACTTGCAACGCTTTGGCAGCATCCGTTATCGTCATATCCTTGGGCAGCCATTCTCGTAATACTTCGCCGGGGTGTGCCGGATTGTGCATTCTGCTCATTGTTAATTACTCCTAGTGATAGTCCAGATAGTCAACCAGTTCCGCATTAACACCGTCGAATGAAAATGTCATGCGCCAGTTGCCATTTACAGTCACGGTAAAATGTCCAGCAAGATCGCCGCTCAAAGGATGGAGTCGCCATCCAGGAGCGCCCATATCTTCCGGACGCTTTGCATTGTCTAGCGTGGAGAGCATGATGCGTAGCCTGGCTGCGTGATGCGGTTGTATACCTGCCTTACTGCCGGTACGGAAAAAGGTTTCCAGCCCTTTGTGGCGAAAGTTTTTAATCATGGCAGTATTGTATGTTGTTAATTAACACTTATCAACGATGTGTGCCTTACTACCCTGTGTCGGCTAAATTTATTCACCGAAAATCCGCAATCTGCCAGTCGATCTCGGCTTTCCCGTTTTTTTGCAGCGCGGCATTGATCCTTGAAAATGGGCGGCTGCCGAAAAAACCTCGGTAGGCGGACAAAGGGGAAGGGTGAGCCGATTCGATCACGGTATGACGACTCTGGTCTATCAGGCCGATTTTTTTTCGCGCATAGGCTCCCCACAGCACGAATACCACAGGATCGGGCTTGGCGTTTACCGCCTTGATCACCGCATCGGTAAATATCTCCCAGCCCTTGTTCTGGTGGGAATTTGCCTGATGCGCCTGCACCGTCAGCACCGCGTTAAGCAGCAGCACGCCTTGCTCGGCCCAGCGGGTCAGGTAGCCGTTATCGGGTATCTTGCAGCCCAGATCGCTGTTGAGTTCCTTGAAGATGTTCAGCAATGAAGGCGGGATGGCAATGCCGGGACGCACCGAAAAACACAGTCCGTGCGCCTGATGGTCATCGTGATAGGGGTCCTGTCCCAAGATCAGCACGCTGACTTTTTCGACCGGCGTCAGGTGCAGGGCGGAGAATACTTCTGCCTCGGGCGGGAATACGGTGCCGCTCTGGCGCTCCGTTGCGACAAACTGCTGCAATTCCCGGTAATAGGGTTTGCGGGTCTCTTCTATCAGTAACGGTCGCCAGGAAGTTTGCATGGTTTTTTCGGGATGAAATCTGAAAGGCTGCGATCAGGGACTAACGATAGCTCAAGGCTCTAAAAAGTCAATCGTTACGCGCCTGTGTTTCTGGATGGCGCCCACCTGATAAATATCGTTTGCCTGACTATTCGCAGAAAAAAGTGGAACTATCGATAAGCTGCGAGGATAATTCGCATTTATGATGTTATCGCAACACATTGCCGACAGAATTTTTCTGCCGCCCGGTAAGGGCAGGCAGCCTTGCTTTACAATCATCAGACTCCTATTCCCATGTCAAAACATTATCTAACTCCCTTATTTGCACCCAAATCCGTCGCCGTGTTCGGGGCGAGCGATCGCGTCGATTCAGTCGGTCAGATCGTCTTTCACAATATGCTGCAAGGCGGCTTCAAGGGCGCGCTTTATCCGGTCAATTCCCGCGTCGCTGAAGTTCAAGGCTGCAAAGCCTATGCTTCCATCGCTGAGATCGAAGACTCGGTCGAACTGGTGGTGATCGCCACTCCGCCGCAGACCGTGCCTGGCATCATCGAAGAGTGCGGCAAACACGGCGTCAAGGCGGCGGTCATCATCACCGCAGGTTTTGGCGAGATCGGCCCGGAAGGCAAAGAACTGGAACGCCGCGTGCTGGAAAATGCCGAACGTTACGGCATCCGCATGATAGGTCCGAACTGTCTAGGAGTGATGCGCCCGGCGATCGGCCTTAACGCAACTTTCAACAACGGCGGAGCCAATGTCGGAAATCTGGCGCTGGTCTCGCAGTCGGGCGCCTTGTGCACCGCCATTTTGGATTGGGCGCAGATCAACGATGTGGGTTTTTCCAGCGTGGTGTCCATGGGTTCTTCCGCCGATGTGGATTTTGGCGAGACGCTGGACTATCTGGTGTCCGATCCTGCAACGCAGAGCATTTTGCTGTACATCGAAGGGATACGCGAATCGCGCCGCTTCATGAGTTCGCTGCGCGCGGCAGCTCGGGTAAAACCAGTCATCCTGATCAAGGTCGGTCGTCATGAGGCAGGCTCTAAGGCCGCGATGTCGCATACCGCATCGCTGGTGGGTTCGGACGATGCCTTCGATGCGGCGGTGCGCCGTGCCGGTGTGGTGCGCGTTGAGACTGTCACTCAGTTATTCTCCGCCGCCAAAGCGCTCTCCTGCGGTTTTCATCCGTCCGGCAACCGTCTGGCCATCGTCACCAACGGCGGCGGCCCCGGCGTGATGGCCACCGACCGCGCATCCGATCTGGGGCTTGTGATGGCTGAGCTGTCGGACACGACCATAGCGCGTCTGTCTGAAGTTTTGCCGCCCAACTGGTCGCACGGCAATCCGGTCGATATCATTGGGGACGCGCAGGCGGATCGTTATCGGCATGCGGTCGAAGCCTGTCTGATCGATCCTAACGTGGACGGAGTGCTGACGATACTGACGCCGCAGGCGATGACCAAGCCTTTGGAGGCGGCGCAGGTGGTGATCGAACTGGCCAACAAATACAGCAAGCCGCTATTGACCTGCTGGATGGGCGAGACTCAGGTGGCCGAATCGCGCAAACTGTTTGCGCATTCCAAGAAGCCTAACTTCCGCACCCCCGAGCCTGCGGTCGAGGTGTTTTCGTATCTTTCAGACTACTACAGCAACCAGAAGATGCTGATGCAGATGCCAGAACCCCTGGCGCATCAGGTGGCACCCGATGTGGAAGGGGCGCGCATGGTGATCGAAGGCGCGCTGATGGAAAAGCGAAAAGTCTTGAGCGAGATGGAATCCAAGGCGGTGCTCTCCGCCTTTCACATCCCTGTCGCCCAGACCATGATTGCCAGATCGCCCAGCGAGGCGCTGCTGATCGCCCAGCAGCTGGGATATCCGGTGGCGATGAAGGTCAATTCGCGCGACATCACCCACAAGAGCGATGCGGGCGGCGTGATGCTCAGCCTGTCCAATGCGCAGGCGGTGCGCGCGGC
>CAYPIG010000008.1:0-54506 GCA_964410705.1 uncultured Gallionella sp.
AGCGGTGGCTTACGCCAAGGCGCTGCACACGCTGGTGCGCTGGATCGGCATTTCGGATGGCAACATGCAGGAAGGCTCGTTCCGTTGCGACGTCAACGTCTCGGTGCGTCGCCCGGGCGAACCGCTGGGCACGCGCCGCGAAATCAAGAACCTCAATTCTTTCAAATACATGCAGCAGGCGATCGACTACGAAGTTCAGTGGCAGATCGACACCATAGAGAACGGCGGCAAGATTCAGCAGGCGACCATCCTGTTCAACCCGGATACCGGCGAGACGCGCGCCATGCGCAGCAAGGAAGACGCGCACGACTACCGTTACTTTCCCGACCCCGATCTGCTGCCGCTGGACATCACCCCTGCGATGCTGGATGCGGCACGCGCCGAGCTGCCCGAACTCCCACAGGCACGCCGCACGCGTTATGTCAACGAACTCGGCCTGTCGGCTTATGACGCGGCCAGCCTGACTTCATCGCGCGAAATGGCAGACTATTTCGATGCCTGCGTATCGGCGGTCGGAAATTCAAAACTCTGCGCCAACTGGCTGACCGGAGAATTGTCCGCCCAGCTCAACCGCGATGGCCTGGAGATGGCGCAATGCCCGGTTTCACCACAACAAATGAGTGGCATGCTGATCCGTATCGTTGACAACACCATCTCCAATTCCGGCGCGAAAGAAGTGTTCCGCACCCTGTGGGCGGAAAGCGGAGACGCGGATGCGATTATCGAAGCCAAAGGGCTAAAGCAGGTTTCCGACTCCGGCGCGATAGAGGCGCTGGTCGATGAAATCATCGTCGCCAATGCCGACAAGGTCACTGAGTACCGCTCAGGTAAGGACAAGCTGTTCGGCTTCTTCGTAGGGCTTGCGATGAAAGCCAGCAAAGGCAAGGCGAACCCTGCGCAACTCAATGAAGTGCTGCTGAAGAAACTGGCAGGATAAACCACACACGCCTCTGAATTACTTTGTATTTCAGAGGCGTTGCACGACAGAAGCGGTTATGTCGCGGCGTTTCATCGCTGATTTCAGAGCATCAATGCAGCCTTTTAACGGCAGTATGCTGAGCGCTTTCCATTTTGAATACCGAAACAGAAGTAGCCAGCCAGCCGGATTGTTCCTGCAGGGATTCGGCTGCAGCTGCGGCCTCTTCGACCACTGCGGCATTTTTCTCTGTCGCTTCATCCATCTGCGCGACAGCTAAGCTCACCTGCTCAATTCCGCGACTCTGCTCGGCCGAGGCTACGCTGATTTCAGACATGATGTCCGTGACATGTTTGATGCTCATCACGATCTCTTCCATGGTCTTGCCGGCCTCAGCCACCAGCAGCGTCCCGCCTTTGACCTTTTCCACAGAATCCCCGATCAAGGATTTGATCTCCTTGGCCGCCGCCGCACTGCGCTGGGCAAGGTTTCGCACTTCACCCGCGACCACTGCAAATCCACGCCCTTGCTCGCCCGCGCGTGCCGCTTCAACCGCCGCATTCAACGCGAGGATGTTGGTCTGAAAGGCGATACCGTCGATCACGCTGATGATATCGACGATTTTTCGCGAGGACGCATTGATTTCGTTCATGGTGTCCACCACCTGCCCCACGACCTCGCCGCCCTTGACCGCAACAGTCGATGCGCTGATCGCCAGTTGGTTGGCCTGTTTGGCATTGTCCGCATTCTGCCTCACCGTAGAAGTGAGCCTTTCCATGCTAGAAGCAGTTTTCTCAAGGTTTCCGGCCTGCTCTTCGGTACGGCGCGACATGTCGTTGTTGCCTGCGGCGATTTCTTCCGCCGCCGTACTGATGGCTTCGACCGACTCCTTGATCTGACCGATGATTTCACGAAGCTCATCTATGGTGGAATTGGTATCGTTCCTGAGCTCTTCGTAGATGCCGCCGTAGTCAGAGGTAATTCTGTGGGTCAGATCACCCGCAGCCAGCCCGCGCAACACCGTCACGACCTCCCCCAGCCCCCGCTCTGTCGTCTCCAGCAAAAAGTTTAGATCGTGAGCCAGAGACTTGAATACGCCTTCCTTATCTTGTTCGCTCATGCGCTGGCTGAAGTCCCCACCCTTGGCCATATTGATCAGATTGGCGAACTCCTGCTGTGCCTGCATATTGGCCTGCAAACGCTCCCTTTCACGTCGCGAATTGGCTTCCAGCATGCGTATCGACTCATTGCTGCCTTCGAGAAACTCCCTGAAGCCGCCATGCAAGCCGACTGGCTGAGCCTTGCGGTAGTACTTATCGCAACTGGCCATGTGCATGACGGTTTTCTGCTCGCGGAACACCGTTTCCAGCTGATCCAGCATATTGTTTATATGCCAGCATAACTGCCCGATCTCGTCTTTCACGCCTATGTTGAGGATACGTCCGTTGGTCTTGCCATTGGCCACTTCCTTACATATTGCGCTCAGTTGCTGCAACCTGTCGTCGTGATTCGGTGCGACCTGCACGCCTATGAATGGCATGAATAAAGCCATACAGAGCAACAAAGGCTCCACCAGATCAAACCCGTGCCGGTACCAGATCCATACGGCGCAAAGCGCGGTCAGCCCGGACAGAACCTGGGCGATACGGTTAAATTGCGAGGATGAGTTCTTCATAGCTCAGCCCTTTCTGTTCCAGAATGTTTCCGAGCAAAGCAAGGGATACGTCACAGGCATCTTTGGCACCTGCGGACTGTTCAGCCGCAAGCATTTGACGGTAAACCTCTTCGATGATCTGTATAGACGAGCGTTTCGGCGCTCTGCGTACGGAGAAATAGCCGATAATTTTACCGCTGCTGTCATATTCGGGCGTCACATTGGCAAACACCCAGTAGTAGCTGCCGTCTTTAGCCATATTCTTGACGTACGCGAAGACCTCTTTTCCCGCTGCAAGATTGCTCCAGAGAAACTTGAACACACCTCGCGGCATGTCAGGATGACGGATGATGTTGTGCTGAGCTCCCAGAAGCTCCTGTTCCGTGTAGCCGGAGAACTCGATGAATATCTCATTACCGTAGGTAATGCGACCCGTCACATCGGTTTTCGATACGATAAAGTCATTGTCCCTCATGACTTTCTCTTGCTGAGTGGGTTGGGTTTTATTCTTCAACTCAAAAGACCTCCTTTAATACAGGGAGATATTCTGCACTTACGGCAATGTTCTGTACAGTGAAAAACATCATTTGGCATCGTCGCCAGCAAACTGCACCGAAACCTGATCTTCGGTTAGACGAAAAAGTCGCTGTCCCACAGCTCCTGAGTGAGCGCTCGGTAATCCATTGCACCCGGGCTCTTGGGCGCATAGGCGAAAATGTCCAGCCCGTGCATGGGACTGGTTGCCAGACCCACCGTTTCGCTGATACGGGTGGTGCAGACGACATCCCCGAAGCGCGCTTTGAGCTTGTCGTAGATTTCAAAGGAGAGTTTGCGTCTGGAATCAAAACGCGTCACGACTATGCGCCGCTCTATCTTGCGCTTGAGTTTGGATTCCAGCACATTCAATGCACTATCCAGCCTGTGCACTCCTTGAAGCGACAGAAAGTCGGCAGATACGGGAATCAGCACCCGATCTGAAGCCAGCAGTGCATTGAGGGTCAGCACGCCCAGCATCGGGCAGCAATCGATCATGATGGGCGCGCCGGTAAGCGACAGGTCTTCGGCTAGGCCGCGTTTCAGCAGGTTTGCCGCCTGAGGATCGCTGCCGAGCAAAGCGTCGATTTTAGCCAGCTCCAGCGCAGCCGGAATAGCCTGCCAGCCGCGCACGGTATCGCATAGCAGACTCGCCAACGGGGTCTTGTTTTTGAAGAATGACACCATGCTGTTGTCCGAACGGGCATTTTTGATCCCGCTGGCCAGCGTCAAATGCCCCTGCGGATCCATGTCGATCGCGATGGGGCACAGTTCCGCGATGCTCAAAGCTGCGGTGACATTCAGGCAAGTGGTGGTTTTTCCCACCCCGCCTTTTTGATTAAATACGGCGATGACCGCCATGCATTTCCCTTTTGCTAACAATGGCGGTTGATACAACCGCTGCAACATCCATTTTGAGAGCGAATCTTACTCGTTTTGCTCCGGTTTGTATGGCCGAATTCAAGGCCATTTCTCCCCTATTTTCAGGAAACAGTGTTACTGCTGTAGATTGTTTAACCAGTCTATGAACAGCTTTCCATACAATTGGCTGCCGCTCAATGTCAAATGATGAGAGTCGCGGTACATGATGGTGTCGCCTTTCTTGTATGAACACAAACGCGAATCGCACAAGATGGAGATAGGATCGAACACGATTACCGATGGAAAGCTGCGCTGCAAATCCGCGATCATCCTTCGGTGCCCGGACTGCCGGGCATAGACTTCATCTATCGGTACCGTACATAAAGTCCCCTGTCTCTCGCAGTCTCTTGGAAAATAGGGCAGCTCCGGAATATCTGTCAGTATCACCACTCTCTTGTTGAGTCTGGTCAGGCGCTCAATCGAATTTTTCATGCCTAAGGTGAACGTATCGTATGCGGACAGATTGTCATCGGAAGTGATTCTGATGACATTTTGTCCCGGCTGAGTTTTTTTGTGGTCTGCGGCATAGGCTGTCTCTGAAAAGTAATTGCCGAAGTAAGCCAGCACCACGGTGTCGACTTGCGGATGACGTTCGATCCAGTCGAATATGAGATCGAATTTTTTACGGCAATCTTTGATCGTTGACTCCACGCCGATGCCAAGCACCGGCGGACAAGCCTGATGCCCCATCATCATCCAGTTCCGCTTCGCATCATAGTTGGCAAAACCATAAAATTTATCGTCGGCGTGACTGTCGCCTATCAAAACTGCCTTTGTCACCCCTTCCCCGCTGGAATAACAATATCCCAGCTCCGCCCCTGCCAGCGATTTGTCGTTGCAACTGGCATGGTGCGTGCGGTGGTACTGAAAATCCTTGCCTATTTCGAGCATTTTCGGGTTGTCCAGAAAATTAAAGGCGTATATCGCCCAACCCGATGTCGAAGTCAGCGCCAGCAGCGTCATCAGCATAGATACGCTGGTGCGCTGAGCCATTCTGTAACGCACGGGTTTTTCGACGAAATGATAGGTCAGGGTTGCCAGTAGCAACGAAGCTGCGACCGCCGCAATTCTTGCCGAGTCGGAAATTTCCACAAAGGCGATTTTCAGATAGACAAGCACCGGCCAGTGCCAGAGATACAACGGATAGCTGATCAGACCCAGCCATACCATTACCGGGTTCCCCAGCAACCTTGCATTCAGCCAGCTGTTAGCCCCAGCCGAGATGATGAGAAAAGCCCCCGCCACCGGCAGCAGCGCCCACCAGCCGGGAAAATCGCTGTTCCTGTTTACCAGCATCAGCCCTGACACTACCAGGGCGAACCCTGTCACAGACTGCACCTCTTTGTGCTTTTCGAGCAGATCGGGTCTGTGAAGTACCGCGTATGCCAGAATGCCGCCCGCCATCAGCTCCCAAAATCTCGAGTAAGGATGATAAAACGCCGCGGCCGAATATCCCGTTGTTATCATGTAGATGCTGACAGCAAATGAAACCGCCGCAATCGACGCCGTTATTTTCAGAAAACTCCAGTTTTTCTTCCAGACATAGGCCAGCAGCAGGGGCCAGAATATATAAAACTGCTCTTCTATCGCAAGACTCCAAAGATGAAGCAGGGGTTTGCTTTCCGCCGAAGAGTCGAAATAGCCGCTTTCGCGCCACAGGATGAGGTTTTGGATGAACGCGGCGCCCGCAACGGTGTGCTTTCCAAGCTGCCTGAATTCGTCTGCAAACAGGATATACCAGCCAAATATCAGACAGCTGACAAGAACGATGATCAGTGCTGGAAATATCCGCCTGATCCGTCGCACATAAAATTCAACCAGGCTGAACCGCTCTCGTTCCAGACTTGAAAATATTATCGTTGAGATCAGATATCCCGAAATCACAAAAAATATATCGACGCCGATAAATCCGCCCGGCATGTTACTCGGGAAAATGTGAAAGCAGACTACCGCAAGTATGGCAACGGCACGTAGGCCGTCGATATCCGGGCGATATTTGGGATGCGCTAAATGCAATTGCCCTTCCTCCGTCAGTAGTCTTGCGTTTGCTTACTCTCTTTCCTGAATTTACACTTTCATTGTCGGCTCATTACTCTACCGTTACCGACTTTGCCAGGTTGCGTGGCTTGTCTACATCGGTGCCCTTCTGCAATGCCGCATAATATGCCAGCAGCTGCAACGGTATCGTATGCAGGATGGGACTCAACAATCCCGCATGTTCCGGCATGTGCATGATGTGCACGCCTTCTTCTTCCCGGATGTGCGTCTGCGCATCGGCAAACACGTAAAGCTCGCCGCCCCTTGCACGAACTTCATGCAGATTGGATTTGAGCTTTTCCAGCAACACATCGTTAGGAGCGACCGACACGACGGGCATATCCTTATCGACCAGCGCCAGCGGTCCGTGTTTCAACTCTCCGGCCGGATAGGCTTCGGCGTGGATATAGGAAATCTCTTTGAGCTTTAATGCGCCTTCCAGAGCGATGGGGTAATGCATGCCGCGGCCCAAAAATAACGCGTGCTGTTTATGGGAAAACTGCTCGGCCAGCTTTGCGATCTCAGGTTCGAGGTTCAACACTTTCTGAACAGCGGCGGGCAGGTGACGCAGGGCATGCAAATGTTCCTGCTCTGCAGCCCCAGTTAGACGTTTACGCTGCTTGGCCAGCACCAGAGTCAACAAAAACAGGGCTACCAGCTGGGTTATGAATGCCTTGGTCGATGCAACACCGATTTCAGGGCCCGCTCTCGTTAAAAAGCGTAATTTTGCCAGCCTGACCAACGCGCTTTCTGGCACATTGCAAATTGCCAGCGTATGTAGATGCCCGAGCGATATAGCATGATTGAGCGCGGCCTGTGTATCGGCGGTTTCGCCCGACTGCGATAACACCACAACCAGGGTTTTCGGATTTGGAACGCTGACTCGATACCGATATTCGCTGGCAATTTCAACCGTGCAGGGAATGGCAGCCATCTCTTCCAGCCAGTATCTTGCAACCAGACCGGCGTGATAGCTGGTGCCGCACGCCAGTATCAGTATGCTGTCGATTTCATTAAACGACGTGGCAGCTTCTGCGCCGAAAATTCCCGGTACGACGGACTGACTGTTGCAGACAGATTCCAGCGTATCGGCTATCGCCTGAGGTTGTTCGTGTATCTCCTTCTGCATGTAGTGGCTGTAATCGCCCAGCGAGACGCTTTCATTGCTGATCTCGCTGACCTTGACCGCGCGTTCTATTAGCATGCCCTTTAGATCGAATATACGGTAACCATTGCTTGCCATCTCTACCACGTCACCCTCTTCGAGATAGATGACGCGGTTCGTCACCGGCAACAGCGCCGAGACATCGGATGCGATGAAATTTTCACCCTCGCCGATTCCCAGCAACAGCGGACTGCCGCGCCTGGAGCAGATCATCTGCTCGGGATTATCTGCTGCTATGACGCCTATCGCATATGCTCCTACCAGTTCGGCAAGAGAGGCGCGGGTCGCTTCCAGCAGCGAATTCCCAATTACGTAATGGCTGTGAATAAGATGTGCGATTACTTCCGTATCGGTGTCCGAGGTGAACTCATAGCCGGCAGTGGACAATCGCATGCGCAAGGATTCGTAGTTTTCTATGATGCCGTTGTGCACCACCGCGATCAGGTTTCGGCTCTGGTGCGGATGCGCATTGCGCTCGCTCGGCACCCCGTGCGTCGCCCAGCGGGTATGCGCTATCCCGGTATGTCCGCTGGTCGCAGAACTGATCTGTGTTAGTTCAGCTACGCGCCCCGTACTCCTGAGTCGTTCGAGCTGACCGTTTCGCACCACCACCAGACCTGCAGAGTCATAACCCCTGTATTCGAGGCGTTGCAATCCTTCGAGCAGGATGGGAACAACATTACGTTTCGCTACTGCACCAACGATTCCGCACATAATTTAAACCCAAGGAATAATTAATAATGGACAATTGAAAATGGATAACGGGTAATTATCAATTGTTCATTGTCACTTGCTTTTTACAGGCCTTTTCCAGCCGCTGATGCTCATCTGTTTGCTGCGAGACAGAGTGAGTTCACCTTCCGGCGTGTTGCGCGTGATGGTAGATCCGGCACCTATGGTTGACCCTTTTGCGATGGTGACCGGAGCTACCAGCTGCGTATCGGAGCCCACGAACACATCATCCTCGATGATGGTGCGGAACTTGTTCGCGCCATCGTAATTGCAGGTGATAGTACCCGCTCCGATATTCACTCGCGATCCTATGGTTGCGTCACCGATGTAACTCAAATGATTGGCCTTGCTGCCATAGCTGATCTCGCTGTTCTTGATTTCGACAAAATTACCGACATGAACTTCCGAGTCCAGCGTGGTTCCGGGACGCAGGCGGGCATACGGTCCGATGCGACAGTCATCCCCTATATCGCTGCTCTCTATGTGACTGTATGCGGCTATCTTTGTGCCATCGGCGATACTGGAATCGCGGATTACGCAGTATGGGCCTATCTGCACATTGTTGCCTATCATGACTGCGCCCTCGAAGATGCAACCCACATCAATCTCGACATCACGCCCGCACATCAATGTGCCGCGTACATCAATGCGGGATGGGTCAGCGAGCGTTACTCCTGCTGATAACAGTCGGTGCGCCTCGAGTTCTTGCCAGGTGCGCTCAAGCACTGCCAGCTGTAGCTTGCTGTTGATACCGTGAATTTCCCATTCGTGGCTAGGTTGCACGGTATGTACCGGGATGCCGTCAGAGACAGCCATACCGACGATATCGGTCAGATAGTATTCGCCCTGAGCATTATTGGTGCGCAGCTCTGCCAGCCATTTCTTCAGCGGCCCGGTTGGGGCTAGCAAAATTCCAGTGTTGATCTCTTTGATCTCCAGTATTTCGGGGCTCGCGTCCTTTTGCTCGACAATGCCGATCACATCGCCCATCTCATTTCGCACGATGCGGCCATAACCCGACGGGTTGTCCAGATTGACAGTCAAAAGCGTAAGACCAGCGCCCGTCTGCTGCATCTGGTGCAGCGTGGTGTGCTGTATCAATGGTACATCGCCGTACAGCACCAGGGTATGACCGTTGTCGTCGAGCAGCGGCATCGCCTGCTGAACGGCATGACCCGTACCGAGTTGCGGTTCCTGTATGACGAATTCTGCGCCCGACATCGCAAGCGACTTGGGGACTGCATCGCCGCCGTGTCCGTACACGACGATGATATGTTCGGGTCTGAGCTTCTTGGCGCAGTCCACTACATGTTGAACCAGGGGTTTTCCGGCCAGAGCATGAAGCACTTTAGGCCTATCGGAATGCATGCGCGTGCCTTTGCCTGCCGCGAGAATAACAATATTGAGATTATTCATAAACATTTGCCGTATTAAAGTATCGTATGGTCCGGATCAGGTTTACTAACCGCATTCTAGGAAATATCCTGCGAATTTCAGGCATAAAAAAAGCAGCCTAAGCTGCTTTTTTTATTTAAGACAACTTCTAGTGACCAACCTGTCTACGGATTTGCTGCACGGTGCGCAGCTGCGCAATCGCTTGTGCAAGTTCCGATTCAGCTTGAGCATAGTCGAGATCTGAGCTGCGATTTTTCATCGCTTCCTCAGCCGCCTGTTTAGCCTCCAATGCGCGCGCCTCATCGATATCCTTACCGCGGATTGCGGTATCGGACAACACGGTCACTACATCAGGCTGAACTTCCAGCATGCCGCCTGAAACATAAATCAACTCTTCTTCAGCCTGATCCGGACGTCGAATCCTGACAGAACCTGGCTTGATGCGAGTCAACAAAGGGGTGTGACGGGGATATATCCCCAGCTCGCCCATTTCTCCCGGAACGATGACGATTTCTGCAAGTCCGGAGAAAATCAATTCCTCCGCACTTACAACGTCAACATGTACTGTCATTGCCATGATGTTCCCTTTTTAGAGTGTCTTGGCTTTTTCGACTGCTTCTTCAATACCGCCAACCATGTAGAACGCTTGCTCTGGCAAGTGATCGTAATCGCCGTCAACGATGCCCTTGAAGCCCTTGATCGTTTCCTTCAGTGTTACATACTTGCCCGGGCTGCCGGTAAACACTTCGGCAACGTGGAAAGGCTGAGACAGGAAACGCTGGATCTTACGGGCACGTGCAACAGCCAATTTGTCTTCAGGTGCCAGTTCGTCCATACCCAGAATCGCGATGATGTCACGCAATTCCTTGTAACGCTGCAGATTCTGCTGTACACGACGAGCAACGGTGTAGTGTTCTTCACCGACAACCAATGGATCCAGCTGACGCGAAGTCGAATCCAGCGGATCAACAGCCGGGTAGATACCCAAAGATGCGATGTCACGGGACAGAACTACGGTTGAGTCCAGATGCAAGAAGGTTGTCGCAGGTGCAGGATCGGTCAAATCGTCCGCAGGAACGTAAACAGCTTGTACGGAAGTGATCGAACCCACCTTGGTCGAAGTGATACGCTCTTGCAAGCGGCCCATTTCTTCAGCCAGCGTAGGCTGGTAACCCACGGCGGAAGGCATACGACCCAACAACGCGGATACTTCGGTACCGGCCAGTGTGTAACGGTAGATGTTGTCCACGAAGAACAGAATGTCGCGGCCTTCGTCACGGAATTTTTCAGCCATGGTCAAACCGGACAGCGCAACGCGCAGACGGTTGCCGGGCGGCTCGTTCATCTGACCGAACACCATCGCAACTTTGTCCAGAACGTTGGAGTCTTTCATTTCGTGGTAGAAGTCGTTACCTTCGCGGGTACGCTCACCTACACCAGCGAATACCGACAAACCGGAGTGCTGCTTAGCGATGTTGTTGATCAGTTCCATCATGTTAACGGTCTTGCCCACACCCGCACCACCGAACAGACCAACCTTACCACCCTTAGCGAACGGGCAAACCAGATCGATAACCTTGATGCCGGTTTCCAGCAGGTCGACTGATGGAGACAGTTCATCAAAGGAAGGAGCCTTGGCGTGGATAGGACGACGCTCATCACAGGCGATATCGCCCGCGTCGTCGATAGGACGACCCAGAACGTCCATGATACGACCCAGTGTACCCGCGCCTACCGGAACGGATATCGGGTTGTTGGTATTTACAACAGCCATACCGCGCTGCAGACCGTCGGATGAACCCATCGCGATGGTACGAACGACACCGTCGCCCAACTGCTGCTGAACTTCAAAAGTCAGGCCGACTTCTGCGATGGTGCCTGCAGCAGCTTGAAGTTTGAGTGCGTCATAAACCTTAGGCATTTGGTCGCGTGGAAACTCGATATCCACCACCGCACCAATACACTGAACAATCTTACCTTGAGTCATTTTAGAATTCCCCGTCTAAATTAATTTTGTGTTATCGCCGTGTCAAACTCGCCGGCATCAGCCTACCGCCGCCGCACCGCTGCAGATCTCTGAGATCTCGCGGGTAATGGCTGCCTGACGCGCTTTGTTGTATACCAATTTGAGATCAGCGATGACACTCTTGGCATTGTCAGATGCGGCCTTCATCGCCACCATACGAGAACTCTGTTCCGATGCCATGTTTTCCACGACACCCTGATACACCAGAGACTCGACATAACGCAGCAACAATTCGTCGATTACGACTTTTGCGTCCGGCTCGTAAATATAGTCCCAGTTGCCTTTCTGTTCGCCCAGTTGATCGCTGGACAGCGGCAACAACTGCTCGATGCAAGGCTCCTGCTTCATGGTGTTCACGAAATGATTGTAGCAAATGTGAATCGCATCGATATCACCCGCCACATACGCATCCAGCATGACCTTAACGGCGCCGATCAGGCTATCCAGATGAGGCGCATCACCCAAATCCGTCAGCTGCGACTTGAGTTCTATCCCCATGCGGTTCATGAAGCCCAGACCCTTGTTGCCTATGGCACAGGCAGCTACTTTCTTGCCTTCTGCATCCCAGTTTTTCATCTGAGTCACAACCAGGCGCAACAAGTTGCTGTTCAAGCCACCGCACAAACCCTTGTCCGAGGTGATCAGTATCACGCCAACCTTCTTGATGCTTTCCCTTTTAACCAGGAAGGCATGTTTGTATTCAGGATTGGCGCGAGACAAGTGAGCCGCAACTGCACGGATCTTTTCTGCGTAAGGACGGGCTGCGCGCATGCGCTCCTGTGCCTTACGCATCTTGGCTGCGGCAACCATTTCCATGGCGCGTGTAATCTTGCGTGTATTCTCTACACTCTTGATCTTCGAGCGGATTTCTTTACTGCCAGCCATTTCTCACCCCGACTTAGTAAACTGCAGTTGCTTTGAATTCCTCAATCGCAGCAGACAACAGCTTCTCATTATCCGCACTCAGATCCTTCTTGGATTCGATTGCATCCATCAGATCCTTGTTCTTGGACTTCAGATAGGCATGCACTGCAGATTCGAAGGCAAGCGCTTTTGGCACTGCAACGTCATCAAAATATCCCTTGTTGACGCAGAACAGAGTCACCGCCATTTCGGCTACGGACAATGGGCAATATTGCAGCTGCTTCATCAATTCGGTAACCAGCTTTCCGCGTTCGAGCTGCTTGCGGGTTGCTTCATCCAGATCGGATGCAAACTGAGCAAACGCTGCCAGTTCGCGGTACTGAGCCAGTGCCAGACGCACACCGCCACCCAACTTCTTGATCACCTTGGTCTGAGCTGCACCACCTACGCGGGACACAGAGACACCAGCGTTGATCGCAGGACGGATACCGGCGTTGAACAGGTCGGTTTCCAGGAAGATCTGACCGTCGGTGATCGAAATCACGTTGGTTGGAACGAAAGCTGAAACGTCACCTGCCTGTGTTTCAATGATAGGCAATGCGGTCAATGAACCTGTCTTACCCTTGACTTCACCATTGGTGAACTTCTCGACGTAGTCAGCATTGACGCGAGCTGCGCGCTCAAGCAAACGGGAGTGCAGGTAGAACACGTCACCAGGATAGGCTTCACGGCCTGGCGGACGACGCAGCAACAGAGAGATTTGACGATATGCCCAAGCCTGCTTGGTCAAGTCATCGTATACGATCAGCGCATCCTGGCCGCGGTCGCGGAAGTATTCGCCCATGGTGCAACCTGAGTATGGTGCCAGGAACTGCATCGCAGCAGAGTCTGATGCGGTAGCAGCCACTACGATGGTGTAACCCAGCGCGCCGTGCTCTTCGAGCTTACGAACCACGTTTACAACGGTGGAGGCTTTTTGACCTACCGCTACGTATACGCAGGTGATGCCCTGACCCTTTTGGTTGATGATCGCGTCGATCGCAACCGCAGTCTTACCTGTCTGACGATCGCCGATGATCAGTTCGCGCTGACCGCGACCTACCGGAACCATAGAGTCGATGGACTTCAGACCAGTCTGAACTGGCTGATCAACGGACTGACGCTCGATAACGCCAGGCGCTACCTTTTCGATCTTGTCCGTCATCTTTGCATTGATCGGACCTTTGCCGTCGATAGGCTGACCGAGCGCGTTAACAACGCGACCGCACAACTCAGGACCAACCGGCACTTCGAGAATACGTCCGGTGCACTTTACGGTGTCGCCTTCGGTAATGTGCTCGTATTCACCGAGAATTACGGCACCTACAGAATCACGCTCCAGGTTCAGTGCCAGACCGAATGTATTGCCTGGGAATTCCAACATTTCACCTTGCATTACATCGGACAAACCGTACACGCGTACGATACCGTCAGTCACGCTAACAACAGTACCTTCGGTGCGCGCCTGGGTCAGCGCTTCGAAATTATCGATGCGGCTGCGAATCAAATTGCTTATTTCAGAAGGGTCAAGCTTCATCTGGATTTCCTTATCTTGATAAATCTATTATCAGGCCAGGGCGGTTGCCATTTCGCCAAGACGCGTGCGCACAGAACCATCTATTACGCTATCGCCGGTACGAATGACTACACCACCTAGCAAATCTTTATTGATACTACAGACCAGCTTAATGTCACGACCCAGGCGTTTCTTCATCGAGACGCTGATCGTTTCCTGCTGCTTGGGTGTCAATTCAAATGCCGATTCAACCACAACATTTGCCGTTCTTTCAGCTTCAGCACGCAACTGTTCAAAAATTTCGAGAATTTCCGGCAGTTCAGCAAGACGTCGCTTTTCCACCAGGACACGAACAAAATTGACTAACTGTGGCTTGGCTTTTGTCCCCAGCAAACCGAGCATCAAACCCTCAACCTTAGCCTTGGGAACACGCGGGCTATCGATGACGGATTGCACTTCCGGATGCATGACAGAATCTGCCAAAGAGGAAATGGCCTCGGACCAGCCCTTTAAATCTGACAGGCCGAAAGCCGTGTCAAACGCGGCTTGTGCGTAGGGTCTTGCTGTTGTTATGGCTTCAGACATGATGTTTACATTTCCGCAACAAGTTTATCGAGCAGGTCGTTATGCGCTTTGGAGTCAACTTCACGCCCAAGAATCTTTGCTGCGCCAGCCAGAGCGATTGCCGAAACCTGAGAACGCAATTGTTCTTTGGCACGGAATGTTTCCTGTTCAATTTCAGCCGTTGCACCTGCGATGATGCGATCAGCTTCAACCTTGGCCTGAACCTTGGCCGCTTCGATGATTTCGGAGGCACGCTTATCGCCCGCAGCCAGAATATCTGCAGCTTTTTCCTTAGCTTCACGCAACAGCTCAGCAGAGCGCTTCGCAGCCAGGTCAAGATCATGCTTCCCACGCTCAGCAGCAGCCAGGCCATCAGCTATGGTTTTTTGGCGGTTTTCAATCGCCGACATCAATGGCGGCCAGATAAACTTGGCAGTAAACCATATCAGAATGGCAAACGTTAAAGCCTGCGCAATCAGTGTAAAAGTAATATCCATTTCAGCTCCTAACAAAGGCCTGAACAGCGCAGGCCTGGCCCAAACTAGTGAATAACGCTCAACAGCGGGTTAGCAAATGCGAACATCATTGCCAGACCAACACCGATAATGAAAGACGCGTCGATCAGACCGAGCAACAGAAACACTTTACCTTGCAGAACTGGGATCATTTCTGGCTGACGAGCTGCGCCGTCCAGGAAGCTGCTACACATAATACCGATACCGATACATGCTCCCAAAGCGCCCAGACCGATGATGAGGCCGATGCCGATGCCTGTGAACGCTTGAATCTGTGCCAAAAGTGCCAAGTTTTCCATAGTGTTTCCTTTCAATTTACTAAGTTATAAAAAATACTACCTGCTACTGCTTTTGCGACTACTAGTGACTTTCATGTGCCATTGCCAGATAGACAACAGTCAGCATCATGAAAATAAATGCCTGCAACACCACGATCAGGATGTGAAAGATCGCCCATCCAGCTCCCAGCATTGCCCCGAAGAAAGTACCGACCAGACCGGTTGCCGCCCACATGCCCAGCAGCAGGAAGATGATTTCACCGGCGTACATGTTACCGAACAGACGCAGTGCATGCGACAGAGGCTTGGAAACATACTCGATCAGATTAAACAAAAAGTTCGCTGGCCAGATCAGCGGATTGGAACCGAACGGTGCGCAGAACAGCTCGTGTATCCAGCCGCCCAAACCCTTGACCTTGATGCTGAAGAAGATCATCAGGAACCAGACCGACAGAGCCAGTGCAAACGTGGTGTTGATGTCAGAAGTCGGCACCGCACGGAAGTGCGCCTGACCAAACACATTTTCATAGACCCATGCCATCACGTCGATAGGCAAGAAGTCCATTGCGTTCATCATCAGAACCCACATGAAAACGGTCAAAGCCAAAGGCGCGATGAAAGTATGGCGATCGCCGTGAAAGATGCCCTTGACCTGCTCATCGATAAATTCGACCAGCAATTCAATCGCAGCCTGACGCTTAGTCGGCACGCCAGCTGTCGCGCCGCGCACGATCCACCAGAGCAGACCAAAGGTAATCAAACCCAGCACACCGGATACGATCAGAGTATCCATATGCAGCGCCCAGAATCCCTGTCCGCTTGAGTTGAAGGTTAAATGGTGAGTGATATAGCTAGATGGTGTTAGTGCGTGTTCGGTCGACATTCAGTAATCCAGTTATTTTTTATTATTCCCAACGGCTCCCAGTCCTGCGCCAGATACAAGCACAGAAGCTGCCAGCCCGCCTATCAGGGCCATAGGAACCAGCCCATTGTAAAGTTTAAATATCGCCAGCAACAACACTGAAATCACCACTATTTTGGTCAATTCAGCCTTAAGCAAAGTGATCAGCACGCTGCCTGCTGTCTGCCCTGCTCCGCTCCTCGTCAACTGCACTCCGGCAAAACTGCCAGCCAGCGCCGTAAATCCGCCTAAGCCGGATGATACTGCTGCATTTACACTGCCAAACAGCAGGTAGATGATGCAGAACGTCAACGTTATGATTATTTGCCAGCGTGCTGCTTTTTTAAAAGCATCGTTTATTGTTGTTTTTGTATCATTCATACCTGAGATCTGTAATCCTTTGCAACCCCAGTTTTTTTCGAATGGTTTGCATTGTCATTGATTCCATCGGCCAAAGTCAAGTCCCTTGACGACTATTCTTCAAATTCGCGATCAAACTGTCCAGTTGTTCATGGCTCAGATAATCGATTACCAGCTGCCCGGCGCCGCCTTTTTTCGGCCTCACGGTCACATTGGTTCCCATCCATTCGGACAGATCCTCTTGCAAATTCAGCAGATCTCGGCTCTTTTGAGGTTTTTCCTGCAAAGGCTTGGGATTGAGCAGTGACTGTATCAGGCTCTCCGCCTCCCTCACCGAAAGCCCGTCGTGGCATATTTTGTTCGCCGCCGCGATTTGTTGCGCTCCGTCCAGAGCCAGCAAGGCTCTGGCATGGCCCATGTCCAGCTTGTTCTCCATCAGCATGCCCTGCACGGTCTGTGGCAATTTCAACAGCCTGAGCAGGTTGCTTGCCGCGCTGCGCGAACGTCCGACCGCATCTGCGGCACTCTGATGAGTCATTTCGAACTCGTCTATCAGCCGCTGTATGCCTACCGCTTCTTCCAGCGGATTGAGATTTTCACGCTGTATGTTCTCGATCAGCGCCATTGCCAGCGCGGCCTTATCCGGAACGGCCCGCACCAGCACAGGCACGTGGCTCAACCCGGCTATCTGGGCGGCTCGCCAGCGCCGCTCTCCCGCGATGATTTCATAGCTGCCGTCTTCGATCTGGCGCACCAGTATCGGCTGCATTACGCCCTGCGCACTGATAGAAGCGGCCAGTTCCTGCAAAGATTCCGCCGACATGTTCGAGCGCGGCTGATATTTTCCGGGCTTGAGCAGCGTCACGCTCAAATCGCGCAGCACATCGTCTTTTTCGTTTTTTCCGCCTGACAGCAGCGCTTCCAACCCGCGCCCCAGACCTTTTTGAGGTTTTGTCATCCTATGATCCCTTATGCCGCTGCGATATTGAGTAATTCCTTGGCCAGCGCAAGATATGCCAGCGTCCCCTTGGAGGCCTTGTCGTGATACAAAACCGGCATACCATAGCTTGGGGCTTCCGCAAGCCTGACATTGCGGGGAATCACGGTCTGGTAGACCTTGTTGCCGAAGTGTTCCTGCAACTGATCTGATACCTGCTGAGCGAGGGTGTTGCGCGGGTCAAACATGGTGCGCAGCAATCCTTCTATCTCAAGAACCGGATTCAGACTGGCGCGCACCCGCCGGATCGTGCTGACCAGATCGCTCAATCCTTCCAGCGCATAGTATTCGCACTGCATGGGTATCATCACCGATTTTGCCGCACACAGGCCGTTCAGCGTCAAAAGGTTGAGTGCAGGCGGACAGTCGATCAGCACATAATCGTATTCAGCCTCCACTTTTTGCAGCGCATCGCGCAATTTCGTTTCCCGGTGAGAAAAATCGACCAGTTCGATCTCAGCGCCTGCCAGATCGCGATTAGCGGGCAACACGTCGTATTTTCCCAGCACAGATCTTATGCGCGCCTGAGCAACCGATTTCTGGCCGAGCAGTACATGATAGACGGTGGTTTCAAGATCCCGTTTCTCGATTCCGCTGCCCATGGTCGCATTGCCCTGAGGGTCCAGATCGATCAGCAGCACCCGCATGCTGACCGCCGCCAGACTGGCTGCCAGATTGACGGTAGTGGTGGTCTTACCCACCCCCCCTTTCTGATTGGTGATCGCCATTATCTTGGTCATGTTGTTTGTCCCTTCATTGGTGCCGCGATGACCAGGCTGCGGGCCGCATCCAGACCGGGCACGGCAAACTGGATGATCCGTTCAACGGCGCATCCTTCCGGCACACCTGACAGTTCTTTCTCAGGCAAACCCTTCATGGCGAACCAGCGCCCGCCATCCGCCAGTAAATGCGAGGTAATGCGCAAAAAATCGCCCAGTTCGGTAAAGGCGCGGGAAATGATGCCGTCATAAGCTGTTTCGATTTGCAAATCCTCTACCCTGGCGCAACGCACCTGGGCATTGGCCAGCTTAAGCTCGATGATGACCTGCTGCACAAACCCGGTTTTTTTGCTGTTGCTGTCGAGCAAGGTGACGTCCAGATCGGGACGGCAGATCGCCATCACCAGGCCGGGCAATCCGGCACCGCAACCGACATCCAGCCAGCGTCCCGCATAAAGATGCGGAAGCACGGCCAGACTGTCGAGCAGATGGTGTATCACCATTTGCCTCGGATCACGTACCGCGGTCAGGTTATAGACCTTGTTCCATTTAATCAGCAGCGCGAGGTAATCTAAGAGTTTGGCCTGCATCTCATCGCTGACCGACAGACCGAGTTCCTCAATTCCGCGCCGCAAATCCTCTTCAAGCATATTGTTATTTGGCATCTTTGAACCCGCGCTTCAAATGCACCAGCAACAGGGAAATCGCGGCCGGGGTAATGCCGGAAATTCTGGCCGCTTGCCCCACCGTTTCAGGTTTATGTGTATTCAATTTTTGCTGAACCTCTATGGACAAGCCGCGCACCTCGCGATAATCCAGATCCGGCGGCAGACGCAGCGTTTCATTCTGCTCCCCGCCCTTGATTTCAGCGTGCTGGCGGTCTATATAGCCTTGGTATTTTGCCTGAATTTCCACCTGTTCGGATACCTTAGGGTCATCCACAGCCTCCCCCGCCCCGGGCAGTGTCATCAGAGTCTGATAATTCACATCCGGACGAAGCAGCAGTTCGTGCAGCGAATACTCATGTTCGATATTTTTGCCCAGCACGCGCTCAGCATCCTCTTTGGGCAATACGCGAGGATTAAGCCAGGTGCTGCGCAGCCTCTGCTGCTCTAATGCAATGGCTTCACGCTTTTTCTCAAAACTCTGCCAGCGAGCATCATCAACGATGCCTAATTTTCGGCCTGTCTCGGTCAGGCGCAGATCAGCGTTGTCTTCACGCAGCTGCAAGCGATATTCCGCACGGCTGGTGAACATGCGATACGGCTCCAGCACGCCCTGGGTGATCAGATCGTCTACCATCACTCCCATATATGCCTCATCGCGACGCGGGCACCAGGCATCCATCCCGCGTACCTGCAGCGATGCATTCAGGCCCGCCAGCAAACCCTGTGCTGCCGCCTCTTCATAACCCGTCGTGCCGTTGATCTGGCCTGCGAAGAACAAGCCCTGTATGGCTCTTGTTTCCAGCGAACTTTTCAGTCCGCAAGGGTTAAAGTAGTCATACTCAATCGCATAACCCGGACGCAATATGTGCGCGTTTTCCATGCCCCTGATGGAACGCACCAGCTCCAGCTGCACATCGAAAGGCAGGCTGGTCGAAATACCATTGGGATAGACCTCGTGAGTAGTCAGCCCTTCCGGCTCCAGGAATATCTGATGCGAACTCTTTCCGGCAAAGCGGGTAATCTTGTCTTCAATCGACGGGCAGTAGCGCGGGCCTACCCCTTCGATCACACCGGTAAACAGCGGTGATCTGTCCAGCCCGCCGCGTATGATTTCGTGCGTGCGTTCACTGGTTTCGGTGATCCAGCACGGCATCTGGCGCGGATGCATGGCGGCATTGCCCATGAAGGAAAATACCGGCACCGGATCATCCCCTGCCTGTTCCTGCAACACCGAATAATCTATCGTGCGTCCGTCTATGCGTGGCGGCGTGCCGGTCTTCAGTCGCCCTGCCGGCAGGCTCAACTCGCGCAGGCGATGAGCGAGGCTTATCGAAGGAGGATCACCCGCCCGCCCCGCCTGATAATTGGCCTGCCCTACGTGGATCAACCCGCCGAGGAATGTACCCGCCGTCAGCACTACGGTCTTTGCAGAAAAGCGCAGCCCCAGTTGCGTTATAACGCCGGTAACCCGGTCCTGCTCTACAATCAGGTCGTCCACCGCCTGCTGGAATAACCACAAGTTGGGCTGATTTTCCAGCATGGTACGGATGGCCTGCTTGTACAGCATGCGATCGGCCTGCGCCCGGGTTGCCCGTACCGCATAGCCTTTACTGGAATTGAGCGTGCGAAACTGGATGCCGCCGATATCGGTGGCCAGCGCCATCGCGCCTCCCAGCGCATCGACTTCTTTGACAAGATGCCCCTTGCCTATCCCGCCTATGGAAGGATTGCAGGACATCTGCCCCAGCGTTTCGATGTTGTGGCTCAGCAGCAGTGTTTTGCATCCCGCGCGCGCGCTGACCAGGGCGGCCTCCGTTCCGGCATGCCCTCCGCCCACCACAATCACATCGAATATATCGGGAAATTTCATGTCGCCACAGTGCTAAAAAAGTGCCGCATCATACAATAGACCGGCCTTATTCTGAAATATTGAGGTCAACATGCATGCCGGTACGAGGCCATCAATAGTGGGGAGGCCTCTCACTCACCGGTTTAGTTACGCCGCCGGCCTGTTCCAGAGATTGAATATGGCTTGCGAGCGATGTACAAACGGCCTCCAGCTGACTTAACTTTTGCTGCTGCTGATACACAATTTTATTGAGCTCCTCGACTAAGTCTTCCTGGAAGGAGATTTTCGTTTCTATGTTTACTAACCGGTCTTCGATCATAATATTCCTGAAAATTGTTCGGCATGCCCGTAAATGAAGGACATTCTAACGCGCAGGCGAGTTGTGCAAGTAAGATAATGCCACGCTCAACCGTCTATCCTGCCGAGTCTTGGCGTCCTACATTTACCCTTGCGCATAGCACATGCTGAAAATAGCGTATATTTAGCCCTCAGCTCTTCGTTTTCCTGATCGATATCGAGGGACAAAATGAGAACCGCTAGCCTGCAAAAGAAATACCATTTCGGACTGGGTGATCCGACGCCGCATTTTGTCAACCGTCTGATCGGTCAGACCTACGCGGTCATTCTGGCTGGCGGCCATTGCAACCGATTGCTCCAGCTTACGGATCATTGCGCCAAGGCGGCCGTTCCCTTCGGCGGAAAATTTCGCATCATCGATTTTGTGCTGTCCAACTGCATGAACTCGGGCATACGACACATCGGTGTGGCGACACAATACCGCTCACAACTTCTGATTCAGCATATCAAGCGCGGCTGGTCATTTCTGAACGGTCACTTCGACGAGTTTATCGACTTGTTGCCCGCTCAGCTGCGTGACGAGGAAGAACCGGGCTATCCTGGAACGGCGAGCACGATCTACCGGAATCTGGACATCCTCAGACAGCACAATCCCGACTACATCTTGGTGCTCTCCGGCGATCACGTTTACAACATGGACTACGGAAAATTACTGACTTTTCATGTGGAAAACAAGGCCGACATGACCATGTCCTGCATCGAAATCGACTGGTGCGATGCAGGAGCCTATGGTGTAATCCGCACCGATGAACAGTCCAGAGTCATGGAATTTACCGAAAAACCGGCCCGACCCGCCTGCATTCCAGACAAACCCGGCAAGTCTCTGATCAGCATGGGGATTTATGTTTTTAACCGCAAGTTTCTGTTTGAGCATATCCTAAGGGATGCGGATGATCCGAATTCCAGTCACGATTTTGGCCGGGATCTGATTCCGCACATCATCAATGAACGCGTATATGCACAAAACTTCACGCAAAGCTGTGTAGGCAACAACAACTACTGGCGTGACATCAAGTCCATTGACGCCTATTGGGCAGCCAATATTGCACTCACCGACGTGACACCCGATCTCAACATGTATGACGGCGACTGGCCGATCTGGACCCGCCACGAACATTCTCCCCCCGCTAAATTCGTTTTCGACGATGACGGGAGGCGCGGCATGGCGATAGATTCCTTGATTTCCGGCGGGTGCATCATCAGCGGGGCTGCCATACGCAGGTCGTTGCTGTTTTACGACGTGAGGGTGAACTGCTACAGTCAGATCACGGATTCAGTTTTGCTGCCCGGGGTGGTTGTCGGACGCGATGTGATACTGAACAAAGTCATCGTGGACAAAAACTGCAATGTTCCGAATGGACTTGTAGCAGGCATAAATGCCGTTGAAGACCATCGGCGTTTTCATGTAAGCTCTGGCGGCATAACGCTCATCACCGCCGATGCCTTGAAAAAATTGTCCGCTGAATGAAAAGTGCGACCTTACGGTCGCACTCAAATAAAGCCCCCCGCCTGTGCCGTTGACCCAGCATCTCGAACCGTAAGGTTCAAGAGGGTCACTTCCCTGCCACATCAGGATCATCCGCAAGGGACGTTCACAACAGCGGCGTGTGGGTCGCAACCTGGTAAGTTACTTGGTTCAAAGAATATATGAGCCTCACGAACACCGCAGGGGACAACTCGAATCCGAAATCAGGCTGGATCAAAAAAGAGATTCCTGTTCGGCCAGCGCCTCATCTATTGCTGCCTGCATGGCATTCATTCTACGCGTTAGGTCGGAGAGGTCAACCCCGCGTCCTACTTTTGTTGAAAGTAATTCATGAGCGATATTGAGCGCGGCCATGATTGCGATGCGTTCCACATTCGCGATTTTTCCTGCATCGCGTATTTCCGTCATTTTCCTGTTCAGATAAGCAACGGCGGACAGCAACGCCTCCTGCTCCTCTTCAGGACAGGCCACCCGCAGGTCACGGTCTAGGATTTTAACATCCAGCGTATTTTTGCTCATGGCAGCTCCTCAGGAAACATCGGCAGCAACTGCTCAAGACGAACCCTTGCCGCTTCGATTTTATCGTTACACAGCCGATTCTGGCTTAACGCTTGTGCCAGCTCCTGTCGTAACTGCTTATTTTCCGTCTGCAACCGAGCGCTGACCTTGATCAGCTGACCGAGTTTCTGCTCCAGCGCGTTTAATTCGTTTTCCATGTGGATAATATAGTTTGAAAAGTGCTGCAAAGTCAAATGCTAAGAAGCGTTTATACATGCATTTTGTAAATCGTGATTTTGAGTCGTACAGCACACGTGGTAAAGTGCGGGCCGCTTTGAGGTGCTTTACTGCTTTGCAGTACAGTTAAACGGGAAGCAGGTGCGTGGTATTTCCCCGGAATGCTTATGATTTTCGGTGAAATTCTGCTAAGCCTGAGCTGCCCCCGCAACGGTAAGCGAGTGCGGATTTGTCAATATGCCACTGTGAGCAATCATGGGAAGGCGACAAATCAAGACTTGCGAGCCCGGATACCGGCCTGAAGGCAAAAGGTACAGGAGGTGTGCGGGCGGCTCACCGGAACTAAACGGTTATGCCGTTTGTTTTTTGCGCCCTTACATTTCCTGAAATAGATCATTCCAACGGGGTCGCTTGGAATTTACTCAGGAAAAATCATGAATCAAAAGTTAATCACCCTCGCACTGTTCGGTGCGATCGCATTTCCTCATAGTGTATTTGCAGAAAACAACAGCCTGGACGAAGTCGTTGTGACGGCGACGCGCATGCCGCAACCATTATCTAAATCCATAGCCCATACCACCGTATTAAACAATCAGGATATTCAGAAATCCTCCGCGCCGGATGTGCAGACACTGCTGCGTTCCTTGGCGGGCATTGAAATTACACAGCGAGGCGGGATGGGAACGCTGTCCAGCACCTTTATGCGCGGGACAAACTCTAGTCAGGTATTGGTGTTGCTGGATGGCGTGCGCATAGGTTCAGCCACGGCAGGAACAACGGCACTTGAACACATCATGCCAGGCAGTATCGAGCGTATCGAAGTAGTTCGCGGCAACGTCAGCAGCCTGTATGGCTCTGAAGCCATCGGCGGGGTGATTCAGCTGTTTACAAAACAAGGTCGAGGTGTGCCATCTTTCAATGCCGGTACAGGATTTGGCAGTCATGGTACGCAACGTTATTCTGCGGGATTTGGAGGAGCGGTGAACGACACATCCTTCAGTGTCAATGCGGGCAATGTCAAAACCAACGGCGTGTCTGCGATGAATCCACAGCTGGCGCCGGGTGCGAATCCCAACAACAACGGCTATGACAATACGACTTTTAACGCACAAATCAAACACGCGATCAATGCAGATCATATGCTGTCAGCCACAGCGTTCAGTAGTCGTGGCAACAGCTCTTTTGATGCTACAGGCTTCGGAACAAAACCAACCGATTTGAATAATACGGTTGCTAATGTCAGCAAACTTTCACTGGCATCAGACGATCAGTTAAGCGATTTCTGGCACAGTCAGTTTCGGCTGGCACAGGGTGTTGATGAGAGTCGCTCATACAGTGCTTTTCCTTCGAATCTGCAAACTCGCAGCAATCAATTTTCCTGGCAAAACAATCTCACTATCGCGGATAAGCAGCATTTGTCCTTGTCGATAGAACAGCTTGCGCAGACGATCGCCTCCGATGCTAATACCGTTTATACCCACTCAACACGCAAGGTTGACAGTTTTCTGGGTGGTTATGTGGGTAAATACGGCTCGCAGCAGGTACAGCTGAATCTTCGTCAGGATCACTATACCGATTTTGGTACAGCGAACACAGGGTTGCTGGGTTATGGGATTTCGTTTGCCGACAGTTGGCGCGCTACCGCCAGCATCAGCAATGCCTTCAAAGCACCCACTTTTAACGACATGTATTCGCCAACGGCCTGGGGTGGCAATCCGAATCTGAAGCCTGAGCATTCTGATAACCGGGAAATAGGATTGCACTATGCCGCAGACGGCCAGCATCTGGATGCAATTTACTTTGATAATCGCATCCGTGATTTGATTGTCTATCGATTCCCGATGATGGTAAATATCAATAAGGCACAAATTAGCGGTCAGGAATTGAATTATTCGGGGAACTTTGGCAACAAACACATCAAAGCCAGTGCGACTTTCCAAAATCCGCGAGATGCGAATACCGGTGCATTGTTGCAGCGTAGAGCAAAACGGTTCGGCAGCATTGCAGCATCACACGATTTTGGCGACTGGAATATGGGTGCCGAATTGCGTTACAGCGGAGCAAGACAGGATTTCAATTACAATCCTTTCCCGTCCGTGGCGGTTAGTTTGCCTAGCTATCGGCTATTCAATCTGACCACCCGTTACCAGATGTCCAAAAACTTTAGTTTGTCGGGCCGCGTGGATAATCTTTTTAATCGCAGTTACTCCGAGGTGTACAGCTATAACACGCCGGGCCGCTCACTTTTTGTCGACTTGACTTACCAGCAGTAAGCACACAAAGGCGGCTTGTCCGCCTTTGATTTAGTACCGCTTTGTGTACAGTTTGGTATCATTGCAAAGCTACTCACATTAAGGAGAGATCATGAACAACATACAGATTAAAAATGCGCTTACCCCCGTTGCGCTGATCGCGCTGATGGCCGCGACCCGCATGCATCATTTTGGCAGCGGCACGCACCTGCCCGATGCTTCGCTTGCGGTCTTCCTGCTGGCAGGATTTCTGATCGCGAGTCCTGCGTTTTTCGCTGCACTGCTCGTGGAGGCCGCTGCGCTGGACTATACGGCGGTAACCCAGCTGGGCGTCGATAATTACTGCATCACCCCGGCCTATGGTTTCCTGATTCCGACCTATGCTGTGCTCTGGTTCGCTGGCCGCGCTTATTCCAGCATGCATCAGGACAGCCTGCGCAGTATTGGGCTGTTTTCAGCCATCTCTTTTTTAGCGGTCAATCTCGCGTTCGTCATTTCAAACGGTTCCTTCTACCTGTTCTCGGGGAAGTTTTCTGAAATGAGCGCATCCGACTACGCTACGAGCATGACGCAATATTACATCCCTTATGTCACTGGTGCCGCAATCTATCTGATTCCCGCCGTCGTCATTTACGCGCTGAGCAGGACAGCTCAACCTCGCCATGCCTGATCAACAGCACCGCAACCGCATGGCCAGAAAAAAGGCCGTAGTGGATGCGGCAATCTCAAGAGCCGAAGCTGACAAAGGTTTGCTGCTGGTTCTGACGGGAAACGGCAAGGGTAAGTCCAGTTCCGCCTTCGGCATGGTAGCGCGCAGCCTGGGATATGGATTTAAAGTTGGCGTGGCTCAATTTCTCAAGAATCGACGCGATACCGGTGAAGAACAATTTTTTGCCACTCAGCCTGGTGTCGTATGGCATGTATTGGGTGATGGTTTTACCTGGGATACGCAGGATCGAGAAGCGGACATTGCCAGCGCCCGCCGTGGCTGGCAGGTTGCGCAAAACATGCTCAAAGACGATACTCTCCACCTGGTAGTGCTGGACGAACTGACCTATCTGATCAACTACGGTTACCTTGATGAACAGCAGGTTTATCTGGATCTGGCAGCACGCCCAACACTACAGCATGTGATAATCACCGGCCGTGCAGCCCCTGCCAGCCTGATCGAGATTGCCGACACCGTCAGCGAGATACACGACATCAAGCACGCATTCCGCAGCGGGATACGCGCTCAGCCCGGCATCGATCTGTAAACTAAAGTCGCATTACCGACAGACCTTCGCTTTCCCAGGCGGACATACCGCCTTTGACGTTGCTGACCTGGGTATAACCTGCTTCCTTGAGCATGGAAACTGCTTTGGACGATCTGCGGCCAGACCGGCAAATTACCGCTACGGGTTTATTCTTGTACTCCGATATTTCATTAATGCGGGAAGCCAGTTCACCCAGCGGTATCAGCTGTGCATTGGGCGCATGTACGGCTGAATATTCTTCGCGTTCACGCACATCCAGCAGTAACGCACCCTGCTCATTCATGGTTTTTGCCTGCCTGACGTCTACGCCGTCGGCCGCCTGAAGTTGCTGCGAGCCCCAGAATAGCGCCAAAAGAATGGAGACCATCCAGAATATTTTGTCAAATTTCTTCATCAGTTTTCCTGGTTATTTTCCGATGCAAAAGCGGCTGAATATTTCACCCAGCAGATCGTCCGCAGTAAATTTTCCGGTGATGCTGTTGAGCTCCTGCTGAGTCAAACGCAGTTCTTCGGCGAACAGTTCCGGTTGCATTAACAGCAGCGCCGCACGATTCAAATGCATTTTTGCATGATTTAGCGCCAGCAAATGACGTTCGCGGGCGATAAATGCACCACCTTCCTGATTGTGCCAGCCGATCAGCCTGAGTATCTCCTCACGCAGAGATTCTATCCCCAGCCCTGACTTGGCAGAAATGTAGATGCCCTGCCCTTCCCTGCCATTTTCAGGCAACAGATCCGCCTTGTTGTACACCAGAAGATGAGGAATATCGACAGGAAAGCTTGATACAATTTTTAAATCTTCCTCGCGGTAACCCTTGCTGGCATCCAGCAGCAATAAGATCAGATCAGCCCGCTGTACCGTTTGATGCGTGCGGGCCATGCCCATATTTTCGACTTCGTCGAACGAGGTTCGCAGCCCTGCGGTGTCCATGATGTGCAACGGAACGCCGCGTATCTGTATCGCCTGGCGAATCACGTCACGCGTAGTGCCCGGTATATCGCTTACCAGTGCCACCTCTTCCCCTGCCAGCCGATTGAGCAGGCTTGATTTTCCTACATTCGGCTGTCCGACCAGCGCTACATGAGCCCCTTCCCTGAGCAAACTTCCTTGCTTTGCGGCCGACAAAGTCTGTTCCAGCCCGGCATGAATTTTCTTCAGCATACTGTCCCGGCGTGCAGTGTCCGTCACATCGATGTCTTCTTCCGGAAAATCCAGCATCGCCTCGACCAGCATGCGCAATAGAACCAGATCCTCTACCAGACTGTTAACGGCCGATGAAAATTCACCGTGCAGCGATCTCATCGCACTGCGTGCCGCCTCAGTAGTGGTAGCCTCGATCAGATCGGCAACGCTCTCTGCCTGTGCCAGATCTATCTTGTCATTCAGAAATGCCCTGCGGGTGAATTCGCCGGGCTCAGCCAGCCTTATGCCCAGTTCGAGACAGCGCTGCAAAACCAGATGCAGCACGGCAGAACCACCGTGCCCCTGCAGTTCGAGCACATCTTCACCCGTATACGAATGCGGAGCGGGAAAATAGATGGCCAGCCCCTGATCGATCGCATTGCCGTCCTGATCTTTGAAATCGCTGAAAGTTGCCTGTCGCGGTGTTAGCAACTTGCCGATTATGGCATCGACAACATGGGTGACACTGCGACCTGATATACGCACCACACCCACACCACCGCGTCCCTGTGCGGTGGCTATTGCGGCTATGGTATCAACGCTTACCTGCACCTGCGGCCTCGATGCCACGAGTGATATACCATTGCTGACCTATGGACAGAGCATTATTGACGATGGAATACAGCACCAGACCGGCAGGAAAGAAGAAAAACACCACACTGAATACGACAGGCATGATTTTCATGATCTGAGCCTGCATGGGATCCGGCGGAACTGGATTCAATTTGGACTGCAATAGCATGCTCGCTCCCATCAGAACCGGCAGCACATAGTACGGATCGGCGGCTGACAGGTCAGTAATCCAGCCAAAAAATGGCGCATTGCGCATCTCTACGCTGGCCAGAATAGACCAGTAAAGCGCGATGAATACTGGAATCTGAATTAGCACCGGCAAACACCCTCCCAGCGGATTGATCTTCTCTGTCTTATACAGGTCCATCATCGCACGGTTGAGTTTTTCGCGATCATCTGCATACTGAAGCTTTATTTTTTCAAGTTTGGGCGCGACCTGGCGCATTTTCGCCATAGAACGGTAACTGGCCGCAGACAAAGGGAAAAACAGCAGCTTTATGAGCAGTGTAAGCAGTACGATAGCCACACCCCAGTTTTGCACGATGCCCTGAATAAAGGTTAGCGTCCAGAATATAGGCGTTGCCACTACCGTCAGCCATCCGTAATCCACCGTAAGTCCCAAACCTGGTGCGATGCTGTCCAGTTTTGACTGCGCAGGACCAGCATAAAGCGGCACGGATATCGCAGATTTTTGTCCCGGAGCTATGGAAGGGACTGGTACGATTACCCCGGCAGAATACGAATCGCCTTCGAGTTTTCGGGTAAAGAATTCACGACTAGTTTTGTCTTTTGGTAACCATGCGGCAACGAAATAGTGCTGCAGCATGCCTATCCAGCCATTATCCGCTTCTTTTTCATGACTGGCTTTGCCATTTTCTACGTCAGAAAATGCCACCTTCTGAAATTTTTCCTTGTCCGTATATACAGCCATCCCGGTATAGGTCGGTACCATCTTTGAGCCGCCCGCTGGATCTATGCTGTCCCTAACCAGCTGAAAATAAGCCGATGTAGCAATAGCGGAAGAGGTCGTATTTTCAATTTCATAAGCTACGTCGATAACATAGCTGCTTTTATGGAAAGTCAGCAGCTTGATGATCTTCATGCCGTTTTCAGCTGTGGCAGACAACTTAACTTCGAGCTTGTCGCCCGTCAATTCGTAATTATCCTGTTCCGCTGTGAATACGGTCGTGTGATTCGGCATTCCCGCACCGAGCAAACCTGTTTGAGCGATGTAGTTGTGTGTTCCATTGCCCTTTTCAAATAACACAAACTGTTTGGTTTTATCCTGACCGTCTAGGTGTTTTGAAAAATCAAGGCGCTGGATGTCGCCTCCGGTACTGTTGATTTGTACTTCCAGAAAATCCGTTTTTACCTTGATTATCTTGCCGGAATCGACTTTTGCAGATGTCTGGATAGCCTGAGCTGCCAGTGCTGCGGGTTTAGTCGTTGCCGCTGGTACGTCCGAACTCGATGCCGCAGTTGCCTGAACTTCCGGGTGCTGGTAGCGCTGCCATCCATCCCATACCATCATCAGCGAGAATGAAAAAATTAAAAACAGGAAGAGTCTCTGAAAGTCCATGATGGTATTTTTTAATTAATTTAGGGTGCAGGGTCGTAACCGCCTGGATTCCAGGGATTACAGCGAGCGATGCGCTTGATGCTCAACCATGAACCCTTGAAAAAGCCATGACGGGCTAGCGCATCGCATGCGTAATGAGAACAACTTGGGGTAAAACGACAGGTCGGAGCTCGCATCGGACTGATTAAATACTGGTAGCCGTGGATCATAATGATCAGGATTCTGCGCATCTCGTTGCCACCCGGCTGAAAAGTTTGTTCAGGCCATCCAGATCGGGTTTTTCTCCGTTTCGCGCCATCACTACCAGATCAATCCCGCATTCTTTGATTTGATGGACTCTGAACAATTCCCGAATTGCACGCTTGGTGCTATTTCTGTTTACCGAGTGGGGAATATATCTTTTCGCCACTACAATACCCAATCTCGCTTTATTTATATGATTTGGCATAAAAAAAAGCTTGAAATGCTTGTCTGAAAGCACATGTGATTTCAGACATTGTCCATAACCTTCAGTGCGCGGAATTCTTTGCGCAGCTGCAAAGCTATAGGGATGTTTACACTGCGAGTCTTGCACGGCCCTTGGCACGACGAGCACGAATAACTGCGCGGCCGCCACGTGTTTTCATGCGAACCAGAAAACCGTGTGTGCGTTTTCTTTTTGTAACTGAGGGTTGATATGTGCGTTTCATTGCGAATTATCCTTGGGAAGTCATAAAACGCGATATTACAATACCTTAGCGCCAGGCTGTCAAGACAAATTTTCGCAACGCCCTGCGCACATGCTGTGGATTAGCTGTGGATAAGTTTTATTCTCATCTGTAGAATACACGCTTCATACTGCTAATTTGCACATCCTTACAGGAATATATGCAAGAAATCACCTTCTGGAACACTTGTCTTGAATCGTTTGAGAAAAGTCTCTCTCCGCAGCCATTCAACTCATGGATAAAACCTCTCAAAATATCCAGCAGTGAAGGTTGCCTAATCATTACGGCTCCCAATACTTTTGCGCTTAAAATATTGCAGGATCGTTTTTTGCCTGAAATAACCCGCCAGGCTAAGCTTGTTTACGAGATTTTACCCAAATTTGAATTTCGTGTTGCTGATTCCCCTGCCGACAAAGGCCACGTAGTACCTGTGGCCGTAGAAAAAACCCGAACGGCATTGGAGAGCAAACCCAAAATCGAAACGTCTTTCCGGGGCTATGGCAAACTCAATCAAAGCCTGACCTTCGAAAATTTTGTTATCGGTAAAGCCAATCAACTTGCCTACGCAGCGGCCACTCAGGTCGCTGAATTGCCGGGAGTTTCTTATAACCCGCTGTTTATCTACGGTGGTGTGGGGCTTGGTAAAACTCACCTTGCACAGGCTATCGGAAATCAGATCATTCTGAATAAGCCTCAGGCCAAGGTATGTTACATGCACGCCGAGCGTTATGTCGCCGACGTAGTTCGTGCCTACCAAACTAATAAATTCGAAGAATTCAAGCAATACTACCATTCACTCGATGTGCTGCTGATCGATGATATTCAGTTTTTTGCCGGGAAAGCCAAGACACAGGAAGAATTCCTTTATGCTTTCAATACCCTGGTCGATACACACAAACAAGTCATACTTACCAGCGATACCTTTCCAAAGGAGCTTGTAGGCCTTGAAAGTCGGCTGGTATCTCGTTTCGGCTGGGGACTGACTATAGGTATAGAACCCCCTGAACTTGAGATGCGCGTCGCGATCTTGCTAAAAAAAGCAGCGATCAGCGGATACAAGCTCGATGATGCCGTCGCCTTTTTTATCGCCAAACACGTCAATTCCAACGTACGGGAACTTGAAGGGGCTCTGAAAAGGGTAGAAGCCTACACAAAATTTCACAAGCGCATCATCTGTGTTGAAACGGCCAAGGAAGCTTTGAAGGATATCCTCGTTGCTCAGAGTCGTCAGATTTCTATCGACAACATACAGAAAACCGTAGCGGATTATTTTCGCATTAAGATCATAGACATGCTGTCAAAAAAACGGACACGAAATCTCACCAGACCCAGACAAATTGCCATGAGTCTTGCGCGCGAGCTTACAACTATGAGTCTGCCAGAAATTGGAAATGCATTCGGTGGTAAGGATCATTCAACTGTGATCCATGCCTGTCAGACAGTGGCTACTTTGCGCAACAATGACACAACGATAGATGCGGATTACAAAATCTTGCTGCAAACATTAACGGGATAAATTTGTGACTTAACTGTGGATAAACTGTTGATAAACCCAAAGTATTTGTCGCTTCGGTACTTATCAACAATAAACTGCATGTTCGCCAACAGTTAAACCACCGGCTTTTAAATATGTAACTTATTGTTTATTCAAAATAATTTATGTTATCAACAATTGATCTCTGACTTATTATTGTTATTAGTTTTTAAAATTATTTTATTAACATAAAGGACCGTAATTTAAATTGAATGAATTTTGTGTTCTTCTGGTGGTGAATTTTCTACATTCCAGTGCCTGTATAAAGTTGTGGTATTCCTGTGGATAAAATGTGAGTATTTGCTTTATTTTTTCTTCCCACATCTTTTATCCACATTTCAAGGTGTTAGAATCAACAGCTGTACAGTGTATTTTATTGTTATATAACTAGTTGATTTAAAATTATATTTAGACTTATCAACTTATTTTAACGACATTATTAGTCTTATTAGGTATATATATTATGTTTATTGAAAAGATAGAAAAAGAAACTTTACTCAAACCACTGCAAACGGTTATCGGTATCGTAGAACGTAAACAAACTATGCCTATCTTGTCTAATGTTCTGATTGAAAAGGAAATAGGCAGAATTCGATTCACAGCTACCGATCTTGAAATCCAGATTACTACGACGATACAGACTGATACTGAAAATCATGCTTACAGCGCAATCACGGCTGGCGGGAAAAAGCTTCAGGAAATACTGCGTATCCTTCCCGACCAGAGTAAAGTCACCATTGAGGTCAAGGATAACAAGGCGCAAATCAAATCAGGAAAAAGTAAATTCAACTTGCAATCGCTTCCTGCTGAGGATTTCCCAAAACTTACTCATCAGTTCACTGATTCCAGAAAAATTTCCCTAAACCAATCTGCGCTTAAAAAATTGTTCGCTTCAGTACAATTTGCCATGGCGCAACAGGATGTGCGTTATTATCTGAACGGTGTACTGTTGGTAATCGAAGACAATATTTTCAGGGCCGTTGCTACGGACGGTCATCGTCTGGCTTACAACGCTATTCCATTGGAATACCAGTCCGAAAGGATGGAAATCATCATCCCGCGTAAGGCTGTAGTAGAGCTGTCAAAACTGCTAACCGATGAGGGTGGGACGATAGAACTGGAATTTTCTACTCAGCAATTAAAGGCTACTTTTTCAAATATTGAATTGACCACAAAATTAATTGAAGGGAAATTCCCGGATTATCAAAGAGTTATACCAAATTATAGCAACCATTTGAGCATCAACAGGCTTCTTGTTCAGCAGGCTTTGCAACGAGCCGCGATTCTTTCAAATGAAAAATTCAGAGGCGTTCGTTTCGTGCTTACAGAAAGAAATCTCTGCATTATCAGCAGCAATAGTGAACAGGAAGAAGCTCAGGTAGAAATTGAAACTGATTACCACGGCGATGCTATTGATATCGGTTTCAATGTTAATTATCTGATGGATGGATTGGGCAGTATACATAGCGAGTCGGCTATTTTTTCCTTTGGTAATCCGAACAGCAGTATTTTGATCACATCCCCTGATGATCTCGAATTCAGATATGTAGTAATGCCGATGCGCATCTAGCTTAGTGGTAAAATACACGACGTTTATGTTTCACGTGAAACAAACCAACACCAGGAAAGAAACAGATGAGTGAATATGATTCAACCAGTATCAAGGTACTTAAAGGCCTAGAAGCAGTCCGTAAACGTCCCGGCATGTATATCGGCGATACGAACGATGGTACTGGTTTGCATCACATGGTATTCGAAGCTGTAGATAATGCGGTAGATGAAGCACTTGCAGGACATTGCAACGAAATCAATGTGATTATTCATGCAGATAATTCTATCAGCGTCAGCGATAATGGTCGTGGTATCCCGACCGATATACACAAGGAAGAAGGGCGATCTGCAGCCGAAGTCATCATGACCATACTGCATGCAGGCGGGAAATTTGACAGCAATTCATACAAAGTATCCGGTGGTCTGCACGGTGTGGGTGTTTCAGTTGTAAATGCCCTTTCAGAATGGTTGAAACTGACTATTTATCGCGAGGGACAAGAGCATTTCATGGAGTTTCGACATGGGGATCCTGTAGCTCCGCTTAAAGTAATCGGTGAATCTCGCAAGAAGGGAACAGTGGTTCACTTTCTCGCAGCGACTGAGACTTTTGGGATAATCGAATATCATTTTGATATCCTGGCCAAGCGCTTACGTGAATTGTCCTTTCTGAACAACGGTGTAAAAATCGCGCTGATAGACCACAGAAATGGTAAGGAGGAAAACTTTTCCTTCACCGGTGGCATCAGAGGTTTTGTCGAGTATATGAACCGTAACAAGACTGCATTGCATCCTACTGTATTTCATGCAAGCGGTGAAAAAGATGGCATGACGGCAGAAATTGCCATGCAATGGAACGACAGTTACCAGGAAAATGTACAGTGTTTTACCAATAATATTCCGCAAAGGGATGGCGGGACGCATCTGACCGCGATGCGTGCTGCAATGACACGCACCCTGAACAACTACATCGAAGCCGAACAACTTGCTAAGAAGGCCAAGGTTGAACCAACCGGTGATGACATGCGTGAAGGTCTTACCGCTGTATTGTCTGTTAAATTACCAGATCCGAAGTTTTCATCTCAGACCAAGGATAAACTTGTTTCTTCGGAAGTCAGACCAGTCATCGAAGAACTTATCGGTCAACAGATGAGCGCTTTTCTGCTCGAAAAACCTAATGATGCAAAAATAATCGTCGGAAAAATCATAGAGGCGGCACGCGCCCGCGAAGCTGCACGCAAGGCTCGCGATCTTACGCGTCGTAAGGGAGTACTCGATGGTATGGGTTTACCTGGAAAACTGGCAGATTGTCAGGAAAAGGACCCAGCCCTTTCTGAACTTTACCTAGTCGAGGGGGATTCTGCGGGAGGATCAGCCAAGCAAGGACGCGATCGCAAGTTTCAGGCTATTTTGCCACTGAAGGGCAAGATACTCAATGTAGAGAAGGCACGTTTTGAAAAGCTGATCAGTTCACAGGAAATTGCAACTCTGATCACTGTATTGGGAACTGGGATAGGAAAAGACGAATATAACGCTGACAAACTCAGATACCACCGCATCATCATAATGACCGATGCTGACGTGGATGGATCGCATATCAGAACTTTGCTTCTGACTTTCTTTTATCGTCAAATGCCGGAGCTGGTAGAGCGGGGTCATATTTACATAGCACAGCCTCCACTTTATAAAATCAAGCAGGGTCGCGACGAGCGCTATCTTAAAGACGACTTGGAAATGAAGAGTTACTTGCTGGGTAATGCACTAAAAGATGCCTCGCTATTTCCGGCCATAGATGCAACACCTATACAAGGTGAGGCTTTGAGCTTGATCGCAAAGCAGTACTTCCTCGCAGAGGCGGTGATAGACCGGCTGACTCACTTCATTGCTCCAGAGGCGAGTCATGCTTTGCTCATTTTGCCAACACTGTCGCTTGCAGATGCGGAGCAGGCTGAAATAAGTGCACGCTTACTCGAGGGAGCGAGCGGTGGAATTATTAAAGTATCAGTAGAAACGGATGATCTCGGTGATTTCCGCTTGCGTCTGGAGAAACTCTATTTCGGAAATTACTCAGTGAGTTATCTCGACAGGGATTTCCTGCACGGAGGTGATTACAAACAGATACGGCAAACTGCTGATGCGCTCGAAGGACTCATGAGTTCGACTGCTTTTGTATCGAGAGGCGAGCAAAAGCGCGGCGTTAGTAGTTTTAAGCAGGCTATTGAATGGCTGTTGGATGAGGCCAAGCGCGGCCTGAGTATACAGCGCTATAAAGGTCTGGGAGAAATGAACCCGGAGCAGCTTTGGGAAACTACGATGTTTGTCAAGAACCGAATATTGCTTAAGGTTCGTATTGATGATGCCATAGCTGCGGATGAAGTGTTTACAACACTGATGGGGGATCTGGTAGAGCCACGACGCGCATTTATCGAAAAAAATGCATTAGGTGCAAAAAATCTGGATGTATAAAATCACGTTTTAGTAATTTTCATAAGGCCGCGATTTATACGCGGCCTTTTTTTTAAAAATCAACAAAAAACGACCTCGTAAAATGCGATTTAACGCATCGCGGAGAAGTCGGTGAGGTTTTACCACTAAATTCCTTCCTGAATCGATTATTGAAGGTTTTAACAAGTTTTCGTGAAAAAATGTTTCACGTGAAACAAAAAAATTAAGATACACATGCTGAAATAGACTAGGAATTGATCACCGTCAGGTAATGGTGAAATCTGAATAGATGTAAGATATGAAGATACAATAGCCTGGATACTTCCTCCAGTACTGATTAAGAATCGCGAGGTAACTACTAAATAACGAAAAACCAGCGGCAGTTGAACTTCAAGCAGGAATCCGCACGGCTAAGACCAGTCCAAATCAAGACAAACGATCAGTCGCCCGTTAGAAGTATCGGTCAAGGCAGAAATAGTAATGCACTGCTTCATCCCGGTCAGAGAACGATAGGGACGCGTTATCTGAACTTCTCCAGGATTGAGCATTGCCTGCCTGAAGTAATAGCGCCTTGACCAGTTTGCACCGCTCGCCTCGAATAAGGGGCTATAGCGGGGATCAGCATGTTCGGTGGATCCGGGTTTTAAAATGTTTGTGCCAATTTGATTACCGCCTTCATCAAGAAAATATACGCGCAGTACACCACTCAGTGAAAGTAATTTGTCGCATAGCAATTCCGGTTGACTGCAGCCGCTTTTGAGCATGTGCAGGATACGCTTGAATTCGCACAGACAAGGATCAACAGCATCACGGTAGCGTGCTCTGACCTCTGATGAAAATACCGTGTGTTTGTCGCGTAACTCGGAAAGCGCGTTAATTTGATCAGATTGATCAACCAGCATGGTTCTCGGATAACCAAAATAATAGCCTTGAACCAGATCCACGTTGGAATCAATCGCGATCAGCGCCTGCTGCTCCGTTTCAACCCCTTCCATCAACGCGATGCAACCCAGCTCCTGTATGAGTCCAACCAGACTGGGCAGTGCCTTGCGCACGACTGGGTTGTTTTCTGCCTGGACGATAATGGAGCGGTCAAACTTCACCACATCCGGCCGGATGTTCCAGATACGATCAAAGTTTGAATGGGATGCACCAAAATCGTCTATCGCAATCAGACATCCAAGATTTTTATAATAATTGACGGCAGCCGAGAGTATGGACTCGTCGTGTATGCCTTTCTCAAGAATTTCGATGACAACCTGGCTGGGCGAAATACCGTTATGTTCCAGCATCTCTTTGAAAAAGGAACCATAGCGTTTTCCTAGTACAGTCACAAGCGGGTTTACATTCAGAAAAATCCACGATTTTTCAGAAAAACTCGCAAAGTTTTGCACGTGAACCGCACGGCACAAACGATCAAGGAGGACGTTGTCCGACTCATCTTTAACCTGGCCAAAAAGAGCTAGCGGTGACACCATCGTACCTGCTGCGTTGTTTGGTCTGCAGAGCGCCTCATAGCCTACCGGATCTCTGTGAGACAAGCTGAAAATTGGCTGAAACGCACTAGCAACGCTGAAATCCCGGAACGAACCGGCAATGCAGCCTGAGCCAACGGAACTGATCCGGTTATTTATGGCTGTAAAATTGTGATTATTCATGTTAGTCACTTTAATTATTAGGCGCTGTTATCTGGAACTGGTTTACCAGCAGGCGCAACTTTTGTGCGCCCTCCAGGCTGCTGGCAATCGAAAAGTTCAATTCACCCAGCGACTCACTCATCGAATCGGCGGCGATGGCCACGCCCTGAACCTTGCTGCCACTGGCCGATGAACTCATAGATATATGCGAGATGGTTGCGAACATCCGCTCTACGATTTCGGCAGAACCTGAATTGTCAGCCGCGGAGGCTTCCGCAAGTCGCAACCCTTCCTCCATACCGGTCGCACCTTGTTCCATGATAGCAACCGCATTCCGTGCCTTATCCTGTACGGCAGAAATCATCCTGTTGATTTCATGAGTTGCGCAACTGGTACGCTCGGCTAATTTACGCACCTCATCGGCCACCACAGAAAATCCCATGCCGAATTCACCTGCCCGTGCCGCTTCAATGGCTGCATTCAACGCCAGCAAATTGGTCTGATCGGCGATGCCATTGATCACTTCAGCAATCTCGCCAATTTTTTCAGTACTTTCACTCAGGGAGCGTATCGTCAAAGAAGACGCCTTGATGGACTCGCGAATATCTTGTGTCCGGCTTCGCACCAAGGCGACTTGTGCACCGGCCCGATCCGTTGCCTGTTGCATCGCCTGCCGCATTTCATCGGTAGTAAGTGTAGCCAGATGAATATCGCTCATTTGCATTTTAAGTGCCTGCAATATGTCCTGTACAGCGACAAGGACTTCATCGGTTGCGATGGTCGCCTGTTTGTTGCGCACGTCCATACGAGTCTGATTGATAACCATCTCATCTGTGCCATGCCGGATATTGCCAACGGTGCGGTCGATGTTGTCGATCAGGCTGTTTATCCACAATGCCATCACGCCGGCCTCATCACGGCTGGCATCCTGACGACTCAGACGCTGAGAAAGATTGCCATGGCCTTCCGCGATATTGCGGATCACCGCAACCATGTCGCGCAATCGCTGTCCGACAGGCATGCTGGCATAGCGATACAACACCAGTCCACCCGTTAAAAATAACGCGCAGCTCTCCCATACCATGACCCATGCATCAGGTTGAAAAATCTGTACAAAGCCAAAACTGATCGCCGTCAGGGCGACAACCATGGACAGATAAACGGACATCATTCTGAAATTAAGGGTGCGGAAGCGATATACCTCTTCTAGATCGGCCTCGCACATCATGCCCCACAAGTCCTTGGAACCCGGCAGGGAAAAAGTGATGCCCTGGCCGATAACCGGTATATGGCGATAATCGGCATAACCGGGATAGGTGACAAAGGTATTCTGGCCGCATCGGATAGTCTCGCGAACACCGGGATGTAACTGGCGCGTGGCAGGATCGTTGAATGTCAGTTCGAATTCGGTGTGATTCCTGACAGAGACGGTGCCAAAATCGGTGCGTACTCCTTGCTTGAGATTATCGCCCATACTGAATGTGGAATCTTCAAACCGAGAGCGTGACAGTGCGGTTCCGGGCTGGATGGACACATCGAATCCCGGCTTCACCATGAACAGATAGTTGTCACCCGACTCATGAAAAATATGCCCCGCTTCGCGTTGGATTAAATCGCCAGGCACATCGTTCGGAACTCTTGCGCAGACTGCGCCTAGCAACACGCCATCCTTGTAAATGGGTTGATAGAACATCAGCGTTACCGCATCATGAAAACGGGAGCTGGTCGCACCGATAGACAGCGTTGCCTGATCTATATAAGGTCCATGCAGAAATTTGTCTGCCAGCCCGCAGGCGACTGCCTTGGCACTGAGATCTTTTTTCCCCACTCTGGCGCGAAAAGTTGAATGCAGCGTCTCACCCTGGCTGCTGATCACAAACAGTTCGGAAAAATCTCCATCCAGACGCAAGTTTTCCACGAGCATTTCTGCATCAAATTTCGGCCAGTCGTGTGCAATTTGCAGAGAAATTCCAGAAAGCATCGACCACTTCTGCTCAGTCCATTCCGTCAGAATGCGCACCCGAGTGGTCGCGATGGATTCGAATATTTCTTCGAGGATGGTGTATCGCCATTTATTCAGATAACAAGCCCAGCCCATTGCCAGACGTCCCGTTTTGCCAAAGTTCGGAAGCCAGGATCGTTCGCTCTGTGTCAGATTCATTTGTTGGCTTTTCAACATATCGGAATTCCAAATTGTGATCATATCTAGATATAAGCAAGAACGGTGCCAAAACAATAATAGCCAGGAAATCAAAGGAGTGATTACGATCTAAATACAGAATGCACCAAAGATGTGCATGAAATCCTGTTCGAGACACGACAATGCACGAAGTTGACAGTTTCAAGCTCAAAAATAAGAACGCAGTACTGCAAGGGGCAGGTAAAAAACTAAATTCTGACTATGACGATAAATCCGTCATGTCAGCATTGATTCCCCATGAAATAAGCCCGCAAGGGGCTTCCCACACTACTGAACGATGGAACCGTTAAGTTGCTGAATGATAGGCGCACTGCGTGCTTGTATTTCATGTGAAAACCGCAAGGGTCCTCCCCGCACAACTACGGTTCTGCGCACCAAGTTGTTGCGTGAAAAAAAGGGCCCCGTGTGGGGCCCTGAAAACTGAGCCGGGGAGGCCCAGGGGAGGAGAAGAGATAGTAAATATTTAGTAGTTGTATGCGCGCTCACCGTGAGATGTAGTGTCCAGACCTTCGCGCTCGTCTTCTTCTTTAACTCGCAGACCGATGGTCAGATCGACGATCTTGTAGCAGACGAAGGCTACTACTGCAGACCAGATCATCGTCGTACCGACAGCCTCGATCTGGATTATCAATTGCGCACCGATTTCGGTGTTCACGACCGTGTTGTTTACGTAATCTGCGATACCGGTTCCGCCCAGACTCCAGTTGTTGAACACGCCGGTGAGCAGCGCACCCAGAATACCGCCAATGCCGTGTATACCGAATACGTCCAGCGCATCGTCTGCACCGAGCAGCTTCTTCAGACCCGTAACACCCCAGAAGCACACCACACCTGCCAGTGCACCGATTACCAGGCCGCCGCCGATACCAACCCAACCGCAAGCGGGTGTGATGGCGACCAGACCCGCAACCGCACCGGATGCCGCACCCAGCAGACTGGGCTTGCCTTTGATCATCCATTCAGCCGCCAGCCAGGTCAGCACGGCTGCAGCAGTGGCGATGAAGGTGTTAGCAAAAGCCAATGTTGCAGTACCGCCCGCTTCCAGCGCAGAACCTGCGTTGAAACCGAACCAGCCCACCCACAACAGAGCTGCACCTATCATGGTCATCACCAGATTGTGTGGTGCCATAGACTCTTTACCGTAACCGATACGCTTGCCCACCATGAATGCACCCACCAGGCCTGCAACGGCCGCGTTGATGTGAACTACCGTACCGCCCGCAAAGTCCAGCGCACCCTTCTGGAACAGGAAGCCGGCCTTGGCTGTTTCAATTGCTAGAGTTGCCGCATCCACAATCGCATCAGGGCCAGTCCAGAACCAGACCATGTGCGCGATCGGCAGGTAGGCAAAGGTGAACCACAGCGCCGAGAACAGCATCACCGCAGCAAACTTCATACGCTCGGCGAATGCACCGACGATCAGCGCCACGGTGATAGCGGCAAAAGTAGCCTGGAACGCGACGAAGATGAATTCAGGAATCACCACGCCCTTGCTGAAGGTCGCCGCATTCGCAACCGAGCCCGTCATCGGATCAAAGATGCCCTTCAAAAACAAGCGATCGAATCCGCCTATGAACGCATTGCCCTCGGTAAACGCCAGAGAATAGCCGTAGACCGCCCACAACACGGTGATCAGCGCGAAGATGCTGAACACCTGCATCAGGATGGAGAGCATGTTCTTGCTGCGCACCAGGCCACCGTAGAACAGCGCAAGGCCGGGGATGGACATCATGATTACCAGCAAGGTTGCGACCAGCATCCACGAGGTGTCGCCCTTGTTTGGCACGGGTGCTGCAACGGCCGCTACTTCAGCTGCAGCGGCGGGTGCGACAACCGCGATCGTTTCGGAAGCGGCGACGGTTTCAGTGATGGCCGTTCCAGAAGCCACTTCCTCGGCAAGAACGGGTGCTGACAGACCGCATAACGCGAAAAGCAGCAGAATTGACGCAAATAATTTACGCATGTTGATCTCCTTATAGGGCTTCTATGCCGGATTCACCGGTACGAATACGGATAACCTGTTCGATTTCCTGAACGAAGATCTTACCGTCGCCGATTTTTCCGGTCTGTGCCGATTTTTCAATCGCTTCCAGAACCTGATCGAGCTGATCTGCCGCGATGGCCGCTTCGAGTTTGATCTTGGGCAAAAAATCCACCACGTATTCCGCACCGCGATAAAGTTCTGTATGCCCCTTCTGACGTCCGAAGCCCTTGACTTCGGTGACCGTGATACCCTGTACGCCGATCGCTGACAAAGCTTCACGCACCTCGTCCAGCTTGAACGGCTTGATAACTGCTGTGACCATTTTCATGATTTTCTCCTGTCGGGGCGATATTTCATCGCCCCGGTTCTTATTAAAACGCGTGAGTCAAAGACAACGCAGCCGTACCCTTGCCCAGCTTTGAGTTAGCCACAGGTGTCGTATAAAAAGTGCTAGCGTTGGTGCTGGTATAAGCCAGACCGATTACATAGCCGCTGAAATCCTTGCTCACACCCACCTTGTAATCGGTGTAGGTCGGCGTACCCGTTCCTGGCGCACCGGTCAAAGTTGCCGCCGCCGCTGCCGCTGCGGTACCTTTATAAGTCTGCTTACCCACATGCGCTGCAACGATGAAACCGCTGTCAGCCACTGGCACACTGGCGTTCAGTTCAATGTAGCTAGTTCCCTTTGCGCCAGGGACGGTCAGGAACTGACCCAGACCGTATGAATACTTGGCCGTCAGCCACTTGTAACCAATTGCGCCGTATATTTCATCGGTATCGGCTTTGGCGAACCCGGCAGCCGGGGCGTATTTACCCAGATAGTTATAACGGATGAAACCCACGTCGTAACTGAAATCTTCGGCGAAAGCATTCTTGAAGCCCAGATAGGTATCCAGCTCCATCGTCACGCTGCCGGTACCCACCGCGCCGGTGTCAGCAATCCAGCTCACATTGGATCCCCATACGCCCGCATAAAAACCGCTGCTGTGCGCATAATCGATTCCGCCTTGAATGGCCGGGCTGTGAGAAGTTTGCGAGATGCCGCGAAATACATAGTCGCTTACCAAACCTACATTTGCGGTAACAGGAGATGCGGCTTCTTCTGCCATCGCAACACAAGGTACAGCCAATGCGGCCAATATAAGAGTGTTCAGTAATTTGCTGTGCAACATGATGTTTCCTTTCCAAAGATTAATAATAAAATTCCTGCACACATTCATAAGCATTAAGCGTGCCACAAATTAATATTGTTAATAATCATTGTATTAAAATAAAATAAATCAGTTATCCCGGAACTCACGCACCATGCCAACTCAGCATTCCTGCACTATGCACCAATAGCGTGCGCCGTCGTACCAGTCTATTTTTGTTAAACTGTTCGCAAAGCAGGATTGAAAAAAACATAAACCATATATGGGAGTCGCCAACATGTTGAATGCACAAATATTTGAAGATATTTCCTCCAAATTAAGCGCCGTTGCAGAAAGCGGTCCTGCCAAGGACATAGAAAAAAATATGCGAGCCTTGCTGACTCAGGGCTTTAGCAAACTCGATTTGGTAACGAGAGAAGAATTCGATATACAGACACAAGTTCTGGCGCGCGCGCGCGAACAGCTCAGTGCATTGGAGGCAAGAATCGCCGAACTGGAAGCCCGCGCCGTTCAGACAGCTGTACAGGAATGACGTTATGAGCCTCGCGGTGCTCTACAGCCGCGCACTATCCGGCATGCAAGCAGAACAGGTGACGGTGGAGGTTCACCTAGCAGGCGGGCTGCCGAGCTTTACTATCGTCGGCCTGCCGGAAACGGAAGTCAAGGAGAGCCGGGAGCGGGTGCGGGCCGCACTGCAAAACTGCCATTTTGATTTTCCGACCAGGCGAATCACGGTCAATCTGGCACCTGCCGATCTTCCCAAGGAAAGCGGGCGCTATGATTTGCCTATTGCGCTGGGTATTCTTGCTGCAAGCGGACAGATTCCCGTCGACAGACTGCACGAGTTTGAATATGCCGGTGAACTGGCACTGACGGGCGAACTGCGCCCGATACGCGGGGCGCTGGCGATGACTTATCGGGCTGCCGGTTCCGGGAGAAGTTTCATACTTCCGGAAGTTAATGCTGCGGAAGCGGCTCTCGTTGCAAATGCGGTGGTTTATCCGGCTAGAACGCTGCTTCAAGTCGCATCCCATCTCAAGGGATTAGAACAGATACCTGCCTATGTCAGCCATTTACAGACGGCTACCCCCTGTTACCCGGATTTCAGGGAGGTGAAAGGTCAAGAACGGGTTAAACGCGCACTGGAAATTGCCGCAGCGGGAAATCACAGCGTGTTGATGATAGGCCCGCCCGGTACCGGAAAATCCATGCTGGCGGCACGCATTCCGGGAATTTTGCCACAGATGACAGAACATGAGGCGCTGGAGAGCGCTACGCTCCAGTCGCTGGGAGGCGTTTTCGACATAAGCCGCTGGAAAATACGTCCCTATCGTGCACCGCACCATACGGCGTCTGGCGCTGCCCTGGTCGGTGGCGGCAGCAACCCACGTCCCGGAGAAATCTCAATGGCAATGCACGGGGTATTATTTCTGGACGAGTTGCCGGAATTTGAGCACGGCGTTCTGGAAGTGCTGAGAGAGCCTCTGGAGTCCGGGCATATCACTATTTCACGCGCAGCCCGTCGTGCCGAATTTCCGGCTCGGTTTCAGCTGATTGCTGCCATGAATCCCTGCCCTTGCGGTTATTTTGGACACTACAATGGAAGGTGTCGATGTACACCCGATCAGATCTCGCATTACCGCGGAAAAATATCCGGCCCCCTGCTCGACCGCATCGATATACAGATAGAGGTTCCCGCTGTTCCGCAGCAAGACTTGCTGAAGGCTGCCGATGGCGAAAGCAGCGCCCAGATTCAGAATCGGGTTGAAGCGGCAAGGAAACTCCAGATGTTAAGGCAGAGCAAGCCCAACGCACAGCTATCGGTGACGGAACTTGATGAGGTTTGTGTGCCGGATGCAGACGGAATTGCCTTGTTAAAGCTGGCGATCGTACGTCTGGATTTATCCGCGCGAGGCTGCCACCGCATACTCATGATGGCGCGAACCATCGCCGATCTGGAAGGATGCGATAGAATCGAAAAGGTGCATATAGCGGAAGCGGTTCAGTATCGTCGCATGGAAATTTAATAAGGAGGAGCGTATGTTCGAACAAAAACTGATCAGCAATATGAAAAAATTCAATCAGTTCATCCATGTTTTGCTGGCTCTGGCGCTTGGAATTGCCTGCATCATGGTTATTCTGGATTTCGGTTTGAAAGCCACTGAAGCCTGGCGGGCGGGAAATGCGACTAGCGGATTTTTTCATGCGCTAGGCTCGCTGTTTGTTTTGTGGACACTGTCAACGTTGATCTCAGCCGAGATGAGTTATCTGACCACGGGAAGAACTTCTGTGCGCGTGTTTGTGGAGGTTGCGATGATTTCGATAATACGCGAAATGATCGTTCAGCCGGTACAGGTAGTCACGGCTTCAACGGGCCATGATGCCAGCTTCAACCCGCTGCACTACGGGTTGCTGCTGGCCGGTTTGCTTGTCAGCGGGGTGGTTTATATGCTGGTGAGCAAATCACGGGAAGAAGAGGTTTAGTGTAGTCAGCGCAATGCGATCGAATCGAACTCCGTTGCACTGCTAATTGTTTAGCCGAACAGCCTGCCAAAAAAACCTTTTTTCTTCTCGACAAAGTTCCCCTGCTGAATATTGCTTTTAACCGACTCGACGTAATCAGCATCGTCACGTTTGATGTGATTGTAAAGCCAGGTAAACAGCATCTTGTGCAGCTCTTCTGACACGTCTTCACCCAAAGAAAAGCGGTGCTGCAGCTCGGCTACTTTACTGACGAACATTTCATGCACCTTTTTGTGCGCTTTCAGAAATGGGTATTTGGCTTCTTCCTGCATGCTCTCTTCGAAAGCGAAGTGCGACAGCGTGTAATCGACCATCTCGGCGATGACGCGGCCTACGTCTTCCATTTTGTGACCGCTGGTGCGGGCGTCATCCAACTCGTTGATGTAATCAACAATGCGCTGATGTTGCTTGTCGATGACATCGATTCCGGTATTGAGGTCGGTACTCCAGACTAGCTTGGCCATGAAATTCTCCTGGGGGTTGTTTAAATTGCCGCGTAGTAGAAACCAACGGCGAGTTTGCATCATATCCGCTACATTACACTGTGGTATTGATTTAGCTCAAGTCTCTGTGAACACTGGGCAGATATCGGCGTGGTAAAATAAAACTTTTATTTGTAAGCATCATAAGGCTGACCATGACTACGCACCTGATCGAAAAAATCATCCAGCAGCGCATCCTGATACTGGATGGCGCCATGGGCACCATGATACAGCGCTACAAGCTGACCGAAGCCGATTACCGCGGCGAGCGTTTCGCGAACTGGCCGCAGGATCTCAAGGGCAACAACGATCTGCTGGTTTTAACCCGCCCCGAAGTCATCCGTGCCATCCACAGCGAGTATCTGGCGGCAGGCGCGGACATCATCGAGACTAACACCTTCGGCGCGAATGCCACGACGCTCAAGGCCTATGGCATGTCAGAACTCAATTACGAGCTGAATGTCGCAGGCGCCCGACTGGCCCGCGAAGCCTGCGATGCCTATTCCAGCGCAGAAAAACCGCGCTTTGTCGCCGGTGTCTTGGGACCCACCGACAAGACCGCGACCATCTCGCCAGACGTGAACGATCCTGCGGCGCGTAACATCAGCTTCGATCAGCTGGTGGCCGATTACTCCGATGCGACCCGCGGACTGATGGATGGCGGGGCTGACACCATCTTGATCGAAACCATTTTCGACACGCTCAACGCCAAGGCCGCGATCTTCGCGGTTCAATCCGTATTCGAAGAGCGCGGAACTTCATTGCCCATCATGATCTCGGGCACCATCACCGACGCCTCAGGGCGCACGCTGACAGGTCAGGTGACCGAAGCCTTCTACAATTCGCTCGCCCACGCGAAGCCCCTGTCCATCGGCCTCAACTGCGCGCTGGGTGCGGAGGAGCTGCGTCAGTATGTGCAGGAACTCTCGCGCGTTGCCAATTGCTATGTCTCCGCGCACCCCAACGCCGGATTGCCCAACCCACTGGCCGAGACGGGCTACGACGACACGCCGGTGAACATGGCGGGTCACATCAGGGAATGGGCTAGCAGCGGTTTTCTCAACATCATAGGCGGCTGTTGCGGCACCTCCCCTGCCTTCATCAAGGCGATCGCCGAGACGGTTGCCAGTATCCCGCCGCGCCAGATTCCGCAAAACCCGGTCGAGTGCCGGTTGTCGGGACTCGAGCCGTTCAACATCGGCGACGACTCGCTGTTCGTCAACGTCGGTGAACGCTGCAACGTAACGGGCTCTGCCAGGTTCAAACGTCTGGTGCTGGAAGGCAAGTACGACGAGGCGCTGGAAATCGCCAAGCAGCAGGTTGAAACCGGCGCACAGGTGATAGACGTCAACATGGACGAGGCGATGCTGGACGGAGAGGCTGCGATGGTCAAGTTCCTCAACCTGATCGCCTCCGAACCCGACATCTCCCGCGTTCCGTTGATGATCGACTCCTCCAAGTGGAACATCATCGAGGCGGGCTTGAAATGCGTGCAGGGCAAGTGCATCGTCAATTCGATCTCGCTCAAAGAAGGCGAGGAGAACTTCATCAAATACGCGACGCTGGTGCGCAAATACGGCGCTGCGGCGGTGGTGATGGCGTTCGACGAAGCGGGACAGGCCGACACCTTCGCGCGTAAGACCGAGATATGCAAACGCAGCTACGACATCCTGGTGAACAAGGTCGGCTTCCCGCCAGAAGACATCATCTTCGACCCGAACATCTTCGCGATCGCCACCGGCATCGAGGAGCACAACAACTACGCGGTGGATTTCATCGAGGCCTGCAAGTGGATCAGGGCCAATCTGCCCTACGCGAAGATTTCCGGTGGCGTCTCCAACGTATCGTTCTCCTTCCGCGGCAACGAGCCGGTGAGGGAAGCCATCCATACCGTGTTTTTGTACCACGCGATTGGTGCCGGCATGAACATGGGCATCGTCAACGCCGGGCAATTGGGCGTATACGAGGAAATTCCGCGCGAACTACGCGATGCGGTCGAGGATGTGGTGCTCAACCGTCATCCCGATGCAGGTGAGAAGCTGGTCAAGATCGCCGAGACCGTCAGGGGCGGCGGCAAGGAACAGGTCGAGGATCTGGAATGGCGCAAAGGCACTGTACAGGAACGTCTGACGCATGCGCTGGTGCGCGGCATCACGACCTACATCGTCGAGGACACTGAAGAGGCGCGGCTTGCAGCAAAATTCCCGGTCGAAGTCATCGAAGATTCACTGATGAGTGGCATGAATGTGGTGGGTGACCTGTTTGGCGCGGGCAAGATGTTTTTGCCCCAGGTGGTCAAATCGGCCCGCGTGATGAAGCAGGCGGTGGCTCACCTGATCCCCTACATCGAGGCCGAAAAGCTGCGCTCGGGCGATACCAGCACCAAAGGCAAGATCCTGATGGCGACCGTCAAGGGTGACGTGCACGACATCGGCAAGAACATCGTCACCGTGGTGCTGCAGTGCAACAACTTCGAGGTGGTCAACATGGGCGTGATGGTGCCGGCCCAGCAGATTCTGGATGCCGCGCGCGAACACAATGTCGACATAATCGGTCTGTCCGGACTTATCACGCCGTCTCTTGAAGAAATGGCGCATGTCGCCCGTGAAATGGAGCGTCAGGGTTTCAAGATACCGCTCTTGATCGGGGGGGCTACCACTTCGCGCGTACATACGGCGGTCAAGATCGAGCCCAACTATCCTTCCGGCACCACGGTCTATGTCGTCGATGCCTCTCGTGCGGTGGGCGTGTGCAGTAATCTGCTCTCCGGCACGCTGGCAGATGAATACATCGCCGGCATCAAGGCGGATTACAAGGATGCAAGGGCGCAGTTCGAAGCCAAGAAGGGCAGCGCCTCCTATGTCACGCTGGAAGCCGCACGTGCACACGGTTTGAAGACGGACTGGGCGAACTACACGCCGCCCAAGCCTCAATTCACCGGCGTGAAAGAGCTGCGCGACTATTCTCTGGCCGAAATCGCCGAATACATAGACTGGTCGCCGTTCTTCAGCGCGTGGGAGCTGGCGGGGCGCTATCCGAAGATTTTGCAGGATGAGGTGGTGGGAGCCGAGGCGACCAAGCTGTTTGCCGACGCACAAGTCATGTTAAAGCGCATCATCGCCGAAAAGTGGCTCACCGCGAATGCCGTGTTCGGCCTGTTCCCGGCCAACACCGTCAACCACGACGACATTGAAATATACACAGACGAATCCCGTTCAAGTGTTGCGATGACCTGGCATAACCTGCGCCAGCAGACCAAGAAGCCTGAATCCATCCCGAACTATTGTCTGGCCGATTATGTGGCGCCCAAGGGCGTTGCGGACTACATCGGCGGTTTCGCGGTGACCGCCGGCATCGGCATCGACGCGCGCGTCGATGAGTTCGAAAAGAACAACGACGACTACAGCGCGATCCTTTTGAAATCTCTGGCTGACCGTCTGGCCGAAGCCTTCGCCGAACTGCTGCACAAGAAAGTGCGTCGGGAATTCTGGGGTTATGCGGCTGACGAAGGACTGGATAACGATGAACTGATAGCCGAGAAGTATCGCGGCATCCGTCCTGCTCCCGGATATCCTGCCTGTCCGGAACACAGCGAGAAGGGCCCGCTGTTTGAATTGCTGGATGCACCCCACCGTGCGGGCATTACCATCACCGACAGCTTTGCGATGCTGCCCACCGCCGCGGTTTCAGGCTTTTACTTCTCGCACCCCGAGGCGAAATACTTTGCTACTGGCAAGATCGCAAAAGATCAGGTCGCAAGTTATGCCGAGCGCAAGGGGTGGGATATTGAAACAGCGGAAAGATGGCTGGCACCGGTGCTGAGCTACTAACGTAGTAGAATCGCCGTTAAAGTAACCAGAAGGAGTCATCATGTTGCAAACCGTTGAGGTTGAGATAGATGCCCAAGGCGTGATACACGCACTACAAGCTTTGCCGCCAACGGCTGAGCGTCGGGCGATTCTGACGCTGGTTGTACCGGAACAAATCGAAAAAAGCGATCAAATCGACTGGCGCAGTTTTACAGGTAGATTGAATGGTTCTCCCAATTTCAATTCTGACCCAGTAGAGATTCAGCGAAAGATGCGCGATGAATGGAGTTGAGTGGCTGCTAGATACCAATGTGATTATCGGCTTGCTCAAGCAGCAAGCAGCTGCCATCACACTGATAGAATCGCAGCCATTCGACCTGAACAAAGCCGCCGTTAGCCAGATCAGCAAAATGGAGTTGCTAGGGTTTCCGGGACTAGTGCAGGCTGAAGAAGTTGCCATTCTGGATTTTATGAGCAACTGTCGCATACTGTTTATTGATGAAGCTACTGAACAAAAAGCAATTCAACTGCGACGTACAAGCCATTGCAAATTACCGGACGCAATCATTGCAGCAACAGCGCTTGTGAATAATCTCACACTGCTGACGCTCGACCAAAAACTGGCAAGATTGACTATAGCTTTTAAATGACGAGCACTCTTAACCAGGTGAAATCCACACTGTCCGATCACAAGCTATGCAAGGCGCAAAGGTTGGGACAAGGAAACAGCCGAAAGATGGCTGGCATCGGTGCTGAGTTACTAACCAAGCGGTATGGGCACCGGTGCCCTGACTGCGATAACCAAATAAAAGGAACATCATGACCCAACTCATTGTAATCGACACAAACCTTGGCGAAGGCGCAGAGGCGCAGGCCGGACAGACCGTCATCGTGCATTACACAGGCTGGCTGTATGACGATGCCGCACCCGACAATAAGGGCGCGAAATTCGACAGCTCGCTCGACCGCAATGACCCGTTCGACTTCCCGCTGGGTGCGGGACGCGTCATTCAGGGCTGGGACGAAGGCGTGGCAGGCATGAAGGAAGGCGGAACACGCACGCTGATTATTCCATCCGAGATGGGCTACGGCTCCCACGGTGCGGGTGACGACATACCCCCCAACGCCAAGCTGGTGTTCGATGTAAAACTGCTCAAGGTCATTCGCACCGAGATCGTGGATAGCGCGACTGGTGAAGGCGAAGAGGCACGTGCGGGGCAGCGCGTCACCGTGCACTACACCGGCTGGCTGTACGACAAGAAATCGCCCGATAACAAGGGCGTGAAATTCGACAGCTCGCGCGACCGCAACGAGCCCTTTGAATTTCCACTCGGCATGGGCCGTGTCATTTCCGGTTGGGACGCAGGTGTTGCGGGCATGAAGGTGGGAGGCAGCCGTACGCTGACCATACCGCCTGAAATGGGCTACGGTCGTCGCGGTGCGGGCGGCGTGATTCCGCCGAACGCGACACTGGTATTTGATGTGGAATTGCTGGGTGTGCGCTAAAATCGCGCCGTTACGGATAAATCGAGGCATCAATGAAACTGATTTCAACACTCTCGTTCGCCATGCTGCTGTCTGGAGCATTTGTTTCCACCGCGTGCTCTGAACAGGCCGCACCCCCTAAACCCGTATTGGAGAAAAGCAACATGACTGAACTGATCAAGAACGATATCAAACTGGGCGAAGGCAAGGAAGCCATTGCCGGGCAAAACGTGTCCGTGCATTACACCGGCTGGTTGTACGACGAGGCCGCTGCGGACCATAAGGGCAAAAAATTCGACAGCTCGCGCGACCGCAACGATCCGTTCCAGTTCCCGCTGGGTGCAGGACACGTCATCAAGGGCTGGGACGTCGGCGTTGCGGGCATGAAGGTGGGCGGCAGCCGCACGCTGATCATTCCATCCAGCATGGGTTATGGCGCTCGCGGCGCAGGTAACGTGATTCCGGCCAATGCAACTTTAGTTTTCGACGTGGAGTTGCTGGGCGTAAATTAAGCGCATACGTCCGAACTGGCGTAGAATTCTGCGCCAGTCTATTCAAAGGAGTGTCGCATGTTCCAGATTCGTGTTCACGGTCGCGGCGGTCAGGGCGTTGTCACTGCCGCAGAGATGTTGTCCGTCGCAGCATTCGAGGAGGGACGTCATGCACAAGCATTTCCCAGTTTCGGTTCCGAACGCACCGGCGCGCCGGTGGTGGCGTTTTGCCGCATCTCGGATAAAGAGATCCGTCTGCGCGAGCCGATTGCGGAGCCCGATGCGATCATCATTCAGGATCCTACCCTGCTGCATCAAATCGACGTGTTTGCCGGCTTGAAAGCCGATGGTTATGTTCTGTTCAACTCGCGCCACAGCATTGAAGAGCTTGGGTTGAGCGAGCTGGTAAAGAGCCGCAGAGCGGAGCGTTTTTGCACCTTGCCTGCCACCGAACTCGGGTTAAAGCATGTAGGCCGCCCCATCCCCAACGTGCCACTGATCGCGGGATTTGCCGCGCTTTCCGGCACCATCAGACTGGAGTCGGTGATCCTGGCGATCAACGAGAAATTCAAGGGCAAGGTGGCGGAAGGCAATATCGCTGCAGCGACCGAAGCCTACAACCTGGTTAAACAAATGATGAACCCCCATCCGGCTTTCCCCTTGAAGGAGGAAGAGCATGCTTAAACAGACCGAAGGTTCCAAGGCCGTTGCCGAAGCGGTCGCGCTTTGTCGCCCCGAAGTGATCTGCGCCTACCCCATTTCACCGCAAACCCACATCGTCGAAGCGCTGGGCGAAATGGTGAAATCCGGCGAGCTGACCCCCTGCGAATTCATCAATGTGGAAAGCGAATTCGCCGCGATGTCAGTTGCAATCGGCGCATCTGCTGCAGGTGCGCGTTCCTACACCGCCACAGCATCTCAGGGTCTGCTGTTCATGGTCGAAGCGGTCTATAACGCATCGGGTTTAGGCTTGCCCATCGTGATGACGGTGGCCAACCGCGCCATCGGCGCGCCTATCAACATCTGGAACGACCATTCCGACTCGCTCTCGCAGCGCGACTCGGGCTGGATGCAGCTGTTTGCCGAAACCAATCAGGAGGCGGTCGATCTGCACATACAGGCCTTTCGTCTGGCCGAAGAGCTCTCCATGCCCATCATGGTGTGCATGGACGGTTTTATCCTGACCCATGCCTTTGAGCGCATCGATATTCCCTCGCAGCAGCAGGTCGATGCCTATCTGCCGCCCTTTGAGCCGCGTCAGGTGCTAGACCCTGCGGAACCGGTTTCTATCGGCGCGATGGTGGGCCCGGAAGCCTTCATGGAGGTCAAATACCTGGCCCACGCCAAACAGATGCAGGCGATCGACCGCATCCCGGAACTGGCTGCGGAATTCAAACAGCAGTTCGGTCGCGATTCCGGCGGGTTGATCCGAACTTATTGCATAGAGGATGCGGAAACCATCATCATCGCGATGGGTTCGATACTGGGCACCATCAAGGATGTAGTGGACGAGATGCGCTGCGCGGGCCACAAGATCGGCGTGCTGGGCATCATCAGCTATCGTCCCTTCCCGCTGGAACAGGTCAAGAACGCACTGATCGGTTGCCGTCGTTTCCTTGTACTGGAAAAGAGTCTTGCGGTGGGCATGGGCGGCATCGTCGCCACCGATGTGCGCATGGCGGTGACCGGAACCGGTCTTAAAGGGTTTACCGCGATCGCGGGTCTTGGTGGGCGTCCGATTCCCAAATCCTCTCTGCACAAGCTGTTCCTGGAGCTGGAACAGGAGGCACTGCCGCCCAACACTTTCCTCGACCTGGACTGGAGTGCGGTCAATAAACAGCTGGAGCGCGAAAAGACCACGCGCCGTTCCGGCCCTGCTGCCGAGAACATCCTGTACGACAAGGGTATTGTTTCGGCCAAATTCGGTTAGGGGGTCAGCATGGGTTTTCAACCAGTCAAATTTTATCAGACCGGCACTTTCACCGTCGGCAATCGCCTGCTCAGCGCAGATGAGCGCAGCTTGCAGGCAACTCAGCAGCGCAGCAATTCGATCAATTCGGGACACCGGGCCTGCCAGGGATGCGGCGAGGCGCTGGGCGCACGCTATGCGATAGACGCGGCGATGGCAGAAAGCGGCGGCCAGCTGATTGCGGCCAATGCCACCGGCTGCCTGGAAGTATTTTCTACCCCTTATCCTGAATCCTCCTGGCAGGTGCCGTGGATACATTCGCTGTTTGGCAATGCGGCAGCGGTGGCGACCGGTATCGCTGCGGCAATGAAGGTCAAGGGGCGCAATGAAGTCCGCGTCGTGGCGCAAGGCGGAGACGGCGGAACTACCGACATAGGTTTTGGCTGTCTGTCCGGCATGTTCGAGCGCAATGACGATGTGCTGTACATCTGCTACGACAACGAAGGCTACATGAACACCGGCGTGCAAAG
>CAYPIG010000009.1:0-18222 GCA_964410705.1 uncultured Gallionella sp.
CGTCAGGTGGTGGAAAATGCCCGCGTGATGACGCGCGTATTGAAAGAGCGCGGTTTGCGTATCGTTTCAGGCCGCACCGACAGCCACGTGTTCCTGGTCGATCTGCAGGCCAAGAATCTGACTGGCAAGGATGCGGAAGCCGCACTGGGGCGCGCGCACATCACCGTCAACAAGAATGCGATTCCGAACGATCCGCAAAAACCTTTTGTAACCAGTGGCATCCGTATTGGCAGCCCGGCGATGACCACGCGCGGTTTTGGCGAGCTGGAGGCTGAACTGTTGTCCAACCTGATCGCCGATGTGCTCGATGCACCGAACGACGAGGCGGTGATCGCACGCGTGGCCGGTGAAGTCAAGAAGCTGACCGAAAAGTTCCCGGTTTACGGAGCGTAAATTCGGACAGTGGGTAGTAGGGAGTGGTCAGTGGGGGCGACTTCCCACTTTCCACTTTCCATTTTCCATTTTCCACTAGTCTATGAAATGTCCCTTCTGTAAAGGTCACGACACCCAGGTGGTGGATACGCGCGAGAGCGAGGAGGGCGACAGCATACGTCGCCGTCGCCGCTGCGTGTCGTGCGACAAACGCTTCACCACCTATGAAAAGGTGGAGTTGCGCATGCCGCAGGTGGTCAAACACAACGGCATGCGTTGCGAGTTCGATGTCGAAAAACTGCGTACCAGTTTTAAACGCGCCTTGCACAAGCGACCGGTCTCGACCGAAATGGTGGATGCGGCGATCGATCGCGTCACGCATCAGCTGTTTGCGCTGGGTGAGCGTGAGATCGATTCCAGAGGCGTGGGCGAACTGGTGATGCAGGAGTTGCTAAAACTCGACAAGGTCGCCTATATCCGTTTCGCCTCTGTTTACAAGAGTTTTCAGGATGTCGGAGACTTTACCGATGCGGTCAAGGCGGTGCGGGACCGGCGCGCCAACAAGAAGTCTGACTGATGTTCAGCGCCGAAGACAGCCGCTGGATGGCCGAGGCCTTGCATCTGGCCGAGTTGGGTCTATATGGCACCAGTCCCAATCCGCGCGTCGGTTGCGTGATCGTGAAAGACGGAAAGCGGCTGGGTTGCGGCTGGCATAAAAAGGCCGGAGAGCCGCATGCCGAAGTTTATGCGCTGCAGCAGGCAGGCGAAGCCGCGCGAGGTGCGACGGCCTATGTCACACTAGAACCCTGTTCTCATTTCGGCCGCACGCCGCCCTGTTCTGACGCGCTGATTAGCGCCGGTGTGGCGCGCGTGGTGGTGGCGATGACAGATCCGAACCCGCAGGTTTCGGGTGCCGGCATCGGAAGGTTGCGCGCGGCCGGGATAGCGGTTGACTGCTATCTGATGGAAAATGCCGCTTTGACTTTGAATGCGGGATTTGCAAAACGGATGAATTGCGGCATGCCCAAGGTCATCTGCAAGGCGGGCATGAGTCTGGACGGGCGAACCGCGCTTGCCAACGGCGTCAGTCAGTGGATCACCGGTGCCGATGCCAGGCTGGATGTGCAGCGACAGCGTGCGCGTTCCTGTGCGGTGCTGACCGGCATCAATACCGTACTGGCAGACGATGCGCAGTTGAATGTGCGCGGCATAGAAACTTTTCGTCAGCCGCTGCGGGTGGTGCTGGACAGCAGGCTGCGCATGCCAACAGATGCGCGTATTTTGCCAGGTGCGCTGATCTATTGCGCGATCGGCGATGAACGCAAGGCCGCGCAGCTGCAAAATGCGGGTGCGACCGTGGTGGTTATGCCGGATGAAAATGCTCGGGTCGACTTGTCTGCCGCGCTGCGCGATCTGGCTGATCGCGGCTGCAACGAGGTGCTGGTCGAGGCGGGAGCGGTGCTGACCGGCGCCCTGCTAAAAGCGGGTCTGGTGGACGAGCTGCTGCTGTATATTGCGCCGCAGTTGCTAGGAGATGCGGCGCGCGGTATGGCGAATTTAGGCGAGCTGGTCCGGCTGGATCAGCGCATTGAACTTATATTTCAGGATGTGCGTCAGGTCGGAGGCGATTTGCGTATCGTTGCAACAGTCAACAAACGACAAGGAGTTTGATCGTGTTTAGTGGAATCATCGCGGATGTCGGCATCATCAAGCAGGCGAGCGATCGCGAAGGCGGTCTGCGGCTGAAGATAGAGGCCGAAGTGTTGGGGATGGACGATGTGCAGATAGGCGACAGCATCGCGGTGAATGGCGTGTGTCTGACGGTGGTGAAACTCGACGGGCGCGAATTCACTGTGGATGTGTCGCGTGAGACGTTAGACTGCACGGTGGGTCTTGAACATCAGGGCAAGCACGTGAATCTGGAAAAGGCGCTGAGGCTGTGTGACCGTCTGGGCGGGCATCTGGTCAGCGGCCATGTAGACGGGGTGGGTGAGGTGGTGGCTTTCAACGACATCGGCGAGAGCTGGCGTCTGGTGGTGCGCGCCCCTCACACTCTGGCCAAATACATCGCGGTGAAAGGTTCAATTACCATCAACGGGGTGAGCCTGACCGTGAATCACGTCGCAGGATCGGAATTTGAAGTCAACCTGATTCCGCACACTCTGGATGTGACCACCTTGAATGAATTGAAGCCGGGCGCAAAGGTCAATCTTGAGATCGATCTGATCGCCCGTTACGTAGAACGCATGATGCAAAAGGAAGTGCAATGACCGGAATATCGCCGATAGGTGAAATCATCGAAGAAATACGCCGTGGCAACATGGTGATACTGGTCGATGAAGAGGATCGTGAAAACGAGGGCGATATCGTGTTTGCGGCAGAATTTGCCACCCCCGAAAAGATTAACTTCATGGCGCGCCATGCGCGCGGGCTGATATGTCTGACGCTGACCGAGGCGCATTGCAAGCAGCTCGATCTGTCCTTGATGGTGCGCGAAAACGGTCTGCCGCTGGCGACCAATTTTACCGTCTCTATCGAGGCTGCCAGCGGCGTGACCACCGGCATTTCGGCAGGAGACCGGGCGCGCACCGTGCTGGCAGCGGCCGACAAACATGCCAAACCCGCCGATATCGTACAGCCGGGGCATATTTTTCCGCTGCGCGCGCAAAACGGCGGCGTGCTGGTGCGTGCGGGACACACCGAGGCGGGATGCGATCTGGCGCAATTGGCCGGACTCACCCCCGCATCGGTGATCTGCGAAATCCTCAAGGATGACGGCGAGATGGCGCGTCTGCCTGATCTGATCGAATATGCCAAACTGCACGGTCTTAAGATCGGCACCATCGCCGATCTGATCGAGCATCGCAGTCAGCATGAAAAACTGGTCGAACGCGTTTCTCGCCGCAAGGTCGCTACCGCTTATGGCGATTTTGATCTGGCGACTTATGTGGACAATACGACATCCCGCACCCATCTGGCTTTGGTAAAGGGGGAGATCGATCCTCAGAGCGAAACGCTGGTGCGGGTGCATGAGCCGCTTTCGGTGATGGATTTTCTGGAGCAAAAATCCGCAGGGCATTCGACTAGCGTTCACGATGCGTTAGCTAAGATGGCGCAGGCACAATCGGCCGTGCTGGTCTTGCTGCACCGCGGTGAGACTTCGCAGGATCTGCTGGCGCGCGCAACCTTGCAGGGCGGGGTTGTGCAACAATGGGATACGCGCAGTTACGGTATCGGTGCGCAGATATTGCGAGATCTGAACGTCGGCAAGATGCGGCTGCTGGCCACGCCGCACAAGATGCCGAGCATGGCAGGTTTTGGATTGGAAGTGACAGGCTATGTCGGTCACGAATAAAGGAGCTGGAAATGAAAGAAATTGAAAAGAACATGGATGGCAAGGGCTTGCGCATCGGTGTGGTGCAAAGCCGGTTTAACCCTGAGGTCTGCGAAGGCCTGCTGGCATCGTGTCGCGCGGAGCTGGTGCGTCTGGGCGTGTCCGATGAGGATATCACGCTGGCTACCGTTCCCGGTGCGCTGGAGATCCCCGTCGTGCTGCTGCACATGGCGGACACCGAACAATACGATGCTCTGATCGCGCTGGGTGCGGTGATACGCGGCGATACCTATCACTTTGAAGTGGTGTCGAATGAATCGGCGCGCGGAGTGAACGATGTGCAGCTGGCGTGCGGTGTGCCTATCGCCAATGCAATCTTGACCACCGACAACGACGATCAGGCGCTGGCTCGTATCAGCGTCAAAGGGGCGGAAGCGGCTCAGGCTGCGATTGAAATGGCCAATTTGCTTCGGGATCTGGCATGATGCCCGAAACTGTGAAGAGCGCGGCGCAGCAAAGCCCCCGGCATCGCGCCAGGGAGCTGGCACTGCAGGGCATCTATCAATGGCGGGTTTCTGGAACCGCAGCCTCCGACATCGAGGCTCATCTGCAGGGTGAGAAGAATCTGGGGCGTTACGATAAACCGATGTATTCGAAGCTGTTGCGCGGCGTATTGTCTCAGACCGATGATCTGCAGGTGCTGCTCACCCCTTATCTGGATCGTGCGCTCGATGAACTCAGTACGGTGGAGTATTCGGTGTTGCTGCTGGCGGCTTTCGAACTTTCACAGCAGCCGGATGTGCCTTACAAGGTCGTCATCAATGAGGCCGTTGAACTGGCCAAGACCTTCGGCGGAACTGACGGACACAAGTATGTCAACGGAGTGCTCGACAAACTGGTGCCTAAAGTTCGCGCGGTGGAGTTTGCAAACAAATAGAGAGTGGTGAGTGGAAAGTGGGCTTCCCACTCGCTACTGAGGCACGAAGTGCCGCTCTACTTACTGGTCAATCCATGTCTGAATTCGATCTGATCAAACGGCACTTTACCCGTCCGTCACCCAGTGCCTTGCTGGGGGTAGGGGATGATTGCGCGCTGTTGCAGGTGCATGAGGGCAAGGTGCTGGCGGTTTCGACCGACATGCTGGCAGAAGGTACTCATTTTTTTCCGGATGCCGATCCGTATTGGTTGGGTCACAAGACGCTGGCGGTGAATCTATCCGATCTGGCAGCCATGGGAGCGCAACCTCGCTGGGCGACCCTGGCGATCTCGCTGCCGCGTGCCGACGATGGCTGGCTTGAGCGTTTCTCGGCGGGTTTTTTTGCGTTGGCTGACCGTTACGGGGTAAGTCTGGTCGGCGGGGATACCACGCGCGGACCTTTGAATCTTTGCGTGACGATCTTCGGCGAAGTAGGGGAGAATCAGGCTTTGCGGCGCAGCGGCGCAAAACCCGGCGATGAAATCTGGGTGTCGGGGATGCTGGGCGATGCGGCGCTGGCGCTCGCTCACCTGCAAGGTAGGGTCAAGCTCTCCGATGAAGAATTATCAAGCTGCTTGCCCTCTTTGCACCGGCCTCAACCCCGGGTTGAGCTGGGAATGGCGCTATTGGGTATTGCCAGCAGCGCGATCGATATCTCGGACGGCTTGCTGGCCGATCTGGGGCATATACTGGATGCGTCCGGGGTGGGGGCTGAAGTTGTGTATGCCAGTTTACCGGCTTCGCCGGTATTGAGTCGGTTCTTAACTCACCCTGCGGGGCGCAGCAGCATCTTGTCGGGCGGCGATGATTATGAGCTGTGTTTTACAGCGCCCGTCGAACACCGTGAAAAACTGAAACTTCTGGGTTTTCCGCTGACCCGGGTGGGACGCATCGTGAGCGGAAGCGGCTGCGTCGTCATGGATGCATCCGGTCTACCGATCAATGTTGAAAGCGCAGGCTATGACCATTTTTGATGAAGCCAAACCTGAGCCTGGCTGGCGTTTTTTATTCAGTCATCCGGCGCATTTGCTGTCATTTGGCTTTGGCAGCGGGTTGGCAAAAAAAGCGCCGGGAACGTTCGGCACCCTGGTTGCCTTCCCGATGTACTGGTATCTGGCGCCGCGCCTGAGCGATGCGCTGTTCATCCTAGTGTTGATCTGGTCTTTTGCCATCGGTGTGTGGGTGTGCGACATCACGGGTAAAGCGCTCGGTGTCGCCGATCACGGCGGCATGGTGTGGGATGAAATTGTGGCGATGTTGCTGGTGCTGTTTTTCACCCCGCAAGGGTGGGCATGGTCCTGTCTGGCATTCGCATTGTTCCGCTTCTTTGACATCATCAAGCCGCCGCCGATACGCTATTTCGACAGCAACTGGCACGGCGGTCTGGGTGTGATGTTCGACGATCTGCTCGCGGCAGGCTATGCGCTGTTGTGCATGGCGCTGATCAAGGCGACGCTCTGAGGGCCTGCTAGGCGGTCGTATCGAGTTTTTGCCCCAGTTTACTGTCACCTGGCTGAACAGAAGGCGGTGAAGATTTTTTGTCCTTGCGCACGGGTTTTTCCTGCCGGAACTTTTCCCGGGTCAGTTTGCTTTCCAGATGCGGTATGCCGTTGATCAGGTTCATGATAGTCTCCCTGTTGCTTAGGATATCGGCAAATGCAAGCCGTTCATGAATGCCAGCGCAGCTTTTCGATCAGTTTCCTGGGATTTTTTGTCAGAGTAAATCCGCAGTCGAATGAATACAGATTGAAAATATATTAAAACCGGTGCAATATCGCCGCATCTCAAGCCCCTCTGTCTGTCAACTTGAACACAATGATATTTACACGGTCACGCCGTGGTATGTGCGTTCTTCGCTTGCAATTACCCGCTCCGGGGAGTATCCGGTGAGCTGGCAATACCTCACTTTTACCTTCATCATCATTGCCGTGCTGCTGGCTGGCCTGTGGGATTTTTTGCGACTCACCCGCAAGCTGCGTGAAAGCGAAGAGCGCTGGAAATTTGCGCTCGAAGGGGCGGGGGATGGGGTGTGGGACTGGGACGTGCAGAGCGATACGGTGATATTTTCGCCGCGCTATAAGGAAATTGCGGGTTATACCGACGAGGATATCGCAAACAATGAACAGGCCTGGCGGGAGCGCATACATCCTGAAGACCGTGCACAGGTCGAGGAGGATGTGCGCGCCTGTCTGGAAGGGGAGACCAGAAGCTATTGCAACGAGCATCGCGTGGTCTGTCTGGATGGCAGCGTCAAATGGGTATTGGCGCGCGGCATGGTCGTGGGCCGGTCCTTGGAGGGTAAGCCGCTCAGGATGATCGGGACTCACAGCGATATTACCGAGCGGAAAAATATGGAGGAGAGCATGCGCCGCATGGCGCATTATGATCTGCTTACAGGCTTGCCCAACCGTGCGCTGCTCTCAGAGCGATTGCAACAGGCTGTGATCAAGGCCAGGCGCGAGAGTCGTCATATGGCGGTGATGTTTCTCGATCTTGATAAGTTCAAACCGGTAAACGATCAACTGGGGCACGATGTTGGAGATTTGCTGCTCAAGCAGGTGGCGCAGCGGCTATTGGGCAGTGTGAGGGCCTCCGATACGGTAGCGCGCCTGGGCGGAGATGAGTTCGTGGTGTTGCTGTATGCGATAGACGATGAGCAGGACGCGGCCGTGGTTGCACAGAAAATTCTGAATGTATTGAATCAGGAGTTCAGTGTTGCCGGGCATGAAATCGCAATCTCGGGGAGTATCGGAATTGCCGTTTATCCTCAGCAGGGTGATGATGAAAAAGCCTTGCTGATCAACGCAGATATTGCGATGTATCGGGTTAAAAAAAATGCCAGGGCCGGTTATGTTTTCTTCCGGAATTAATGCTTGCCGTTGTGTATCATGAAAAATGCCCACGAGGCATACTCGAATAAATCCCGTTTGTGCACGGTAGGAGTCTAGGGTGGCGGTGTAGGCGCATTTCCAGAGTGGGATAGGGGGTTGACTAGCCTGTGCAATGTGTTAAAGTCGCCGCGGTAGAATGGTTTTATAAAGTATTGTTGGTGCTTGAAGTATCGCTGGAGTCAATAACTAAATTATCCTGACATCAGACGGGATGGTTGAAATATAGTGCAGATGTAAGCCTCAGTGAACAGAGTGCGTAAAGGGGAAGTGGAGTGCGCAATATCAAGAAGCATGGCGGATTCACGCTGCTGGAATTGCTGGTGGTGATGGTGATTATCGGCCTGTTGGCGTCTTATGTTGGTCCCCGTTATTTTTCGCAGGTAGGAAAATCCGAGATCAAGGTGGCAAGGGCGCAGATCAATGCGCTGGAAAAAGCGCTGGATCAGTTCAGGCTGGATACAGGGCATTTTCCGACCGCTGAAGAAGGTCTGGAGTCGCTGGTTGTTCGTCCGCCGAGCGAAAATCGCTGGGATGGGCCTTATCTGAATAAGGGGGTTCCTCTGGACCCCTGGGGTCATGTATATGGCTACAAGATACCCGGAACACAGGGGGAATATGATCTGATTTCGTTGGGCAAAGATGGTCAGCCTGGCGGTACGGGTGAGGCAGCAGATATCACCAACTGGTAAATGACGCCGCTTTGCGGTCTGTAAAATAAATTAGCCGAGGCCCCCAGATTGAAAAGTAAGTCTTTTTTTTCCAACAAACAGGTTGCGGATGCGCGCCTCAGTGCTGAACACACCCGTCGCAGCGTGGTTGAAGTGCTCGAAGAGCAGTCGGGTCTGACTGCCGAGAACTTTGTTCGCGCATTAAGCGAGCAGTTGCACTATCGTGTATACGATATGTCGCAGTTGCAGGCCATGTCGCCGGCCTTCGAGGTTCTTCCCTTTTCGCTGGCGCTGGAGCGTGAGTGTCTGGTTCTCTGGAATGAGGATGACAGGCTGATACTGGTGATCAGCGATCCGTTCAAGGTAAGTCTGCAGTCCTGGGCTGAGCAGCATATCCATGCGAATTTCGATATGGCGCTGGCACACCGCAGCGACATTCTGGCTTATCTGTCCCATCACGAAGAATCGCTGCATGCGATGGATGACTTGGCCGGCGTCAAGGAATTTGTCGGTGGTGAAGAAGACGGAGTGGAAGATCTTTCCATCAAGTCGATCAGCGAGGCCGCCAGCCCTGTTGTCAAGCTGGTGCAATCCACCGTCTATGATGCGCTCAAGGCGGAGGCCAGCGATATACACATGGAGACGACCGCGTCAGGACTGGTGATCCGCTATCGTATCGATGGCGTGCTCACTACCGTGGCGACGATGGCGGGTCTGGCGATGGCCGATCAGGTTATATCCCGCATCAAGGTGATTTCCAGTCTGGATATCGCCGAGCGGCGCATTCCGCAGGACGGACGCTTCAAGGTTTCCATGCGCGGACATGAGGTAGATCTGCGCGTATCCATCATGCCCAGCAGTTTCGGCGAGGATGCGGTGTTGCGTGTGCTGGACAAGCGCACCGTCACTGACCAGAAGAAGGCGCTGCGTCTTGACTATCTGGGTTTTGATGACCGCTCCCTTGCGATGATGCGTCGGCTGTCCCGCGAGCCCTATGGCATGGTGCTGGTGACAGGCCCTACCGGTAGCGGTAAGACAACGACGCTTTATGCGGCGATCACCGAAATAAATCACGGTCTGGATAAAATCATCACCATCGAAGACCCGGTCGAATATCAGTTGGCAGGGGTGTTGCAGATCCCGGTCAATGAAAAAAAGGGGCTGACTTTTGCCAAGGGTTTGCGCTCGATTTTGCGTCACGATCCGGACAAGATCATGGTCGGTGAAATCCGCGATTCTGAGACGGCGCAGATCGCCGTGCAGTCGGCACTGACCGGTCATCTGGTATTTACGACGGTGCACGCTAACAATGTATTTGATGTGATCGGACGCTTCATACACATGGGGGTAGAACCGTATAGCTTCGTATCTTCGCTCAACGGAATACTGGCTCAGCGTCTGGTCAGGGTCAATTGCACGGCCTGCTCGGTCGAAGATCATCCGAGCGCAGAGCTGATTGAAGAATCCGGACTGACAGCCGACCAGGTGAAGGGCATGACCTTCCGTGTCGGGCGCGGTTGCGGCAAGTGCCGTGGCACCGGTTTCAAGGGTCGTAAGGCGATAGCAGAAATACTCTCGCTCAATGAGGAAATTCGCGAACTTATCATCGCACGTGCACCGCTAAGAGAAATCAAAGAGGCCGCGCGTCGCAATGGTACCTATTTTTTGCGTGAAAGCGCGCTGGCTCTGGTCGCAAACGGCGAGACCACATTGCAGGAGATCAATCGTGTCACTTTGGTTTCGTAACGAGTTACGGGTAGTGCTCTGCCCGGATCAATTGATCCTGCTTAAGGCTCGCGCCACGCTCACGCTGGGTGGCTGGCGCCGTGAGATCATGGATAAGCTGATCATCCCCTGTGCCCGCCATGAGAGCGGGGAAGAATCCTGGGCGGCTGCTTTATCCGCACTGGATGTTGCATTGCCAAAATTTTTCGATGCGAAGACGCAGACTACGGTGGTTTTATCGAATCACTTTGTGCGCTACGCGCTGATCCCCTGGAGCGATCTTTTGACAGATCAGCAGGAAGAGCTGCTGTTTGCCGAGCATACTTTCCGTCAGATGTACGGAAACGAGGCGGCTAACTGGGAATTTCGCGTCAGTCAGAATGATGCGGGCAAGTCGCAGGTGGCGAGTGCGGTGGACAAAAAACTGCTGAACGCCTTGCGCGAACTGGCGGATAAACACAGCATCTCGCTCGATTCGGTGCAGCCTTTGCTGATGCTGGCCTACAACCAGAGCCGTGCTCAGCTTGACAGAACGGACGCCTGGCTGGTTGTGGTCGAGCAGAACTATCTGTGTCTGTCCTTGCTCAAGGATGGTCAGTGGGTTTGGGTTCGCACGCTGCGCAGCAGCGATAACTGGGCGCAGGATCTTCCCGAGCAACTGGATCGCGAAGCGTTCCTGGCCGATGCGGATGTGCGCAATGTGTTTATATCCTCTGCGCAACATGTGAGCCTGCCGTCAGGTACTCACTGGAATCTGCAATATCTGCAGATTGCCTGTCAGCCCGGTCGCGATCTGGAACGTGATCGTCAATATGCACTTTATGTGAATGGATAAAACGAGATGATACGATTACAACTCGATTATCAAGGCAGTACACGACACTTCCCAAGGCTAGGGGCGGGATTGCTCGGCGCGGCTTTGCTGGTTTTTCCGCTGGTTGGATGGCATTACACGCATCTCAATGAGAGTCTGTCGGCCTGGGAAGATAAACTGGTCAAGCTCGAACAAATACAGCGCCGCGAGCAGCGTCCGGTGCAGGATGCGGGGGATACGGCCCTGGAGATCAATCAGGCCAAGGATGCCTTGCGCCAGATTTCATTGCCGTGGAGCGGATTGTTTCAGGCGATAGAGCTGACTGCCAACGACGATATCGGCTTGCTTGCGATAGAGCCTGATACCATCACTCATCAGGTGAAGATCAGTGCGGAGGCTCGCAATTATTCAACCGTGCTGGATTTTATCCGTCGTCTTAGCAAACAGCCGCAGTTTGAAAATGTCCGTCTGCAGACACATCAGATTGAACTGGCCGACCCGGAAAAGCCGATGAGCTTTACCGTGCTGGCACAATGGAAGCTACCACAATGAGCCGTCTCAATACATTCAAAGGGTCTTTGTTGAAGTCGCGAAAACTCAAGACGGAGCACGCAGCCGAAGCCAGCACATTCAGTGCGGCAAGGCAGACGCGCTGGATGAATATGCACATGGGGCTGCCGGGGATGCTGGCCGCGGGCATCATCGCAGGTTATGCCGTTTTCTATGCCACGGTCATCTTGCCGACTCAGCAGCAGATTTCCTCCACCAAGGACAAGATCCGCATCGTAGAAGAAAAACGAGAACGCGGGGATCTGAAGAAGGAGTTCTTGCAAACGCCGGAAGGCCGTCTGGCGACTTTTTATCAGTCTTTGCCAGCCGACAAGAATGCGACCGACTGGATCGAAAAAGTATTTTCCAATTCTGAACAGGCCTCTCTCAATTTGGATAAGGGGGACTATCAGACGGTCAGAAGCAAGAAAGGCAAACTGGTTCGTTATCAGATCACTTTGCCAGTCAAGGCGACTTATCCGCAAATTCGCAGCTATATCGCCATGGTGATGGAGGATATCCCTTTCATGGCGCTGGAACATGTTGAATACCGCAGAGAGAAAATCGCTGAGCCGGAAGTTGAGGCGACCATCAAACTCGCTTTGTATTTTGTCGGGGAGGGCTCATGAGTAGTCTGAAGATTTTGTTGCCGGCAGCACTGGCGCTGGGTGTTCTGGTGATGCTGCAGTCACAAGAGGATGCCCCAGAGGTGGTCAGTGCGGCGCGTGAGCGCGCGCCGCAACGGCTGGCTAGCGCAGATTCCGGATGGAATACCCTGCGAATATCAGAGGGAAAGACTGAGGTCAGCGATATATTTGCTTCCAAGTCGTGGTATGTCGCTCCGCCGCCACCGCCACCGCCTAAGCCGCTGCCGCCACCCAAGCCAACTGCGCCGCCCTTGCCCTTCACCTTTGTGGGGCAGTATAAGGAAACCGGTGCGCCGCAGCCCGTAGTAATTCTGTCGCAGGGTGCGAAGGTATACACGGTAGTGCAGGGTGAAGTGATAGACAATTTGTATAGTGTTGGTGCGATTATTGGTAATCAGCTTGAACTTACCTACATTCCGCTTGGTATTAAACAGTCGCTCAATTTGGGTGTTGGAATATGAAAGAGAGAACTATGAATAGCTTCAATGGCAAAACTGGGGTACTGGTAGCTTCAGCTGTGCTGTTGCTTTCCGGATGTGCGGGCGATCAACTGCATAAAGAAGGTCTTTCATTGATGGAAAGCGACCGTTATGAGGAGGGTCTGGCCAAGCTTCATGAGGCTGCCAAGTCGGCTCCTGATAACGCCGAATTTCTTAAAGATGAAAAGCGCAATCGCGAGCAGGTTATCGCCAAGTTGACGACTGAGGCGAATGTGGCTCGTTCTGCCGGTAAAAAAGAGGTAGAGCGTAAACTGTACGAACGTATCCTGGGCATAGACCGGGCCAACAGCAATGCGCTGGCCGGGCTAGAGCTGCTGGCCATGGATCAGCGCCATGAAAAACGGCTGAACGATGTCAGGAATCTGATCAAGGCACGCGATCTGGAGTCTGCATCCGCGCTCTTGAAGACCGTTCAGATGGAAAATCCGGCCAGCATGGAAGCGCGTCAGCTGGCGCGCCATATTCAGGAACTCAGTGTGCCTGAAGTGGTTCAGGAAAATGAGCTGACTGCCAAATACAGAAAGCCGGTAACATTGCAGTTCAAGGATGCACCGGTCACGACCGTTTTTGAAGCGCTGTCGCGCATCAGCGGCATCAACATCATGTTCGACAAGGATGTGCGCAAGGATTTGAAGGTCACCCTGTTCGTCAAGGACGTGTCGGTTGAAGATTCCATCGATATGATCATGATGCAGGGGCAGCTGGAGAAAAAGGTGGTCAACGACAACCTGTTGCTGATCTATCCTAACACTCCGACCAAACTCAAAGAGTATCAGGAGCTGGTGGTTAGAAGTTTTCATCTGACCAATGCAGATCCTAAAGCGATTCAGAACATGTTGAAGACGCTGCTCAAATCGTCTTCGATTTTCGTCAACGAAAAGACAAATTCGATCATCATCCGCGATACGCCGGATGCGGTGCAACTGGCTGAGAAGCTGATCTCCGATCAGGATATCGCAGAGCCCGAAGTGATGATGGAAGTCGAGGTGCTGGAAGTTACGCGCAACAGGCTGACCGATCTGGGTGTGCTCTGGCCGTCCCAGATGTCTTTGACAGCAATCGGTACGGCTGCGATTCCAGGTGCTGCGGCGGGTGCTGCGGCAAATGGTCTGACGCTGAATCAGCTGCGCCACATCAATGGCAATACCATAGTCACCAGCCCGAATGTAAGTCTGGCTTTACATGCGCTGATGACGGATTCCGATACCAACATCATCGCAAGCCCCCGTATCCGGGCTAGAAATCGCGAAAAAGCGAAGATCATGATCGGTGAACGCGTGCCTATCATCACTCAGGGTGCCACGCCGGTTACCGGCGGAACGGCGACGGTCGTTACAGCCAACGTTCGCTATATCGACGTAGGACTGTCTTTGGATGTGGAACCCGATATCCATTTGGACAATGAAGTGGCGATCAAGGTGAACATGGAAGTCAGCTCGATTACCAACACGATCGTCGATGCCGTATCCGGTACTCGCGCGTATCAGATCGGTACCCGCAATGCCTCCACGCTGCTGCAGCTGAAAGACGGGGAAACGCAGATTCTGGGTGGATTGATCGACAACGAGATGCGTAATACCGCGAACAAGGTTCCGGGTCTGGGTCAGTTGCCTGGCATAGGGCGTCTGTTCTCGCAAAATGCAGGAAACGGAATCAAGACCGAGATTATCCTCTCCATTACACCGCACATCGTGGGTAAGGCGCGTCACGCTGAAGCCAAGGATGTACAGTACTGGTCGGGTACCGAAAGTTCGCTGCGCAGTAACCGTTTGCAGATGCGTCCGGGGGCGACAGTTGACTTTTCTCAGCTGGGATCTACCGGTTCAACCGGAGCGCAAGTTCCCGTAGCGTCGGGCAGCGATTTGCTGAACAAGAGCGATCTGCCTTCATCGACCTTGTCTATGAGTCAGGCTCTGGTCAAGAGCAGTCCGGATATGGATTCACCCGTGCAAAAGCAGGCACCGGTTGCCGTCGTGCCGCTGACGCTGAGCTGGTCTGCTCCGGCGCAGGTGAATGTCGGCGAAATGCTGGTAGTGCAGCTGGACGGTGCAGTTGCCGCGGCTCAGCAGGATGTGGCATTCCGAGTGAACTACGATACCGCCCTGTTCAAGCTGGTCAGCGTGAACGCGGGTAATTCAGTAGCTGCAGATCAGTTCAGCCATACGGACAACGAAGCGGCAGGTCAGGTGCAAATCGGTCTGGCTGCAACGGGACCTACGGGTAGCCGCGGACGCATCGCTACCTTGACGCTGCAGGCTTTGCACAGTGCCGATTCGGCACAATTGACGGTGGATACGATGCAGTCTGGTGCCGCAGTGAAAATTGCCGCACCAGAGGCTTTGAATGTTGCTATACCTGAAAAAATGCTGGCGACCAATGCCCCGTAATACTGGCTTTACTCTGATCGAGATGGTTATTTCGGTAGCCATCATCGCATTGCTGGCGGCCCTGGTTCTTCCCGTTGAAGAACTGGTGGTCAAGCGCAGTAAAGAGCAGGAATTGCGCGTTGCGTTGCGTGAGATCCGTACTGCAATTGATTCCTACAAGGCAGCAGTCGATGACAAGCGCATCGATTCGAATTTGACCGAATCGGGTTATCCACCTTCACTGGGCATACTGGTTGAGGGGATGCAGGATAAGGCGAGTACGGATAAGCGCAGCAAGATGCGTTTTTTGCGGCGCATGCCGCGTGACCCTTTTTCTGATCCGAATATTTCGGCTGAAATGAGCTGGGGTTTGCGCAGCTATGCGAGCCATCCGGACAGTCCGCGTGCGGGTGATGATGTGTTTGATGTTTACTCTCGTTCCCCGGCGGTTGGTATCAACGGCGTACCCTATGGTAAATGGTAATGAAGCTAAATAAACAAAACGGTTTTACCCTGATCGAATTGCTGGTCGTGATGGCCATCATCGCCACGCTATTGACGCTCGCCATGCCACGCTATTTCCATAGCGTAGACAAATCCAAAGAAGTTGTCCTCAAAGAAAATCTGTCTGAAGTTCGCCGCGCGATTGATAAGTATTACGGTGACAACGGTAAATATCCCGACACGCTGGACGATCTGGTGCGCAAGAAATATCTTCGCAGTCTCCCCTATGATCCTGTCGCGGAGAGCTCTACCCGCTGGGAAATTGTGCCCCCACAAGACGTAGGTATCGGTGCTGTCTACGAAATTCACAGCGGTGCGCCGGGTTATGCGATGGACGGTACTTCTTACCGGGACTGGTGATCGTGAAGGATCAAAAAGGCTTTACCTATATCGGGGTGATGATATTCGTCTCTATCATAGGTGTCGGTATGGCGGCTACGGGACAAATCTGGGCCGAGTCGGTCAAGCGTGAGCGTGAGCAGGAGTTGTTGTTTGTCGGCAACCAGTTTCGCGTAGCGATGGATCAGTATGCAAAGAGCAGTCCCGGGACTGACAGGAGTCTGCACAGGCTATCCGATTTGCTGAAAGATCCCCGCTATCCGGATACCAGGCGTTATCTGCGCAGGATGTACCTGGATCCCATTACCGGATCATCGGACTGGGGCGTAGTCGTAAATCCATCCGGTGGCATAACCGGGGTTTACAGCCTGTCTGAAGATGCTCCCATCAAAAAGAGCGGCTTTGCTTCGGTCAACCGCAGCTTCGAAGGTAAGTCACGGTATTCTGAATGGATTTTCATGGCTAAGCCTCAGACTGTAGCTTCTAACGCGAAACCCGTTAATGCGACGGCCATGCCTTCATCCATGATTCCCCGCTAGCTGTTCAACTTAACTATGAAAAAAGGCCCGCGATTGCGGGCCTTTTTGCTGGTACGAACTAGCGTACCAGGGTGAACAGCATATTGCTGCTGATCAGATTGATGCCGACTGCATAAGGCTGTTCAGCCGGATCCGTCTCCTTCTTGGATGAATGCCAGATCATCACGCCGTTAAACAGCATGTCGATCTGCTCGTTCTGATATTTAACGCGCAGATTGGTGGGGTTCTCGACGCGTTTGGCAAGAGAAATGCTGATGCCGTTGGGTGAGATATCACGTATCGCGAGGATATCAACGCACACATCGTCATATAACAGCCAGAATTTTCCCTTGGGTTGCTTCTTGAGTAACTTGCGTGGTTCACTGCGCTTGGTTTGTTCGGTCACTTTAATTCTCCTGTCGCCATGGACTGATTTCGATAGTAAATATGGGCTTGCCTATCCATTACTGGATATTCCCGGCAAGGTCAAAGACCGGCATGTACATCAGGATGACGATTGCGCCGATGATGAGGCCTATCAGCGCCATCAGCACGGGCTCAAACAGTTTGGTGAACCACTCGACCCAGCGCGACATTTCCTCGTCGTAAAAAGTCGCGATGCGATCCATCATGCCGCTCATGTCTCCGGTGCGCTCACCGACGCGCAACATGCGAAGCGCAACCGGTGTGGTCAGTTCGTGATTTTCCATCGCAACCGAAATGGATTTCCCCTCGCGTATGCTGACAGTGGCAAGTTCCAGACGGCTGCGCAGGGTGGGTTGCAGCAGCCCTGAAACCATATCCAGTGCCTTGACTACAGGCGTGCCGCCTTTGAGCAGCATGGAGAGCGTGCGATAAAAACGTGCCAGCTGATAGACATGCAGCCGGTCGCCCATGCCGGGTACGTGCCACAACTTCAAGAGCAGTTTGGCGCGAAATTCCTGTCGGCTCAAAAGGTAGGTGGCGATCGCGATCAGGCTGACAAGCAGCGTCAAAATGAAGGGGCCGTGGGTCTTGAGCAGCACGCCCCACTTGAGCAGCATCTGCGACATCCAGGGCAGCGTGGTATTGGTGCCTTCATAGACCGCAGAAAACTTAGGTACAACATAACCCATCAGAAAAGTTATGACCAGCGCGCCGACAAAAAGCAGCAAGGCTGGGTATATCGATGCGTTGATGATGCGTTTCTTGACCAGATCGAGTTGCGTCTGATAAGCGACATAGCGCGTCAGCGCCTCGTTCATGTCGCCGGTTTTCTCGCTGGCCTGTATGGTTGCGATGTAGAGCGGCGGGAAGACGCTGGGTAATTCCCCCAAGGCGGCAGAGAAAGTCTGACCTTCATAAAGGCGGGCGACTATGGTGTCGTAGACTTGCTTGATCTGTGTGTTGCGCTCCTTTTCGGCTAAGGCTTCCAGAGACTCAATCAGGCTAAGACCCGCCGTGATCAGAGACAGCAATTCCTGACTGAACAGCAGCAGGGGGAAGCGGTGGTTGCCGTGAGTCAGGCGGCTGACTAAGCCGCCTACCTGACGGGCGCCCAGCACCGTATAGCCCTGCTGCTTGAAATGATTGGTCGCAGCTTCCGCGCTGCCAGCGTCGAGCTCGATCAGGCTAATGCCTTCACCACCCTTTAGTACCTTAAGTTCGTATCTCATCGCGAATCAGGAAGCCGTATTGTTTAAGCAAAGTTGTAGCGGGTGCATATAGATCCCCTTAGCGTGCTGATGGTTGCCGAAATGATGCGGTGCTGTCAATAAGAAAGTACAGATGAATCGGAATTGATCTGCCCCATGTCAGGATTGACTCGCATTGTTATAAGTGTATTATCGCACAACAAAATTGAGGCTATGACTAAAAATCATAGGAAGAAGGCGATAAAATGCGTCTTTGTCGGTTCTGGTTGTGATTGGCAGATACTTGAAGGTTTTTTCCCAGCGGTGTTTTTCTATGCAGTTCAGCAATATTTTCGGATGATTGTCATGGTATTGAATCGTATTTGTTTTATGGCCTGGGTCGCCT